>SZOZ01000010.1 GCA_030263455.1 Synechococcales cyanobacterium CNB
GACGATCGAATGAAGTCGCCTCGCGATGCCCTTCGTGCCGGTCGCTGCCATGGTCGGTCTCCCGATGTCCGGTGTGCGTTCACCAACCCGGCCCGCCGCGACGGTGAACCGGGCACAAGGCGCCCACGCCGGCAGTATGCCGGAAGAGCCTGCGCGCGCCAAGCGCATTTCGCTGGTTTTTGGCCTCAGAACGGCAGACCCTGCTACCTCACGGCATCACCCGGCACGCGAGGTGGGGGGCGGTCTCGGATGTCGGCTGCGGTTGGGGGTTCGGATTCCGCGCCGGCGGCGAAGCGGAGGTCGGTGGGAATGCCGTAGGCGCGTACGCGGAAGGGTGGTTTGAAGAGGGCGAGTTCGTAGGCGTCGCCTGTGCCGCGGGGAGTGATGGGGGCGACGAGGACGCGGACGCGCGGGCCTTGCCAGTCGGGGTCGATGGGGGCTTCGAGGGGGACGGAGATGGAGCCGCCTGGGCCGACGAGGGGGGCGTCGAGGGTGGTGGTGTCGCTCTGGCCTTCGTAGACGCGGAGGGCGAGGTCGGCGGTGGAGTCGTTGAGGAAGGTGAACTGGGGGTGCGACGTGCCGCAGGCGGCGAGGAGGAGAGAGACGGAACCGAGAATCGTCGCGGCGTGGCGCATCATGGGGCCTGCTCCTTGGGCGTGGGGGGGGGCGGCTCGATGCGCATCTCTTCGACGACGGTGCGCCGGAGCGTGACACGCCCGGCGGGGGTGTCGCGGGTCTGCTCCTGCGTTTCGCGGCGGAGGGTTTCGGTCTTCGGCGCGGCGGGGTCGTGGCGGACGCCCTTCCAGACCTCGCCGAGGAACTCGCCGAGGGAGCGCATGAGGGTCTTGCGGGGGGCGCCGGGCATCGGAGAAGGATAGTGCGCAGCGTGCGTGTGCGCGGCTATCGCTTCTTTCCCTTCTTCTTTTCAGGTTCCTCGACGGTGACGCGTGTGCGCATCGACTTTCCGGTCTCGGTGTTGAAGCCGCACTGCACGCAGACGACGCCGCCGGGGGGGATGGGGCTGTTGCACTGGGGGCAGGGCGTGGACTTCACGGCGACGGAGCCTTCGACAAGTCGCGCCATCACGGGGTCCGTGCCGCCGGTCTGCGGTTGGGGGGGCGCTTTCGCGGCGGCCCTGGCCTGCTGCTTCTCGATGCAGGCGCGGCAGGCGTATCGGCCCTGCCTGTCCTTGACGTGCGGACGGGCGGAGCAGTCCTGCTTGCAGATGACGCAGACTTTGGGCTGTCCCTCGGCCATCGCCGGCTCCGGTCGCGTGGGTCAGTGCCCGTGGGTGCGCTTCGCCTCGGCGAGGAGGCGGGGCACGTCGGCGGGCTTGAGGTTCTCGTGGAGGGTGTGGTCGATGAGGGCGGCCGGCGCGGTGCCGCAGGAGCCGAGGCACTCGAGCTCGATGAGGGTGAACTCGCCGTCGTCGGTGGTCTCGCCGACGTCGATGCCGAGGGCTTCGCGGACGGCGTCGGTGATGGCCTGCTGGCCGCAGAACTCGCAGGCGATGGACCGGCAGACGGCGACGACGTGCCTGCCCTTGGGTCGGAGCCAGTACTCCTCGTAGAAACTGGCGGTGTCGAGGACTTCGGCGGGGGAGAGGCCGAGGTGGCGGGCGATCTCCATCATCGCCTGGTGGGGGATCCAGCCGTAGCGCTCCTGCACCATGTGAAGCGCGGGAAGGAGCGCGCCGGCCTTGCGCTCGTAGCGCGGGAGGATGCGCTCGTCGAGATCGCGGCGCATGTCGGCGGTCAGATACGGCTCGTCGCGGCGTTCGACCTGCGCGCCGGCGGAGTCCTTGGTGATCCACGCCATCGTCAGCGGCCCTCGTCGGTCGGTGCGCTCGCCTGCCGGCCGCCCGGCGGGGTGCCGGGGCTGAACCGTAGGCCGCCGACGGTGGGGTGCGCCGTAAAGGGTGAGCCTGCAAGAGGCTGCGTCCGCTGCACGCTGCCGGCGGAGGCGTTCGGGGCGCGCTCGACGACGGAGTCGGGGAATGGGGGCGGCGTGTCGGTCTTGCCCCAGGTGACGCAGGAGACCGGCTCGCCCTTGGCGTCCAGGAGCACGACCCAGTCGCCGTCGTTGGCGAGGCCGGTGCTCTTCGAGGTGTTGCTCATGGTGAAGACCCATGCGCCGTCGAAGTCGTCGTGGGGCTTGTCGGGGGCCTTGGTGGAGTCGCCGACGGGGCCGGTCCAGGTCTGATTCACGCCGTTGAAGACGACGACGACGGCGCGAGGGGGGAGTTCGAACCTGGGGAAGACGAAGGAGACCTGGTTGCTGCCGGGGGGGTTTCGGTCGTTGATGGTGTAGCCGTCGAGGCGGATGGGCTTGTCGTGCGGGTTGTAGAGTTCGACGAACTCGTCGCCGAGGGCGTCGCGGAGGCCGTCGCGGTTGGCGTCGCCCTCCGGCCCGCGCGGGACGGCGTAGAGGACTTCGGTGATGATGGGGTGGAGCGGCGCGCCGGCGGGAGTGCGCGCGGGCTGCTGCTGCGGCTGCTGCGCCTGGGCGGGCACGAGCAAGGCGATGAGCGCGAGTGGGAGCATCGGGTTCTCCTTCGGCGATCAGTCCGGGATCACGGTGAAGCGAGGCGAGCCGTAGGTCGCGTCGCCGTCGGCGACGACTTCGATGCGCTGGTAGCCGCGGCGGACGTAGAACTTGCTCGGCGGGAGTCCTGCCTCGTCGGCCTGCACAACATAGAGGCGCATGGGGTCGGTCCACGGGGCTTCGACGGGGCCGAGGGCCGCGCTCTCGCCGGGGGCGAGTCGCGTCGAGGCGAGGCGGACCGGCTCGTCGACGAGGCGGTCCTGCGAGAGCCAGGCGGTGATCGGGACACTCATGCGGTTGGTGAGGTCCACGGTGTAGGTGGTGTTGCAGGCGCCGAGCGTGAGCGCGCCCGCGGCGGCGACGCCCGAGCACGCCGCGAGGCGCGTGGCGAACCGTGGGAATGCACGTCGCGGCATGGTCGGCTCTCCTGCCCTCCGGCGCGGCGGGCGTGCCGCGGGCGGGAGGGCAGGATACTCACTCCGGGGAGGTTCCCGCCAGTTCGGCCTTGAGCCATTCCTTGGCGGCTTCCCAGTCTCGCTTGACGGTGCGGGGGGAGCAGTCCATGGCTTCGGCGATCTGCTCGATGCGCAGGCCGACGAAGAAGCGGAGCATGACGACGCGGAAGATGCGCGCGTCGGTGCGTTCGAGTTTGTCGAGGGCCTCGTTGAGGGCGAGGAGTTCGCCGGCGGACTCGGGGCGCGAGGAGAAGCCGGTGTCGAGCGGGACGCGCTTTCGCCCCCCCCCGTGCTTGAGGGCGTGGCGCCGCCGGGCGTCGTCGATGAGGATGCGTCGCATGGTCTGGGCGACGGCGGCGAAGAAGTGGCCTCGGCTCTCCCACTCGGCCTCGGGCGTGGAGAGGACCTTGAGGTAGGCCTCGTGGACGAGGGCGGTCGGCTGGAGGATGCCGCTGGCGCGCTCGAACTTCATCTGGGAGTGGGCGTACCGGCGCAGGTCGGCGTAGAGGCGGTCGAACATCTCTTCGGAGCGGGCGCGCGCGGCATCGGCGGGATCGCGGCCGTCCGACGGCGGCAGCGGTGCGGTAGTCCCCTCCATGCCCTGCAACCTTAGCCCCCCGCGGCACTCGGCGCGGCGCGGACGAGCGGCGAGCGTGCGGGGGGTACGATGCACGCACGGGACGCGGGGTGCGCCCGGGCATTTGCACACGGGGATCGCATGGGGCGGGCTGACGCACGGGCAGGCATGGCGCTTCGGATGGTCGTCGCGCTGGTGGCGTGGTGCGTGGTCGGGCTGCCGGTGATGGCGCAGCCGACGCCGCCGCCCGAGGCGCCGCGGCTCGACGAGGTGGAGCGTCGCCTTGCGGCGGTGGGCGAACGGACGGACCTGCCGGAGTCGGCGCGGGTGGAGCTGGCGGGGCTGCTGCAGCAGACGATCGAGGCGTTGCGTGCGGCGCAGGGGTTCGAGGTGCAGATCGCGGAGTATGACCGGCTGATCGCGGAGTCGCCAGCGTTGCTGGAGCGCATCCGTGCGGAGCTGGCGGAGCCGGCGCCCGCGCCGGTGGTGGACCTGCCGGCGGGGGCGACGGTGCAGGACGCGGAGCAGCGGCTCGCGGAGTCGCAGGCGGAACTGGCCGCGGCGCGGGAGGAACTGGCGCGGCTGGAGGCGGAGCCTGAGCGTCGCTCGCAGCGGCGGACGGAGATCGCGCAGCTGGTGGCGCAGGGGCGGGCGAGGCTGGCGGAACTGGACGAGCGGATCAGCCTCGCGCCCGCGCCGGCGGACGAGGTCGAGCGAGCGCGGCTGGACCTGCTGCTGGCGCAGCGGCGCGCGCTGGCGTCGGAGATCACGAGTTACGAGAAGGAGCGTGGGCGGTACGACGCGCGGCGCGAGGTGCTGCCGGAGCAGCGCAACCGTGCGGCGCGCCGTGTCGCCACGCTCGAGGCGACGGTTGCGGCGTGGCAGGCGGAGGCGCAGGAGCGGCGGCGCAGGCAGGCCGAGGAGCAGGCGCGCGAGGCGCAGCGGCTTCGGCGCGAGGCGGCCGCGCTGACGCCGGCGCTGCGCGAGCTGGCGGAGCAGAACCAGGAGATCGCGGACGCGAGGACGGGTCGGGACGGCATCGCGGAGCGGCTGGCCAAGGCGAGGGCGGAGCTCAATGCGTTGCCGCAGGAGATCGTGCGGTTGCAGCGCGAGTTCGCGTCGGTGAGCCGGAAGGTGGACGCGGCGGGGCTGACGAGCGCGGTGGGTCAGTTGCTGCGTCGGCAGTTGGAGCGGCTTCCGGACGAGTCGCTGCTGCGGCAGCGGTCGCGTGAGCGTCGGGCGGCGGTGGCGGACAGCCAGGTGCGTCTGCTGCAGGCCGAGGAACTGGCGGCGAGCGTGCGCGACGAGGACGCGTTCATCGCGGACCTGATCGCGGGGCTGTCGCCCCCGCCCGGGGAGGCGGAGGCGCAGGCGATCCGGGAGTTGGCGCGGGAGCTGCTGGCGCAGCGTCGGGCGTTGCTGGCCGCGCTGACGGACGACCACGAGTTGTACGTGGAGCGGATCGCGCCGGAGCTGGACGCGCTGAGCAGGCAACTGCTGCTGGCGACGGAGCAGTTCCGGGGGTACGTGGAGCGGCGCATCCTGTGGCTGCGGAGCGTTCGGGGGGGGGCATTGCCTGACCCTGTGCAGGCGGCGCAGGCGGCGCGGTGGCTGGTGGCGTCGCCGGATTGGCCGGAGGCGGTGCGGCGTGCGTGGGTCCGGTCGGCGACGGACACGCTGGCGTCGGGGCTGTCGGCGCTGCTGCTGGTGATGCTTGGGGGCGCGTCGCCGTGGGCGTCGCGTCGGCTGGCGAAGCTGGCGGAGTCGTGCCGGCGTTTCACGACGGACTCGTACCGGCTGACGATCAGGGCGCTGGGGTTGACCGCGTTGAAGGCCGCGCCGGTTCCGGCGGCGTTGCTGCTGCTGGGGTGGTGGATCGCGGCGCCGACGGACCAGGTGGAGATCGCGCGTGCGGCGGGACCGGCGTTGCGGCGCGCGGGGTACGTGCTGTTCGCGCTGCTGATGGCGTGGCACGCGTTGAAGCCGAACGGTCTTGCGGAGGCGCACTTCCGGTGGCCCTCGGCGACGGTGCGGCGAGTGCGCCGGCACATGCTCTGGTTCCTGTGCGCGGCGGGGCCGATCGTGTTCGTGGTGGGCACGATCGACCGGCAGACGGTGAGCGAGGCGTGGAACGAATCGCTGGGCCGGATGGCGTTCATCGCGGGGCTGGTGGCCCTGGCGGCGGTCGTCCAGAGGCTCTTCCGTCCGTCGGGGCCGATCGGCGTCTACTTCACGACGAGCAACCGTGGCGGCTGGATGGACCGGCTGAAGTGGGTGTGGTACCCGTTGCTGGTGGGCGCGCCACTCGCGCTGTGCGTGCTGTCGCTGGCGGGGTTCCACTACACGGCCCACGAGCTGGCGGTGCGGCTGGTCGATTCGATCCTGCTGCTGCTGGTCCTGGTGCTGGTGTACGCGATGCTGCTGCGCTGGTTGTTCGTGGAGCGCCGGCGGCTGGCGATCGCGCGGGCGAAGGAGCGGCGCGCCGCGGCGCAGGAACAGGCGGAGAGCGGCGTCGAGGCGGTCCCGCTGGCCGACGAGCGCGAGCTCGAAGTGCCGGTGATCGACGCGCAGACGCGGCAGTTGATCCGGGCGGTGGTCGCGGTGTCGGTGGTGCTGGGGTTGTACTCGGTGTGGGCTGGGACGCTCCCGGCGTTGCGCGTGCTGGACCGCGTGCAGGTGTGGCCGACGGTGCGGATGCTGGACTCGATGTACGTGGACGACGTGTCCGCGCTGGTCGCTCCCGTCGCGGTGGATGCCGCGCCCGCGGCGCCCGCGGCTGCTGCGCCCGGGTCGGCTGGGGCGGGTGCATCTTCGCCGAGCATCCCCGGCGTGCCGCCGCTGACGCCGACGCGGGGCGCTTCGGAGAGCGAGTCCGGGGCGGCGATTCCGGCCTCGGTGACGCTGGCGGACCTCGGCGCGGCGGCGCTGCTGATCCTGCTGACGACGGTGCTGGCCCGCAACGTTCCGGGCCTGCTGGAGATCACGCTGCTCAAGCGGCTGCCGATGGACGCCGGCTCGCGGTACGCGGTGAGCACGGTTGCCCGCTACCTGATTCTCATCGTGGGAGTGACGGCGGTGTGCACCGCGCTGGGGATCGGGTGGTCGAAGGTTCAGTGGCTTGCGGCCGCGCTGACGTTCGGGCTGGCGTTCGGGCTGCAGGAGATCTTCGCGAACTTCATCTCGGGCCTGATCATCCTGGCCGAGCGGCCCGTGCGCGTGGGCGACGTCGTGACGATCGGGAACGTGTCGGGGACGGTCGCGCGCATTCGGATGCGAGCGACGACCATCCTCGACTGGGACCGGAAGGAGCTGATCGTTCCGAACAAGGCGTTCATCACGGACCAGATCATCAACTGGTCGCTGTCGGACCCGACGCTGCGGCTGACGACGACGATCGGCGTGGCGTACGGGTCGGACACCGCGCTGGTCGAGCGCACGCTGCTCGCGGTCGCGAACGCGAACGAGAACGTGCTGAAGGACCCCGCGCCGACGGTCGTCTTCCAGCGCTTCGGCGAGAGCAGCCTGGACTTCGAGTTGCGCGTCTTCCTGCCGGCGATCGACCGGCTGGTGCCGACGCGACACCAGCTGCACCTGGCGATCGACGCGGCCTTCCGTGCGGCGGGGATCGAGATCGCCTTCCCGCAGCGCGACCTGCACATCCGATCGGTCGATGGCGTGTTCACGGTGGCCCAGGACGGCTCGGTGCGTCGCGCGGCGGGCGGCGATGCGTCATGATCGCGGGGCGCGCTCGGGCGGGTCGTCGTCGGGCAGCATCCGCGCGGCTGGGGTTTCGAGGTCGTCGAACTGACCCTGGCGCGCGGCCCGGATGAACGCCCACACACCGAGCGCGGCGAGCGCGATCGCCAGCGGGAGAACGAGGTAGATCACGCTCATGCGTCGCCCCCGAAGGTCCGCGACCGGTAGGAGAGGAAGACGACGGTGAGGGAACTGAGGGGCATGAGCACGGCGGCGAGGAGCGAGGAGATCAGCCCTGCCATGCAGAGCGCGACGGCGACGGCGTTGTAGGCGAGCGAGGCGGCGAGGTTGCGCCGGATGACGCCGACGGTGCGGCGCGAGCCGCGGCAGAGTTCGACGATGGGCGCGAGGCCGGGGGTGCGGAGGTAGGCGTCGGCGGCGGCGAGGCTGGCCTCCGCGCCGCCGCTGACGGCGACGCCGACGGTTGCACGGGCGAGCGCGGCGGCGTCGTTGACGCCGTCGCCGACCATGACGACATGGCCGCGGGCGAGTTCTTCCTCGACGACGCGGAGTTTGTGCTCGGGAGTTGCACCGCCGAGGCAGTCGCGTTCTTCAAGCCCGAGCGAGCGACCGACGGCGCGGACGACCTCCGGGTGGTCGCCGGAGAGGAGGCGCACGCGCCAGCCGTCGGCGCGGAGCGCGTCGATGGAGGCTCGGGCGTCCTCGCGGAGGGGATCGCCGAGGGCGGCGAGCGCGACGGCGCGGCCGTCCACGGCGACGAGGACGGGCGAGAGCGCGTCGGCGGTCGCTCGTTGGATCGCGTCGGTGAGCCATGCGGGCCGATCGGTGATGAACGCGACGGAGCCGACCTCGACGCGGCGTCCGCACACCGTGCCGAGAACGCCTGAGCCGAGAGTCTGCGAGACGCCGCTCGCCGCCGTGGCGATCTCGTCGCCGGCGTGCGCGATGATGGCACGCGCGACGGGGTGCGAGGAGTCTCGCTCGACGGCGGCGGCGAGGGCGAGGGCGTCGGAGTCGCCCTCCCAGCGGACGACGGCGAGCCGGCCCTGGGTGACGGTGCCGGTCTTGTCGAGGAGCATGACGCCCGGTCGGGCGAGGCGTTCGATGGCGGCCCCCCCCTTGATGAGGATGCCGCGGCGCGAGGCCCGCCCGACGGCCGCGGTGATCGCGAGGGGGGTGGCGAGTCCGAGCGCGCACGGGCACGTGACGATGAGCAGCGCGAGGGCGGACTCCATCGCCCTTGCGGGGTCGTGGCGCACCCAGAGGGAGAAGGTGATCGCGGCGAGCGTGGTGACGACGAGGACGAACCACCCCGCGATGCGGTCGGTGAGGGCGACGATGGGGGCGCGGCGTCGTGCGGCGTCCTCGACGCCGGCCATCAGGCGGCCGACGCGGGTTTCAGCGCCGGTCGCCTGCACGCGCACGAGCACGCGGCCGGCGAGGCTGGTGGTCGCGGCGTGGACGCGGTCGCCGGGTCCGGCGGCGATGGGGCGTGACTCGCCGGTGAGGAGGGAGGCGTCGATCTCGGTGCGGCCGGATTCGATGACACCGTCGGCCGGGAAGGCTTCCTCGGCGCGGACCTCGACGGTGTCGCCGGGGCGGAGGCTCGCTGCGCTGACGCGGCGCGAAGTGCCGTCGGGGCCTACAAGGCGCGCCCAGGCGGGGGCGAGCGAGTAGAGGAGTTCGACGGCGTCGGCCGCGGAGCGCTGCTGGCGGTGCTGGAGCCATCGTCCGGAAAGGAGGAGAAAGACGAGCACGGTGAGCGCGTCGAAATAGACGTCGCCCTCGCCGCGCAGGACGTTGACGACGCCGACGAGGCCCGCGGCGGCGAGGCCAATGGCGATTGGCAGGTCGAGGCGCGGGGCGCGTGCCCGGATGGAGGCGATCGCGCCGCGGAAGAAGACGCGGCCGGGCCAGGCGAGCGAGAGGAGGCCCAGGCCGAGGCTCGTCCATCGGAAGAACTGGCGGAACTCGGCCTCGATGCCGCTGACCATGCCGCTGTAGAGGGCGAGCGCGAGGAGCATGCAGTTGCCGGCGATCGCGCCGGCGACGGCGATGCGGACGAGAAAGCGGCGGTCCTCGCGCCTGGCGGCCTCGCGCGATCGCGCGTCGCGTGCGGGGTGCGGGGCGTAGCCGAGGCGGTCAAGCGTGCGGGCGATTTCGCCGAGGCGCACGCGGGACGGATCCCACGCGACGCGCACGAGTGAGCGGCCGAGGTCGAGGCGCGCCTCGGCGACGCCGGGCAGGAGGCGCGGGAGGCGTTCGACGAGCCAGACGCAGGCCGCGCAGTGGACGCCCTCGAGGAAGAGTTCCGCGGTGCGCAGGCCGCCGTGGCGTTCGCGGACGAAGGCGCGGGTGAAGGCGTCGTCGTCGAACTCCTCGTAGTGTGCGCCGGTGGAGCGTGCGGGGCCGCCGGTTGCTTGTGCGAGCGATTCGCGCAGGGCGTAGTAGCGTTCGAGGCCGCAGCCGTGGATGACTGCGTAGACGGTGCGGCATGCCTCGCAGCAGAACTGGCGCTGGGCGTCCGGCTCGACCAGCCCGGCGGGGACAGGGAGGTGGCAGTGTGCGCAGTGCGGTGCGGGCGCGCTCGCCGCTTTCACGGTCTCGCGTTCGGCGATCGCCGGGGTCACGGCTCGTCCCCCGACTCAGCGCAGCACGGCAGGTCTTGATGGTCCGTGGCGCGTACGTGGTCGATCGCACCCGCGACGCCGACGACATTCGTGTCGCTTGTGTGCATCGTGGGCAGTGTGACGCGACCAAGGACGGAACCGAGGCCGACGGCGACGAGCAGCATCGGCATGAGGACGGGGAGGCGGCGTCCGAGCGGGCCGGTGATGGTGCGCACGCCGACGCCGACGGCGACCATCATCGGGAGGGTGCCGAGCCAGAACGCGCCCATCGCTGCGGCGCCGAGGAAGGAGTCGCCCGTGCCGGCGGCGGCGATGACGAAGGCGTAGAGCCAGCCGCAGGGGAGGAGCGTGGTGAGGAGTCCGATCGCGCTCGCACGGGCGATTGGCGGCAGGGCGAACGCGCCGCGGTGGGCCGTGGTGAGGATGCGCCGGAGGGGCGCGGGCGGTTTGAACCACGGGACGCGCACGCCTCGGAGGTGGAGGAGTTGGCCGACGCCGAAGACGACCATGAGCGTGCCTGCGAGCGCTGCGGCTGCGCGCTGCACACCGACGGCCGACGCGCCGAGGTCGAGGGCGGAGCCGGCGAATCCGGCGATCGCGCCGAGGGTGAGGTAGGTCGCCAGCCGTCCGCCGTTGTACGCGGCGTGGAGGAGGGAACGCGGCACGGTCCTGGCGTCGTCCGCGCCGACGGCGAGGGCGACGAACGCGCCGCACATGCCCGCGCAGTGAGCGCTGCCGAGCAGGCTGGCGGCGAGCACCGCGCCGATGAGGGCAAGGCTCATCGTGGTTGCCCTCCCGCGACGCGCACCTCGGCGGAACCGATGAAGGCTTCGCCCGCGCGCCGGACTTCGTATCGGACTTCCCAGGCGCCGGCACGCGCGATCGGCGCTGGGCCGACGAGCACGCCCGGCGCGGACTCGGTGAGGGTTGCGACGATGCGTTGCGACGAGCGTGCGTGGTGGAACATCTCGACGCTCGCGGCGGCTCCTTCGATCGGGCGACCGTCGGCGTCGAGGGCGGTCAGGCGCACCTCGCGGTTGCCGAGCGGGTCCGGCGAGGCCGAGACCTCGACCTCGATTCGCCAGCCGAGTTCCTCGTTGCGGGAGGCCTGCGCGCGGCGTTCGTCCCAGCGGAGGGCCTTGTCGTAGTAGTCCGGCTCGACGGCGAAGGAGGGGTCGGTGAGCGCGACGAAGGCGGTGACGCCGGCGAAGCAGAGGCTGATGGAGATGAGGGCGACGACCATGCCGGGCCAGAAGAGCCGGGCGGGGATGCCGCCGACGCGGCCGTCGTCGCGGTTGGTGGCGTGTGCGCTCATCGCCTGGTTCCTGCCTCTCTGCCTGCGCTGAAGAAGGGGAATGCGGTCTCGGTGGTGTAGCCGTCGGTGCCCGTGACGCGGAGGGTGATGTCGGTCCGGCGTTGCGTGACGGCGTCGGCGGGCAGGACGATGGAGACGGCCTCGCTCCGCAGCGCGCCGGCCGCGACGCGGAGAGGGCTTTCGACGGCGATGACGCGCGCACCCTCAACGCCCGGCACGCCGACCTCGTAGCCGACTTCAGCCCGGGTGCGGTTCCGCACGCGGACGATCGCCTGGTTCGAGACCTCGCCTGTCGGCAGGACGTTGAACGGCAGGCCCGGCCCTCGCAGGACGGTGACGTCCGCGGCCTCGATGCGCGAGAGTGAGACGAGGATGCCCGCGACGACCGCAGTGAGGAGGCACGGGTAGATGAGCAGGCGTGGGCGGAATCGCCGGGCGCGTTCGCCCTCGATGCCGGCCTGCGAGCCGTAGCGGATCAGCCCTCGGGGTCGGCCGAGGCGTTCCATGACTTCGTCGCAGGCGTCGATGCACTGGGTGCAGTGGATGCACTCCATCTGGAGGCCGTCGCGGATGTCGATGCCGGTGGGGCAGGTGGCGACGCACTTGAAGCAATCGACGCAGTCGCCCGTGGTGCGTTCGGCGGGCTTGCCGTTCGCGCTGACGACGGGGAGGGCGATGGTGGTCGCGGCGCGTTTCGCCTTGCCGCGCGGCTCGCCGCGCCTCGGGTCGTACGCGACGACGAGCGAACGTCGGTCGAGGAGGACGGACTGGAATCGGCCGTAGGGGCAGGCGACGATGCAGGTCTGCTCGCGGAAGAAGCAGAAGTCGAACATCATCAGGGCGGTGACGGAGGCCATGATGAGGAAGGAGGCGGGGTGCTCGGCTGGCGATCGGCGGACCCATCGCGCGAGTTCCTCGACGCCGACGAAGTAGGCGAGGAAGGTGTGCGCGAGGAACATGGAAACGAGGAGATAGACCGCGTACTTGGCGGGGGTGCGCCACGCGCCGCGCTTGCGTGTGCGTCCCGGCTCGCCCTCGAAGAAGCGCTCGATGGGGCGGTAGACGAACTCCATGTAGACGGTCTGTGGGCAGGCCCACCCGCACCAGACGCGTCCGAAGAGGGCGGTGAGCAGGAAGACCGTAAGGAAGACGCCGACGACGAAGAGGGCGAGGAGCAGCGTGTCGGTCGGGTAGAAGAGGCCGCCGAAGAGGGAGAACTCGCGGCGTGCGACGTCGAGCAGGATGACGGGCCTGTTGTTGATCTTCAGATAGGGCAGGAGCGTGAAGAGGCCGATGAGGAGCCATGCGGCGGCCCTGCGCCTGCGCCAGAAGCGTCCGCGCGACGGCTTGGGCTTCAGCCAGCGTCGGCTCCCGTCGGCGTTGAGGGTCGAGAGCACCCGCTCATGCTGTCGATCGACGGCGGTCATCGGACTCTCCCCGGAACTCTCGCCGCCCCCTTACGGCGTGCTTCCCTCGATGCTTGGCCATGGCGGGATGGCGTCTCCCTCTGGGCCTCGCGGGCCTGGGAGGTTCTGGCCGCGCAGGCGCGCGACGTAGGACGCCACGAGGATCATTTCGTTGGTTGAGAGGCGCTTGTCCCAGGCGGGCATGGCGCCTGCGGCCGCGCCGTTGGCGACGACGCCGTAGACGTCTTCGACGCGTTTGACCCACTTGTAGTGGTCGTCGGTGAGGTTGGGTCCGACGAGTCCCTCGCCGCGCTGGCCGTGGCACTGGGCGCAGTTGGCGGTGTAGACGCCGGAGGCGACGGCGCGCCAGCGGTCGTCGGTGGTGACGGTGAGCAGCGTGTGCTGGTCGGGGGTCAGTTCGCCGAGGTCGGCGAAGAGGCGTTTGAACTCGCGCGTGACGGCGGCCTGGTGCGCCTCGTGGACCGTGTACGCCATGGGGCTGAAGTGCCAGAAGGTGAAATAGACGATCGAGAACAGGACGGTGCCGATGAAGATGGCGTGCCACCAGCCCGGCGTCGGGTTGTCGTACTCCCGGATGCCGTCGTACTCGTGCTCCATCAGCCGGTCTTGGTGGCTCATCGGTTCTCTCCGGGTCCGGGGTCGTCGAGGGGGATGAAGGCGTGGCGGCGCATCTCGTCGCGTGGTCGCGTGAGGACGCGCAGCGCGACGAGGACGAACGCGCCGAAGAAGATGACGAGGCCGGCCTCGGCCCAGACGGCGAGCCCCGCGTTGCCGACGACGTCCGAGAGGCTCACGGCGCGGCTCCTTCCTCGGGGTCGCGTGAGATATCGGTGCCGAGCCGCTGGAGGTACGCGATGAGCGCGATGACCTTCTTCGTCTGCATGCCCTCGGGGCCGCCCTGCTGGACGAGCTCTTCGGCGATGCGAGAGGCCTGCTCGCGCGCCATGGCCGGGGCGCGCTGCACCGCCTCGCCGTAGGGCACGCCGAGCATCGCCATTGCGTCCACGCGGGCCTGGATGCCCTCGAAGTCGATCTCGGCCTCGAGCAGCCAGGGGTAGCGGGGCATGACGGACTGCGGGACGAGCTGCTGCGGGTTCTCGAAGTGGAGCAGGTGCCAGAGGTGCGACTGCTTGCCGCCCACGCGGGCGAGGTCCGGCCCGATGCGCCTGCTGCCCCACTGGAAGGGTCGGTCGTAGACGAACTCGCCGGGCTTGCTGTACTCGCCGTAGCGCTTGGTCTCGGCGAAGATGGGGCGGATCATCTGCGAGTGGCAGTTGTAGCAGCCCTCGGAGACGTAGATGTCGCGCCCGGCGAGTTCGAGGGGCGTGTACGGGCGCACGGACGCGATCGTCGGCACGTTCGAGCGGATGAGGAACGTCGGGATGATCTCGAAGAGCGACGCGACCACGACCGCGATGACGACCCAGACCGTGAAGCGCAGCGGCATTCGCTCCCAGCGCCGGTGCCACGCGCCCTGCATGAAGCGGTCGATGGCGTGCCCGGCGGCGATCACGTTCGTCAGGCGCTGCGGGGGGGGAGGCTCGTCCTGGTAGTCGCGGGTGAGGCGCGGGGCGTGCTGCACCGCGTCCTCGTAGACGGCGGGGCGTGCCTTCCAGGTCATCAGGACGTTGACGGCCATCATCACGAAGCCGGCGATGAAGAGCAGGCCGCCGGCGACCCGGATCCAGTAGAAGGGCATGAGGCGGGCGACGGTCTCGGCGAAGTCGGGGTAGGCGAGTCGGCCGGTCTCGTCAAAGGCGCGCCACATGAGTCCCTGGGTGATGCCGGCCGTGTACATGGAGATGACGTAGAGGAGGATGCCGACGGTGCCGGTCCAGAAGTGGGCGGTGGCGAGGCGTCTGGACCAGAGTTCGGCGCGGAAGAGTCGGGGGGCGAGCCAGTAGATCATGCCGAAGGTCATGAAGCCGTTCCAGCCGAGGGCGCCGGAGTGGACGTGGGCGATGGTCCAGTCGGTGTAGTGGCTGAGGGCGTTGACGCTCTTGATGCTGAGCATGGGGCCTTCGAATGTGGCCATCATGTAGAAGGTGATGCCGACGACGAAGAACTTGAGGACGGGGTCGGTGGTGACCTTGTTCCACGCGCCGCGGAGGGTGAGCAGGCCGTTGATGCCCCCGCCCCAGCTGGGCATCCAGAGCATGAGGGAGAAGAGCATCCCGAGGCTGCTGGCCCAGGCGGGCAGGGCGGTGTAGTGGAGGTGGTGCGGCCCGGCCCAGATGTAGATGAAGACGAGCGACCAGAAGTGGACGATGCTGAGCCGGTACGAGAAGACGGGGCGGTTGGCGGCCTTGGGCATGAAGTAGTACATGAGGCCGAGGAAGGGGGTTGTGAGGAAGAAGGCGACGGCGTTGTGCCCGTACCACCACTGCATGAAGGCGTCCTGCACGCCGGCGTAGAGCGGGTAGCTCTTCAGCAGCAGGGCGGCGGAGGGCATCTCGCCGGACCTGATCCAGTGCGTCAGGCCGACGGGCAGCCAGAGGTTGTTGAAGACGTGGAGGAGGGCGACGGTGACGATGGTGGCGATGTAGAACCAGAGGGCGACGTACATGTGCCGCTCGCGTCGGCGGGCGAGCGTGCCGAAGAAGTTCACGCCGAAAAAGCCGACCCAGACGACGGCGATCGCCAGGTCGATGGGCCACTCGAGTTCGGCGTACTCCTTGCTCTGCGTGATGCCCAGGGGCAAGGTGAGTGCCGCGGCGACGATGATGAGTTGCCAGCCCCAGAAGTGGAGCGCGCTGAGCATGTCGCTGAACATGCGGGCCTTGCAGAGGCGCTGCGTCGAGTAGTAGACGGCGGCGAAGATGGCGTTGCCCGCGAAGGCGAAGATCGCGGCGTTGGTGTGCAACGGGCGCAGGCGGCCGAAGGTGAGCCAGGGCAGGCCGAGGTTCAGGGCCGGCAGGGCGAGTTGGACGGCGAGGATCAGGCCGACGAGCGTGGCGACCAGCCCCCAGACGATGGTGGCGAGCATGAACTTGCGGACGATGGCATCGTCATAGACGAACGACTCCATGATGCCCGCGTGGCCTGCCCCATCGGCTGGCCCCCGATCCGCACTGGCCGTCTCGCTCATACAAACAAACCCCTTTCGGATGGGGATGATTGGCAATCCCCCCGAAATCTCGGTGCAGGGAGGCCGATACAGCGGATATACTTATCGTCAAATGCGATATAGTCAACCGGTGTTGTCCGCGATTTGAGCGAGGTTCTGTCCTGAGGCGGTGCGATCTCGCGATGCTCTCCAGAACGACCGAATACGCGCTGCGAGCCGTGCTTTACCTGGCCAAGTCGGGCGGGAGGCCGCACACGACGCAGGCGATCGCCGAGGCGGTGCAGGTGCCGGAGGGGTATCTGGCGAAGGTTCTGAGCACGCTGGCGAAGGCTGGGGTGCTGCATGCGCAGCGCGGGCCGTCGGGTGGGTTCACGCTCGCGCGGCCTCCGGAGCGGGTGACAATGCTGGACGTTGTGGATGCGTTGGACGCGTTGCCTGAGATCAAGGAGTGTCCGCTTCGGCTTCCGGAGCACACGCCGGTGTTGTGCCCGCTGCATCGTCGGCTGGACGAGATGGTGACGACGATGCGTCGCACGCTGGCGGCGACGACGGTGGCGGAGCTGCTGGCGGAGTCGTTGGAGCCGCGCGGATGCGAGTTTCCGCCGCTGGCGAGGCCGACGGTGCGTGGTCGGGTGTGATCAGGCGGAGCGTGTGTTCCAGGGCATCCTGGCGAGGAGCGCGGCCATGCCGCAGGTGTTGGTGACGCCGGCGAAGACCAGCCCCGCGCCGACGAAGGCGCTGAGCAGGTAGAACCAGGGCGAGACGAGATAGCCGAGCGCCGCGCCCGCGACGACGAGCGAGCCGGCGGTGATCTGGACCTGCCGCTGGATGCTGATGGTCGCGCCCGGGGATCGTTCGACGGGGAGTCCCGCCTTTTTCCACGCCTCGATGCCGCCCTCGAGTTGCGTGACTTCGGGCCACCCGCAGGCGAGGAGGCGTGTGGCGGCGTCGGTGGATCGCTTGCCGCTGCGGCAATGGAGGACGACGCGCTTGCCGTCGGGCGTGGGGACTCGTGCTGGATCGAAGGAGGAGAGCGGGACGCAGATGGAGCCGCGGAGGTGCGCCTCGCGGTGCTCGTCCGGCTCGCGGACGTCGACCACGACGGCCTCGCCGCGCTCGACCCACGAGCGGAGGGTCTGCGCGTCGACGTTTCGGATCGAACCCGGGCGTGCTTCCGGCTGTGCCGTCGTCATGGTTCGGCTCCTTGTTGGTTGTATGGCGCGAGATTGTTGGCCGGTTGGGCGGTCCAGTCTCGGATGGCGTGGGGGGCTTCACGGTAGAGGACGAACGCGGCCATGGCGAGGAGGAAGAGTCCGAAGGTTTTGCGGAGCGTGGTCTGCTTGAGGCGTCCCGCGATCGCGCTGCCCGCGAAGGTTCCGGCCGCGCCGACGGCGATGAACAGGCCGATGGTCGTCCAGTCGGTTTCGATGCCGAGTGTGGGGAGGACGCGCTGGTGCTTGACGAATCCGACGGCGCAGTTCATGACGATGACAGCGAGGCTGGTGCCGACGGCGTGCCCCATGGGGAGTTGCATGAGCAGGACCATGGCGGGAACGATGAGGAACCCTCCACCGACGCCGACGAAGCCGGTCAGCGCGCCGACGGCGAGGCCCGCGGCGACGGTGAGAGCGGCGGCGCGGAGGCCGCGCCTCGGTTCCGTCCCCGGGGCCGGCACTCGCGAGGCGATGCCGACGCCGCGGACCATGAGCGTGGCGGCGACGAGCATGACGCCGGCGAAGATGGTGAGTTGCACCGCGCCGCTGACGTACTTGGAGCCGAACGCACCGAGGAACGACCCGATCATGCCCGGGAGGCCGAAGAGGATCGCGCTGTTCCATCGGACCGCGCCGCGGCGTGCGTGCAGGGCGGCGCCCGCGGCGGCGATGCCGCCGACGATGGCGAGCGACTCGGCGATGGCGGCCTTCTCGGGTCGGCCGAGGAGGTAGACGAGGACGGGGACGGTGAGGATGGACCCGCCCGAGCCGAGCAGCCCGAGGCTGACGCCGACCGCGAGCGCGCCGAGCAGTGCGTAGATCACGCGTTCATCTCGGGGCCATCCGGCCCGGGGTGATGGTCTCGCCGCCGGACTTTTCCCATGCGCTCATGCCGCCCGCGAGGTTGGTCACGTCGTGGCCGAGTCGCTGGAGGAAGGAGCAGGCGGAAGCGGAGCGCACGCCCCCGGCGCAGTGGACGACCATCGGCCCGCGGGGGAGTTCGTCGAGGCGTGCCGGGAGGCGTGTGTGCGCGACGTTGACCGCGCCGGCGATCGCGCGGGTCTCATGCTCCGCGGCGCGGCGGACGTCGAGCACGGCGCGGCTGTTGATCTCGCCGGAGTGCAGCCACTCGCGTAGTGTCGGCGCATCGATTTCCGGTGTCGTTGCGAGGTTGCGCAGGCCGGCGAGGTCTTCCGGCACGACCCATCCCTCGACGCGGTCCAGGCCGATGCGGACGAGGTCGCGGGTCAGCTCCTCGACGCGGCCAGGCTCGCAGACGAGCACGATCGGTTCCTCGGGCTTGATGTACGAGCCGGTGACCATGGGGAACTGGCTGTTGGTGGGCGTCCACATCGAGCCTGCGAGGTGGCCGTCTCGGAAGGCGGGCCAGGGGCGCACGTCGATGACCGCGGTCGAGCGGCCGTCGATGCGAGAGAGTTCGTCGGTGGTGAGCCTGCACGGCCTGGGGACTTCGCCGAGGAAGGGAACGCCGTCGCGGTTCTGGACCTTCATGCGTGCGAAGTAGAGGGGCGGCTCGGGCTGTCCTTCGAGGATGAACTCGACGAACTTCGACTCGTCGCCCGCGAAACTCAGGGCCGGGTTGAATCGGCGTTCGTAGCCGACGGTGCTCTGGGGGACCGCACCGAGGGCCTTGCCGCACGCGCTACCCGCGCCGTGCGCGGGCCAGACCTGGAGGTAGTCGGGCAAGGCGGTGAACTTGCGGAGCGATGCGAAGAGGGTGTGCGCGGAGGCTTCCTTGACGCCTGCGACACCGGCGGCGGTTTCGAGCAGGTCGGGCCGGCCGAGGTCGCCGACGAAGACGAAGTCGCCGGTGAGGATGCCCATGGGTTCGGACGCGCCGCCGCCGTGGTCGGTGACAAGGAAGCAGAGGTGCTCTGGGGTGTGGCCGGGGGTGTGGAGGGCGCGCAGTTCGATGTTGCCTACGCGGAAGGATGAGCCGTCTTTGAGCAGCACGGCGTCGTAGCGGCCGCCGCCCCGCTTGCTGTCGAGCCAGCCGTACTTCCAGTCGGGTCCGCCCTCGTCGGAGAGGTAGAGGCGTGCCCCGGTGCGTTCGGCCATCTCGCGTGAGCCGGAAAGGAAGTCGGCGTGGATGTGGGTCTCCGTGACGGCGGTGATCCGCAGGCCGTTGGCCCGCGCGAGCGCGACGTAACGGTCCACGTCGCGCTCGGGATCGACGACGACGGCTTCGCCGGTGCGCTGACAGCCGATGACGTAGGCGGCCTGCGCAAGTTTCTCGTCATAGACCATTCGCATGAACATGCCGCGCTCCTCTCGTCGCCCTGGGACGAAGTGTTCGGCGGGGGCGGGGCCTTGCACGCCCCATCTCCTTCCCATTTCGCCGGCCGCGCCCCGGACGCTCAGCGTTGGAACAGGGTAGGTACCATCCTCACCAACCGGCCCCGGAGGCGTTCGATGGCGCTCGGCATTCTCGGCGGCGGACAACTCGGCCGGATGATCGCGCTGGCCGCGCACCCGCTGGGCGTGCGCTGCCGGTTCCTCGACCCCGCGCCGGACGCGTGCGCCGCTTCGGTGGGCGAGCACCTGGTCGCCCCGTTCGACGACGAGGGCGCGCTGGCGCGCCTGGCGGAGGGCGCGGAGGCGGTGACGTGGGAGTTCGAGAACGTGCCGGTGGCCGCGCTTCACCGGCTCGGCGGGCGTGTGCCCGTGCGGCCGGGGCCGACGAGCCTGGCCGTTTCGCAGGACCGCTTCGAGGAGAAGCAGGCGTTCGAGCAGGCGGGCTACGCTGTCGCGCCCTACCACGCGGCGTCGTCGCTCGAGGAGGTGCGCGTGGCGGTCGAGCGTGTCGGCGCGCCGGGCCTGCTCAAGACCCGCACGGGGGGCTATGACGGACGCGGGCAGGCGCGCGTGGATTCGCCGGACGATGCCGAACGCGCGTGGCGGGCGTTGGGGGGCGCACCGGCGATCTACGAGCGGCGCATCGCGTTCCGGCGCGAACTCGCGTTGGTCGGGACGCGGGCGGAAGACGGGACCATCGTGTTCTACGCGCCCGTGGAGACGGTCCACCGCGAGGGCATCCTGCACACGGCCCGCGCCCCCGCGCCGGACATCGATCGCGCCACGCTGCTGCGGGCGGAGCGGCACGCGGCCGCGCTGCTCGAATCGCTCGGGCACGTGGGCACGTTCGCCATCGAGCTCTTCGACGACGGCGAGGCGCTTCTGGCGAGCGAGATGGCTGCCCGCGTCCACAACAGCGGGCACTGGACGATCGAGGGGGCGGAGACGAGCCAGTTCGAGAACCACGTCCGGGCGGCGCTCGGGATGCCGCTGGGCGAAACGGCGACGCGGGGGCACGCCGTCACGGTCAACCTCGTCGGCGAGACGCCTGCGAGCGAGGACGTGCTCGCCATTCCCGGCGCGCACCTGCACCTCTACGGCAAGCAGCCTCGCCCGCGCCGGAAACTCGGGCACGTGACGCTGCGGGCGG
The DNA here is from genome assembly GCA_030263455.1 of Synechococcales cyanobacterium CNB. Lineage (NCBI taxonomy): Bacteria > Bacillati > Cyanobacteriota > Cyanophyceae > Synechococcales > Synechococcales cyanobacterium CNB. The sequence goes on from SZOZ01000010.1 coordinate 20,413, forward strand.
ACACGACGGACGAACTCGAAGACCGCCTCGCGCGCCTGCTGCGATTGCTCCGGCTCTGACGCTCCGGGTCGGGCGACCCACCCTCGTCCTTCTTCCCGGGCGAGACGTTGCAGGCCCGTCCGCCAACTCTTCCGCGTCTTCAGCCGACCGCGACGCGCGCCCCGTCGGCCGCCTTGACCACCATCCACCGCGCGCGCGCGCCGACGCGCAGCCGGTACTTATCGACGATGGCGCTGCCCGCCGCTTCGACGTGGCGCGGCTCGACGAGGGCGACGACGCACCCGCCGAAGCCGCCGCCGGTCATGCGCGCGCCGAAGACGCCCTGCGTCGTGGCGGCGATCTCGACGAGGGCATCGACCTCGGAGCACGAGACCTCGTAGTCGTCGCGGAGACTGGCGTGGGATTCGAGCATGAGCCGACCGACGCCTGGGGCGTCGCCCGCTTCGAGCAGGCGGGCGGCTTCGAGCGTCCGGGCGTTCTCGCGGAGGACGTGGAGGGCGCGCCGGCGGAGCGTCGGCTCCAAACGCGCCCGCTCGATCGCTTCTTCCGTGGCGTCGCGGAGCGAGCGCACCGCCGCATCGTGCTGCGCCAACTCGGCGACGGCGCGCTCACACTCGCGGCGGCGTTTCGCGTACTCGCCGGACGCGAGTTCGTGGCGCACGCCCGAGTCCACGACGAGGACGCTCACCCGGGCCTGATCGATCGGCACGGGACGGACTTCGACGGTGCGGCAGTCGATGAGCAGGGCGTGGCCGCGCCGTCCGAAGACGGACGCGAGCTGGTCCATCATGCCGCAGGGCACGCGGGCGAACTCGTGCTCGGCCCGCTGGCAGAGGCGGGCGAGCGACATGGGGTCGAGCGTTTCGCCGGCGAGCGAGCAGAGCGCAACGGCGAAGGCGACCTCGACGGCAGCGGAACTGCTCAGCCCGCCGCCAGGGGGCACGCTGGAGGCGAGTGCGGCGTCGAACATGGGGACGCCGACGCCGCGCGCCCGCAGGAGGGAGACGACGCCCTCGGCGTAGCGCGCCCAGGGGGGGGTTGAGGCGTTGCGACCGCGGCCCTCGAAGGAAGCGGCCTCGCCGCCGCGGTCCAGCGCGACGACGCGGCAGCGGCCCTCGGTGTTCGGTGCGACGGCGACCGCCGCCGAGCGGTCGATCGCCATGGGCAGGACGAAGCCGTCGTTGTAGTCGGTGTGCTCGCCGATGAGGTTGACGCGGCCGGGCGCGCGCGCGAGGGCGGCGGGTTCGCGCCCGAACGCCGCGCGCAGGCCGGCCCGCGCTCGCTCGGCCGGTTCACCGGGCGTGTCCTGAGGATCAGTAACCTTGGGCATCGCGTGCCGCCGCCGCCTCGACGACCCCGTCATCCATCACGTAGAGACCGACGAGGAAGTCGTTGACGAGGTACGGGTCCACGGAGAAGGCGCCGCGGATGGAGCCGTAGTTGATCGCCTGACGGGTGAGGTCGAGCGGGACGCCGAGTTTCACTTCGACGGCGTCGTAGGGCGTTGGGGGGACGCCGATGCAGCAGCCGTCCCACTGGTTCAGCATGAGGAGGCACTCGCTGGCGGCGTCGGCGACGAAGGGGAAGGCGATGAAGCCGGTGATGCGGACCTGCTTGCCGTTGAGGAGCGCGGCCCACTCGGGCAGTTCGAGTTTGCCCTGCTTGGGGCGGTAGACGCGCGAGGCGGAGATGAGCATCTCCCAGCTGATTTCATAGGGCTTCTCGACGGTGCCCTCGCCCGTGACGACGTGCTTTCCCCCGATGAGGAAGGAGCCGTCCTCGCGCCGCTCGACCGCGTCGGGGCGAACTTCCGGCTCGGCCGGCGCGGCGTCCCCCGTCGGCGGCTTCCGCGGAGTCAGGTCCTCGCGGGTCGTTACGGCGACGGCAGGCGAAGGCGCTTCGGGTGGCGTGTTCGTTTCGTCGGCGGCCGCCACGGCATCGTTCGTTGCTTCCGGCGCGGCGACTTCCACGACAAGGACTTCCGAGACCTCCGCGACCGCGTGCTCCTCAGCGACGACCTCGATCGGCGGTTCGACCACGGTCGCCTCCGCATCGGGTGCCTCCGCGGACACGGCGAGGGCTTCTTGTTGTGCCTGGGGCGTGGGAGTGGCGTTCTCAATATCGGCATCCCGCGTCGAGGACGCATCGGGCGATGTCGCGCGGTCCTGGACTTCCGGCGCCGGGCGCGCAGCGGTCTCGGCGACCTTTGCTCCGCCGCTCGCGGCAGGGCGATCGCGCATGAAGAGGACCGCGCCGCCGGCCAGGAACAACGCCGCCATCAACGCCCAGAAGACCCGCATCGTCGCCTCCTGTTCCGCCTTGAGATACTCCCCCGCGGCACGGCCCGTTGCGTCCCAATCGTAGGTTCGTTCGTGGATTCTTCCTCTCGAAGGAGCCGTGACCGTCAGGGGGCGGTTTCTCCCCTCGGATCAGCCGATCGGCCGCAGGTTGCGGGCGACGCTGGTCCGATACGCCATGACGGCGGGGACGAGGCCAGCGAGCGAGGCGAGAAGGACGGTGGCGGCGGCCATGACGATCATCCAGTCGAGGGGGAGCGAGGGCTGGACGACGAGGCCGAGGCGCTCCTTCATCGCGCCCGCGGCGGCCTGTGCGCCGATGAGTCCCAGGCCGAGTCCGGCGGCAGCGCCGAGCGCGCCGAGCACGGCCGACTCGGTGAGCACGAGTCCGAAGATGCGGGGCCGGCTGGCGCCGAGGACGCGCAGGACGGCGATCTGGCGCCGGCGCTGCTCCATGGAGTTGTAGAGCGCGAGCATGATGCCGATGCCGCTGGAGACCATGACGACAGCCGCCATCGCCAGCAGCACCTGGTCCACGTTCGAGACGATGGCGAAGAGCCTGTCGATCTCGGCCTTCGGCTCGGCGACGACGATGGAGGGGTCGCGGCGGAGTTCGCTCGCCACCACCGGCACGAGCGGGGAGGTCGCGGCTCCCCCCCTGGTGATGCAGCGGAGGTAGATGCCCGTCACCAGGCGGTCGGCGTCGGTCAGGTCCGCCTCGGTCGGGCGCGGGGAGTTCGGGTCTTCGGCGCGTCGGCGGTCGTGGGCGTGGATGATCCACGAGGCACGGAGATCGGAGAAGAGGGCGCGGTCGTGCGCGCTGCCGGTCGGTTCGAGGATGCCGGCGACGCGGTAGGTGAAGTCGTAGTGGACGTGGGCGGGCGCGCCGCCGGCGCGGGCGTCGCTGCGGCCGTGGGTGAGGTGGATTTCGTCGCCGACGCGCAGACCGGTCGCGCGGGCCGCCCGCGCCCCGAGCACAAGGTCGAACGGCCCTTCGAAGTACGTGCCCTGGGACAGGCGCCACGGCTCGCCGGGCGCGGGGGTGAAGTGCGTGAAGAACTGGGGCGTGGTCGCCAGGACGGGGAGGCCCTGGAAGGAATCGCCCTGCTGGTTGGGGATGGCCCACTCGACGCGGCCGTCGTCGGCGATCTGCTGGAATCGCTGCCAGGGGATCGGGCGTGCCGGCGCGTTGGCGTAGAAGACGCCGTTGAGGACGGAGACGAGCGGGCTGGCGTCCGCGCTGATGATGAGGTGCATGTTGCCGGAGCCGCGCTCGAACGCCTGCCGGCCCGCGTCGCGCAGGCTGAGGAGGACGAACATCAGCCCGACGGCAACAGCGACCGTGACGACCGTGGTCACGGTGGAGAACATGCGCCCGGTGAGGCTTCGGCAGATGATGGTCAGGTCGCTCATGGCCATCGTGCGTGATCCTCTTGAACGCGAAAGCCGCGGTGGTCGCGGCGTGCTTCGGAGTCTTTTCCCCGGCCCTGCGCTTCGTGCGTTTTTCGCCCTTCGCGTTCGATCTCTTCGATCATGTCCGCACCGCCGCTGAGAGTTCATCCCATGAGGCCCGTCGCTCGAAGCGTTCGGCCATCGAGGGGTCGTGGCTGACGCACAGCAGGGCCGCGCCTGCGTCGCGGCAGGCGTGCTGGATCAGGTCCATCGCGTTGGCGGCGTTCTCGGGGTCGAGGCTGGCGGTCGGCTCGTCGGCGAGCACGAGCGCGGGGCCGCAGGCGACCGCCCGCGCCACCGCGACGCGCTGCTGCTGCCCGACGCTCAACTCCTCGGGTCTGGCGTTCACCCGCTCGACGCCGAGGCGTTGGAGCAGCGTGCCGGCGCGTTCGCGGTGCTCGACCCTGGGGACGGTCGAGAACATGAGGGCGGCCATGACGTTTTCGAGCGCGCTGAAGCCGTGGAGGAGGTTGAAGGTCTGGAAGATCATGCCGATGGCTCGGCCGCGGAAGAGGTCGCGCCTGGCGCCGTGGAGGTCGTGCACGACCTGACCGTCGACGACGACGCGGCCTGCGTTCGGCTCCATGAGCCCGGCGATGAGCATGAGGAGGGTGCTCTTGCCGCGTCCGGAGCCGCCGGTGAGGAGCATCTGCTCGCCGGGTGCGAGGACGAGCGACCCCACGTCCACGACAGCCGGCCCGCCCGTCCCGTACGCGAACCGCAGGCCGTCGATCCGCAGGGCAGGTGTTTCACCCATCGACCGGAGTCTCCCGTTGCAGAGGGGGTGATCGTAGACTAGGACGAACAAGTCGCCGCGGATGAGGACGGAAGCACCCGGATCGGGAGTGAAGTCCCAAGCCAAGCCTGCTCCAACCGTGTTCATCCGTGGCGAGGTTCCTTTCGGTGCAGCAGGGGTGAAACGTCACCGGAGTCGAGCATGAGCATGGTCATTGCCGCAGTCGGGAGCCTGGTCATGGCCGCGCAGCCTGCGGGCGCTTCGGGGTATCGTCTCGAGCCGGTGCCGTTCACGAGCGTTCACGTCGCGGACGGGTTCTGGTCGCCGCGGCTGGAGACGAACCGTGTCGTGACGATCCCGTTCGCGTTCGAGCAGTGCGAGGCGACGGGTCGGCTGGCGAACTTCGACCGTGCGTCCGGGGCGCCCGGCGAGCACGAGGGCTTCTTCTTCAACGATTCGGACGTGTACAAGGTGATCGAGGGAGCGTCGTACTCGCTGGCGATCCACCCGGACGCGGAACTGGAAGCCTACCTCGACGCGCTGGTCGAGCGCATCGCGGCGGCGCAGCTGCCGGACGGCTACCTCAACACGTACTACACGCTCAAGGAGCCGGGCAAGCGCTGGACGAACCTGCGGGTGATGCACGAGCTGTATTGCGCGGGGCACCTGTTCGAGGCGGCGGTGGCGCACCACCAGGCGACGGGCAAGCGCACGCTGCTGGACGTGGCGACGCGATTCGCGGACCACATCGACGCGACGTTCGGGCCCGGCAAGCTGGGCGGCACGCCGGGGCACCAGGAGATCGAGATCGGGCTGATGCGGCTGGCGCGGCATACGGGGGAGAAGCGGTACGCGGAGCTGGCGCGGTACTTCCTTGAATCGCGCGGTCGTGGCGAGGGGCGCGCCGAGCCGCTCTACGGTCCGTACGCGCAGGACCACCAGCCGGTGGCGCGGCAGCGCGAGGCGGTCGGGCACGCGGTGCGCGCCGGGTACCAGTACGCGGCGATGGCGGACGCTGCGGCGTACCTGGGCATGGACGACTACCTGCCCGCGCTGGACTCGCTGTGGACGGACGTGGTGTCGTCGAAGATGTACGTGACGGGGGGACTCGGGGCGCGCCGGTCGGGCGAGGCGTTCGGCGAGGCGTTCGAGTTGCCGAACGACTCGGCGTACGCCGAGACCTGCGCCGCGATCGCGGGCGCGCTGTGGGCGCACCGGATGGCGCTGCTGCACGCCGACGCACGCTACGCCGACGTGCTGGAGCGCATCATCTACAACGCGTTCCTCGCGGGCGTGTCGCTCTCGGGCGACCGCTTCTTCTATCCGAACCCGCTCGCCTGCGACGGGCACACGAACTTCAACCAGGGCACGCCCGACCGCGCCCCGTGGTTCGCGTGCGCCTGCTGTCCGGTGAACGTCGCGCGGTTCATCCCGTCGATCCCCGGCTACGTCTACGCCACGTCAAGGGACGCGGTGTTCGTGAACCTCTACATGGGCGGGACGGCCGAGGTGCGCGTGGGCGGCACGCCGGCGAGCATCACGCAGCAGACGGACTACCCGTGGGACGGCGTGATCCGCCTGACGATCAGCCCGGAGCGCGAGAGCGAGTTCACGGTCATGCTGCGGTTCCCGGGCTGGGTGTACGACAGGCCCGTGCCGAGCGACCTGTACCGCTACGCGGACGAGCGGGAGGGCGTTCCCGAGTTGCTGGTGAACAACTCGACGACACCGATATCGCTCGACCGCGGATACGTGCCGATCCGGCGGGTCTGGAGGTCGGGTGACACGATCGAACTGCGCCTGCCCATGCCGGTTCGGCGCGTGGTGGCCGACGAGCGGGTCGGGCCGAACCGAGGGCGGGTCGCGCTGGAGCGGGGGCCGATCGTCTACTGCGTCGAGGGCGCGGACAACGAGGGGCGTGCGCTGCACCTCGTGCTGCCGGACGATGCTCCGCTGAGCGTGCAGCCGCGCCGCGACCTGCTCGGCGGGGTCGTTGCGATTACGGCTCCCGCGCGCATCGCGTACTACGACGAGGCGACCGACACCATCGCGACGCGCGAGCACGCGCTCACCGCGATTCCCTACTACGCCTGGAACCACCGCGGCCCGAACGAGATGGCGGTATGGATCGCCCGGGAGGCGGGCGTCGTGCCGAAGCCGCTCAAGCCCACGATCGCCTCGACGGCGCGGGCGTCGGCCTCGCACACGTGGTCGTCGGACACGGTGCGCGCGTTGAACGACCAGGCGGAGCCGAAGCACTCGAACGACGGCTCGATCCAGCGGCATACGTGGTGGCCGCGGCGCGGGAGCACGGAGTGGGTGCAGTACGACTTCCCGCGCGCCGCGACGGTTTGCGCCGTGGAGGTGTACTGGTTTGACGACACGGGGATGGGGCAGTGCCGACCGCCGCGGTCGTGGCGGTTGCTCTACCGCGAGGACGGGCGGTGGAAGCCGGTCGAGGCGACGACCCCATACGCCGCCCAGACCGACCGCTGGAACACGGTGGAGTTCCGGCCGGTGACGACGGACGGGCTGCGGCTCGAGGCGGACCTGCAGCCGGAGTTCTCCGCGGGCATTCTTGAATGGCGGGTTCGGTGATGAGCCGAGAGGACGAGCCACGACTGTCAGGGAGCGGTTTGCGTTCTTTCCGCTCCGCGCATCCTCTCGGATTTCGGCTTGACATGCCCGCCGGTTTGTGCAACACTACAGCCGTCCATGAGCACCCCAAGCCTCGGTTTGCAGCACCATCCCCATCACCATCGCGTCCCCCACGCGAACCGGTGACGGTGCCGCCGAACTGAGGCCCGCCGATCGACGCCGGTTCCCCCCGGCGTCGATTCCTTTTTGGCGGGATCGGCGTCGGAGGGACGGCAGACAAGGAGCCGCCCGTGACCGAGACCGCCGCCGGTGACCCCCCCCCCACAACCCTCCGCCTGGGTCTGCCCAAGGGCCGGATGCACGACGGAGTTCTCGCGCTGCTCGCGGACGCGGGCATCCGCGTGGCCGTCTCGCCGCGCGGGTATCGGCCCGTCGTCTCGCTGCCGGCGGTGGAGGCGAAGATTCTCAAGCCGCAGAACGTGGTCGAGATGCTGCACGCCGGGACGCGCGACCTTGGCTTCGCGGGGGCGGACTGGGTGGCGGAACTCGGCGCGGACATCGTCGAAGTGCTGGACACGAGCCTCGACCCGGTGCGGCTGGTGGCGGCCGCGCCGCGGGCGATTCTTGAGGACGGGCGGTTGCCGGCGCGGCGGCTGGTCGTCGCGGCGGAGTACGAGCGACTGGCGACGCGCTGGATCGCCGCTCGCGGGCTCGACGCGGCGTTCGTGCGCTCGTATGGGGCGACGGAGGTCTTTCCGCCGGAGGACGCCGACTGCATCATCGACGTGACGGCGACCGGCTCGACGCTCCAGGCGAACGACCTCGTGATCGTGGACGAGGTGATGCGCTCCTCGACGCGGCTGTACGCGAGCCGGTCGGCATGGGACGACCCGGCGCGTCGCGGGCGGATCGACGACCTCGCGCTGCTGCTGCGGAGCGTGCTGGACGCGCGCCGGCGGGTCATGCTGGAGCTGAACGTGCCGCGCGAGAGGCTCGAAGAGGTGTGCGCCGCGCTCCCGTGCATGAGGGAGCCGACGATCTCGCCGCTGCACGCGGACTCGGGGTACGCGGTGAAGGCGGCCGTGCCCCGTGCGGACCTGCCGCACCTGATCCCGGCGTTGCGAGCGCGCGGGGGGACGGACATCGTGATCTCGCCGATCGCGCAGGTGGTGCCGTGAGCGATTCGCCGCGACCAGCACCGGCCGCTCGTGTCCGCGCCGTCGCACCGTATGCGCCGCCCGCCGCTGCTTCACGTCCACGGTCCGCTGTCCACAGTCCGCTGTGGCTGCACGCGAACGAGGGGCGCGCGCCGGACGCGGCGATTCTCGATCGCCTTCGCGCCCTCGACGCGGAGACGCTGCGTCGCTACGCGAAGCCGACCGCGCTCGAAGCGATTCTCGCGGCGCACTTCGGCGTCGAGCCGGAGCGGGTCGTGGTGACCGCGGGCGCGGACGACGCGCTCGAACGGCTGTGCCGGGCGATGCTGGAGCCGGGTCGTACGGCCGTGCTGACCGATCCCACCTTCGAGATGCTGCCGCGGTACGTGCGGCTGGCGGGCGGGTTGCCGGTGGAGGTGCCGTGGCTCGACAGGGCGTTTCCGGCGGAGGAGTTCGAGCGTGCGATCGACGCGAGGACCCGGGCGGCGTTCATCGTGTCGCCGAACAACCCGACCGGGGCGGCCGTTTCCCCCGCCGACATGCTGGGCATTGCGGGGCGCAACCCCTCGTGCCTCGTCGTGGCCGACCTGGCGTACGTCGAGTTCGCGGACGAGGATCCGACGGCCGAGTTGCTCCGGCTGCCGAACGCGGTCGTGACGCGCACGTTCAGCAAGGCGTGGGGCCTGGCGGGGCTGCGCGTGGGCTACGCGATCGGCCCGGCGGAAGCGATCGGGTGGCTGCGGACCGTCGGGCATCCGTTCCCGACGTCGGGCGTGAGCCTCGCGCTGGCGGCGGCTGCGCTGGAGGCCGATCAGGCCGGCACGAGCGCGGCTCCGGTCGATGGGGGCGGACGCGCCGCCGTCGCAGGGGAACTTTGTGCTTGCGCGGTTCACGGACGCCTGGGCGGTCGCGGATGCGCTGGGCGAGCGGGGGATCCGCGTCCGGCGCTTCGAGCGGGGCACGCCGCTGGGCGATCGGCTGCGCATCACCTGCCCGGGGAACAAAGAGGAGTTCGAGCGGCTTGTCGGGGCTTTGGGAGAGATTCTCCGATGAACGCTGAGTGCACGGGGATGAACGCGGAGGGCGCGGAGGGCAACGATGATCCGCGCAGCGTGTCCGCGGGGTGTGCACTCCGCGAGACCTCGGCGTGTTCTGAGTTTGAGCTTGCTGAAGGAACCTGTCGATGAGCCGCACCGCCACGATCCATCGGAAGACGCGCGAGACAGAGATCGCCGTGACGCTGAGCCTCGACGGTGTCGGTGCGGTCACGGTGTCTACCGGCGTCGGGTTTCTCGACCACCTGCTGACGGCGCTGGCCACGCACGCGGGTTTCGACCTGTCGCTGACCTGCACGGGCGACCTGCACGTGGACGACCACCATACGGCGGAGGACTGCGCGATCGCGATTGGGCAGGCGATCGACGCCGCGCTCGGCGACCGCACCGGCATCGCGCGGTTCGGGTCGGCGTATGCCCCGCTGGACGAAGCGCTGGCGCGGGGGGTGGTTGATCTGGTCACGCGGGCGCATGCGACGGTGAACCTGCCGCTGAACTACGACCGCATCGGCGGGCTGGCGTGCGAGAACATCCCGCACGTGCTGGCGTCGCTGGCGACGGCGGCGCGTCTGTGCCTGCACGCGGACCTGATCCGCGGGGAGAACGACCACCACAAGGCCGAGGCGACCTTCAAGGCGGCCGCCCTCGCGCTGCGGCAGGCCGTCACCCGCACGGGGGCGGCCGGCGCGCCGAGCACGAAGGGTGTGATGTGAGGGGAAAGCGACGAAGAGGCGAAGACGCCGATCGTATGGGCATATCCCGGATGACGACACGTTTGCGGTCCTTGGTATCTTCGCGTTCGTTCGAGTGAGCCATCCATGAGCGAAGTCGTCGTCATCCGCACGGGCACAGCGAACCTCGCCTCCGTTCTTGCTGCGCTGGGGCGCGCGGGTGTCGATGCTCGTGTGTCTGACGACCCGCGCGACGCGGAGCATGCCCAGCGGCTTGTGCTGCCGGGCGTCGGCTCGTTCGGCGCGGGTATGCACGCGTTGAACGCGCACGGCCTCGTCGAACCTCTCCGGCGGCGGATCATCGAAGGCCGACCGACGCTCGCCGTCTGCCTCGGGCTGCAGCTGCTCGCCGAGTCGAGCGAGGAGTCGCCTGGCGTGCGCGGGCTGGGGGTCATCCCGGCGAGCGTCACCCGCTTTCCCGATTCCGTCCGCGTGCCGCAGATCGGCTGGAACCGCGTGTTCGCCGGGCCTGGATGCGCGCTGCTGGAGTCGGGGTGCGCGTACTACGCGAACTCGTACCGTCTGGAAGCCCCCCCCTCGGGCTGGGCGTGCGCGACGAGCGATCACGCCGGCCCGTTCGTCGGCGCGATGGAGCGCGGGCGCGCGCTGGCCTGCCAGTTCCACCCCGAACTGTCGGGGCCTTGGGGGCGAGCGCTCGTCGAACGGTGGTTGTGCGCGGGCACGGGGGCGCGGCGGCCCTGCGCGTTGCATGGGGCGATCGGTCGCACGCCCTTCCCGCGCGTGATCCCTTGTCTCGACGTGCGCGACGGGCGGATCGTGAAGGGCGTTCGGTTCGCCGACCTGCGCGACGCGGGCGACCCGGCGGAGCGGGCCGCGCTCTACGAGGCGCAGGGCGCGGACGAGATCGTCATTCTCGACGTCTCGGCGACGCCCGAGGGTCGCAAGACGGCCTCGGAGACGGTGCGCCGCGTGCGTGCGGCGCTGAGCATCCCGCTGACCGTCGGCGGGGGCGTGCGCACGCCGGAGGACGCGGCCGCGCTGCTCGACGCCGGGGCGGACAAGGTGAGCGTGAACACCGCGGCCGTGGAGCGCCCCGCGCTGGTCGCGGACCTCGCCGGGCGGTTCGGCGCCCAGTGCACGGTGCTCGCCATCGACGCGGCGAGGAGGCGGAACGCAGAGGGCGCAGAGAGGGAGCCGGGTTCAGAGTCCGATCTTCCAAGCGGCGGTTCTGCTCCGCGTTCTCTGCGTTCTACTTCTTCGTCCTCGGTGTTCTCCTGGGAGGTGGTGACGCGCTCGGGCACGCGCCGGACGGGCGTTGACGCCGTTGATTGGGCGCGGCGTGCGTGCGAACTCGGCGCGGGCGAGGTGCTGCTGACGAGTTTCGACCGCGACGGCACGCGCGAGGGCTACGACCTCGACCTGCTGCGGTCGGTCAGCGTGGCCGTGCCCGTGCCGGTGATCGCCAGCGGTGGCGCGGACACGCCCGAGCACCTGAAGCACGCGCTCGAGGCTGGCGCGGACGCGGTGCTGGCGGCGTCGATCTTCCACGACGGGGAGCACACGGTCGATGGCGTGAAGCAAGCCCTGGCCGCGCTGGGCGTGGCGTTGCGTCCGGCCGGATGAGAGCGGTTACAGCCGCTCGTAGATGGGGAGCGTGCCGACGAGCGGTCGGCAGTAGTCGATGAAGGCCTGACTGATGTTATTGTGTCCGTCGATGAACTCGGGCGGCATGTGTCGCGTCTTGGCGGCGACCGTGCCCAGGTCCAGCCTGCGGAAGCGGGCGGCGTAGGGCTGGGCGGAGCCGATGGGGCTGACGCGTTCGACGGCGACGGTGCCGTCGAGGTCGCCGCTGGCGGCGAGTTCGGCGGCGAATCGGCCGACGCCGCGGGCCTCGCTCGCGTCAACGGGCGAGGCGTCGGGCCAGCATCGCTGGATGTAGCCGAAGGTGTCGGCGCGGACGCGCGGGGGCTTGCCGCCGGCGGGGGTAAGTTTGGCCTTGAGGAGATCGGCGAGGGCGTCGCCGAGCGCGCCCGAGCCGGAGAGTTGGACGTTCCCGTGCGCGTCCACCTGTGCTCCCCGGATGAGCGTGGCGCCGATGGGCCGCCCCTCGCCGTCGCAGATGCCCTCGCTGACGGCGACGTGGCAGCGGCCCTTGGCGTCGTAGACCTCGGCGACGTCCTGCACGAATCGCTCGGTGTCGAAGGGGACTTCGGGCACGTAGATGAGTTGCGGGCCGTCGGTGGACGGCTCGAAGGGCCGATCGGCGCGTCGGGCGAGCGCGCTGGCGGCGGTGAGGAAGCCGGCGTGCCGGCCCATGATGACGTTGATCTTGATGCCGGGCAGGGAGATGTTGTCGAGGAAGTCGGCCATGCAGGCCATGGCGACGAAGCGGGCCGCGGAGGGGAATCCGGGCGTGTGGTCGCTGCCGACGAGGTCGTTGTCCACGGTTTTCGGGACGTGGAAGCATCGCAGTTCGTAGCCGGCCTTGTTGCTGACCTCGTTGACGATTCGGCAGGTGTCGCTGGAGTCGTTGCCGCCGATGTAGAAGAAGTAGCGAGCGCCGTGCTTCGCGCAGGCCTCGAAGATGCGTTTGCAGTAGGGTTCGTCGGGCTTGTCGCGGGTGGAGCCGAGGGCGGCGGAGGGCGTGACGGCAAGGCGTTCGAGGCGCGGGCGGTCGAAGTCGGTGAGGTCGACGAGGTCGCCCGTGGTGAGGCCGCGCACGCCGTGGCGCATCCCGAGGATTCGCCGGACGGGGTTGCCGGGCCGGCCCGCCCCCGCGGCGAGCAGGCCCTGCACGACGCCGACGAGAGACTGGTTGATGACGGCGGTCGGCCCGCCGGACTGGCCGATCACCGCGTTGCCTTCCGCGAGCCTCGTCATCGCTGCTCCTGTCGCCGATCTTCGTTTGCTTCGGTCAGGCCGGCGGGGATGGCATCTCGCCCGCCGTTCGATCGATGATACCCCGCGGTTGCAACCATCCCCTCCGAGCGCGTTACCCTGTCCTTGCCATGACACGCACACTCCTGCCGTCGCTCGTTTCGGTCGCGTTCGCCGCGACCGTGCTCGCCCAGCCCGCCACGAACAACCCGCTCGACCCGCAGCCGAACAGCCCGCGGAAGGTCGAGCCGTCGTACCACGCGCTGGTGGGCGCGACGGTTCACGTCCGGCCCGGGGCCTCGATCGAGCGCGGGGCGGTGGTGATCCGCGACGGGCGGATCGTCGCGGTGGAGGACATCGCGGGTCGGGAGTACGCCGCGCCCGCGGGCGCGCTGGTCTGGGACTGCGAGGGGCTGCACGTCTACTCGGGGTTCATCGATGCGCACGCGGAGGTGGATGCGCCGCTGCCGCCGATCGACGGGCCGGGGGTCCACTGGAACCGCAAGGTCACGCCGCAGCGGTCCGCGCTCGAAGGTCGCGGGCTGCCGGAGGCGGAGGCGAAGCGGCTGCGCGATCTCGGCTTCGCGGCGGCGGCGATCGCGCCGAAGGGGGGCATCTTCGCGGGTCAGGCTGCGCTGGTCAGCCTGGCGCCCCCCCCTTCCGATCCCTCGGACGGCCGTCCGCCCGTCTACCGCGAGCGCGTCTATCACACGCTCTCGTTCGAGACGGCGGGGGGCGGGAACCTCGGTGAGTTCTCCAACTACCCCAACTCGCAGATGGGCGCGATCGCGTTGATTCGACAGACCCTCAGCGACGCCGACTGGCTCGAATCACTCACGCTCCAGAGCAGCGAGACCGCCCGTGACGCCGCGATCGCGCCGTCGTGCCTCAAGACGCTGACGAAGACGAGTTTCGACCATCTCCCGCTCGCATTCCGCACGCGCGACGAGCTCGACGCGATCCGCGCGGTGAAGATCGCCCGCGAGTTCGAGCGCCGGCCGGTCATCATCGGCAGCGGTGTCGAGTTCCGGCGTCTGGACGCCATCGCGGCGTACGACCCGCAGCGCGAGCACGTGCCCACGATCATCGTGCCCCTGACCTTCCCCAAGACCCCCGACGTGAAATCCGCCGGCGCGGCCGACAGCGTGAACCTGCGCGACCTGATGACGTGGGAGCAGGCCCCCACCAACCCCCGGCGGCTGGACGCGGCCGGCGTGCACGTCTCGCTCACCGCGAGCGGGCTTCGGCGGGGCGAGAAGTTCGAGGACAACCTGAACAAGGCGCTCGAAGTCGGCGGGCTGACGCCCGAGCGCGCCCTCGCCATGCTCACGACCAACCCGGCCGGGACGCTCGGCGTGAGCGAGGTGCTCGGCACGGTCGAGCGAGGGAAGATCGCCAACCTCATCGTCACTGACAAGCCGCTCTTCGACCACAAGAACAAGGCGACGATCCGCGACCTCTGGATCGACGGCCGCCGGCACGAGATCAACCCTCGCAAGCCCCCCATCGCGGGGACGTGGGCGTATTCGTTCGGCGCCGGCGCCGAGCCTGCGGGCACGCTTGTCGTCGAGCAGGACGACAAGGGGAAGATCAGCGTCAAGCTCCCCGGCGCGGAGGGCGAGAAGCCGACGGCCGCCCGCGACGTGAAACTCGATGGCGACCGGCTCACCTATCTCGTCGATCTCCCCGACGGTGGTGTGGTGATGGTCACGCTGACGCTCGTGGGCGACCGTCTCTTCGGTTCGCTGCTCACGCCGGTGGGCGCGCGGGTGCAGTTGACGGCCGAGCGGGCCGACGCGGAGCCTGCGGGCGACGCGGCGGATGAGGGCGAGGCGGCGAAGCAGGCCGAGGACGAAGCGCCCGCACTTCCTCCCGAGGACCTGCCGGGCTATCCGTTCGGAGCGTACGCGGTGAAGGAACTGCCGCCCCAGCGGGCCGTCGTGCTGCGCAACGCCACCATCTGGACGTGCGGTCCGCAGGGCGTGATCGAGCGGGGATGGGTGTTCATCAAGGACGGCATGATCGAGCGAGTGGGCGTCGGCGGCCCGCCCTCGACCGCGGGCGACGTGCTGGTGATCGACCTCGAGGGCAAGCACGTGACGCCTGGGCTGATCGACGCGCACTCGCACACGGGCATCTCGCGGGGCGTGAACGAGTCGGGGCAGGCCGTCACCGCCGAGGTGCGCATCGGCGACGTCACGAATCCCGACGCGATCAACTGGTATCGGCAGCTCGCGGGCGGCACGACGACGGTGAACTCGATGCACGGCTCGGCGAACCCGATCGGCGGCCAGACGCAGACCAACAAAATCCGCTGGGGCGTGCCGCACCCCGACGACATGCACATGCAGGGCGCAAAGCCGGGCATCAAGTTCGCGCTCGGCGAGAACGTCAAGCAGTCCAACTGGGGCGAGCGGAACACGACCCGCTACCCCCAGACGCGCATGGGCGTCGAGACGATCATCCGCGACCGGTTCATGGCGGCGCGGGAGTACGCGGCGGCGAGCGGCAAGCGCCGCGACCTCGAACTCGAAGCGATGGCCGAGATTCTGGCGGGCGAGCGGCTGGTGCACTGCCACTCGTACCGGCAGGACGAGATTCTCATGCTCTGCCGCGTTGCGGCGGACTTCGGCTTCACGATCGGCACCTTCCAGCACGGCCTGGAGGTGTACAAGGTCGCGGAAGCGGTGAAGGACCACGCGATCGGGGCGTCGCTCTTCTCCGACTGGTGGGCGTACAAGGTCGAGGTGCAGGACGCGATCCCGCACGCCGGCCCGCTGCAGGCCGCGGTGGGCGTGCTGACGTCGTACAACTCCGACTCGGACGAACTGGCGCGGCGCATGAACGTCGAGGCCGCCAAGGCGCTGCGTTACTCCACGCTCTCCGATTCCGGTGCCTTCGCCCTTGCGCCCGAGCAGGCTCTCCACTTCGTCACGATCAACCCCGCCATCCAACTGGGCATCGCCGATCGCGTCGGCTCGATCGAGAAGGGCAAGGACGCGGACCTGGTCGTCTGGTCGGGCGATCCGCTCTCGGCGTTCTCGCGGGCAGAGTCGGTGTGGATCGACGGGCGTGAGCACTTCTCTCTCGCCCGCGACGCGGAACTGCGCGAGCGGAACGCGGCGCACCGCGCGCGGATCGTCCAGAAGATACTCGCCGAGGGCGCGAAGAAGAAGCCCGACAAGAAGGACGGGGAGCAGAAAGAGAACGGCGAGGCCGAGGAGAAGCCGCCCGAATCGCTCCGCGAGCGGATGCTGGTCGAAGCGCGCCGCCGCCACTACCTCAGCCTGTATCTTCGCGGCATCGACCCGGCCGACCACCGCTGCGGCGATTGCGGCATCACCGAAACCGAACTCGGAGGCGCACGATGAGAACACCATGCGTCAACGCTGTCGCCTGCTTCGTCGCGGTCCTCATCTCCTGGTCCCTTGATCCATCTATCCCCCCTGCCTCCGCGCAGGATCTGGGCGTGAAGGCCCCGCCGCAGACGCGCCCGGTGTACGTTCACAACGCAACCATCCACACGGTCTCCGGCGACACCATCGAAGCGGGCGGCATCGTGTTCGATGACGGCGTTATCACGGCGGTGCTGCCCGCGGGCATGACGCCGGCCTTCGCGCCCGGCTCGCACCCGATCGAGATCGACGCCGAAGGGCTGCACGTGTACCCGGGGCTGGTCGCGCCGTACACGCAGCTCGGCCTGACTGAGATTCAGGCGGTGCGGGCGACGCTCGACTTCCGCGAGGTCGGCACGATCGCGCCGGAAGTCCGCGCCGCGGTGGCGATCAACCCGGACTCGACGCTCCTGCCGGTGACGCGCTCGTCCGGCATCCTCACGGCGGGGGTGTTTCCGGGCACGACGTACGAGATATTCGGCGACGCCGGGCCGCGCGGCCTGATCCCGGGGCGTGCGTCCGTCATCAGGCTCGACGGCTGGACATGGGAGGATCTTGCCATCCTGGACGACGCGGGGCTGGTCGTGAACTTTCCGCTGACGCGGCCGGTCGTCGCGTGGTGGATGGACGAGCCCCCGGATGGTCAGAGCGAGAACATCCAGCGTGCGATGGCTGCGCTTGAGGACGCCTTCCGCAACGCCGCCGCCTACCGCAACGCCCGCGCGGCGACCCCGGACCACCCGATCGACCTGCGTTACGAGGCGATGCAGCGGGCCTTGCCCTCGGCCGCCGTCGCTCAACTTCCCACGTTCTTCATCGCCCACGACGTGGACCAGATCACGGGCGCACTCGCGTTCGCGGAGCGGCACGGGCTGCGCCCGGTCATCGTCGGCGCTCGCGACGCCGACCGCTGCACCGACCAACTCAAGGCGGCGGGTGCGGCGGTGGTCATCGAGTCCTCGTACCGGATGCCGAAGCGCGACGACTCGCCCTACGACGAGTTGTTCACGCTCCCGCAGCGGCTGGAGGCGGCGGGCGTGGCGTGGTGCTTCGCCTCGGGAGAGGAAACCGCTCATGAGCGCAACCTGCCGTACGCGGCGGCGATGGCCGTGGCCTACGGCCTGCCGCCGGAGACCGCGCTGCGCGCCGTCACGCTCAGTGCCGCGGACATCCTCGGGGTCGGCGACCGCCTCGGCTCGCTGGACGTGGGCAAGGCGGCGACGCTGATCATCACCGACGGGCACCCGCTGGAGGTGACCACCCGCGTCCACCTGGCCTTCATCGACGGCCGAGCGATCGACCTGGAGAACAAGCACACCGCCCTGGCCCGCAAGTACCTGGAGAAATACCGGCAGCTGGGGCTGGTAGGTGGGGAGTAAGGCTGGCGCGCGACCTTCGGCTGAGCATCAGCCCGCTGGATTCTCGGGCCTGCGCGAGTTCACGCCGGGATGCGGAACCGTGCCCCGGAGCATCCGAATGGGCCTTCCTCGGCCTTCACGGTCGAGAGTCCGCATTTCCCCCGGAACACAGGGAACCCGCGTCCGTTTCGCGGGTCTAACCCTGACCGCACGGACCCTCCCCGAGCGAACCCCCCATGAGTCCATACACCATGTCAAGGTCTCCGACCTCGCCGCTTCGGAACTACCCCTCCGAACAGCCCGACGGCCGGGGCAGGAACCCGTTCCACAACGGTTCTTCCCGTCTGCCGGATTGGGCTTCCGGTGCCGCCGCCTGCTGGGAGGCGCTGGTTCAGGATGCCCGGGCACTGGTCTCGGTCGTGGACGAGGCGGGGCGGTACCACTTCATCAATGCGCCGCTCGCGGGTCTGCTGGGGCTGTCGGACCCGCAGGCGGCCCTCGGCCGGACGATGCACGAGTTCCTTCCCAAGCCTTTCGCGGACGAGCGGCTTGGGTACATCCGGCGCGTGGCGGATTCCAATGCCGCGGTCACGATCGAGGGTATCTGGGCTGGGCGCTGGGTGCGCTCGACGATCCGTCCCATCACCCCCGGCGACGACGGGCTTCGGCGCGTGCTGCTCGTGACCGTTCCGGTCGCGGGGGATGAGACCACGGCCGACCGCTCGCCGGCCATCCGTCAGAAGGTGGACGACCTCGGCCCGCTTGCGTCGCTCACGCGGCGCGAGCTGGACGTGCTGCGGCTCATCGGTCGCGGACTGTCCACGGCCGAGATCGCCGCGAAGTTGTTCCGTTCTGTGAAGACGATCGAGGGTCACCGGGTCTCGCTGGGCAACAAACTCAAGGCTTCCAACCGCGTCGAACTGGCCCGGATCGCCATCCGCGCCGGGCTGGTCACGCTCGACGACGAGGCGGACGACGGCATCTCGTCCGACGACGGCGCGAAGTAGGCATCCCGCGTCCTGGCGCGTGGGGCGCGGTAGTCTGGCGGTAGCATGCGCCGGGCCGTCTTCCTCGACCGCGATGACACGCTGATCGACAACGCCGGCGACCTCGCCGACCCATCACGGGTGCGCCTGCTGCCCGGGTCTCTCGTGGCCTGCGAGCGACTTGCCGGCGCGGGGTACACGCTCGTCGTGGTCTCGAACCAGGGCGTGGTCGCCCGGGGGGGAGGATCGTTGCGCGACGTCGAGGCGACGAACGACCGTGTGCGCGCGCTCCTGACACGGCCGCACGCGAGCCGGCCGCTGGTCGAGGCGTTCTACTTCTGCCCGTTTCATCCTGAAGGGACGGTCGGGCGGTTCGCGTCCGAGCATCCGTGGCGCAAGCCCGCGCCGGGGATGATTCTCGTCGCCGCGGGCGAGCTCGGCATCGATCTTGCCTGCTCGTGGTTCGTGGGCGACGCGGAGCGGGACATCCGGGCGGCGATCGCCGCGGGCATCCCCCCCCCTTGTGCCCTGCTGATCGGCGCCGCCCGCCCGCTGCCCGATCTCGCGGCAGCCGCCGACCGGATCCTGGCGAACGGTTGAGCGGAGCGTGGTCGTGCCGGATCGGGTCGGCTCTGCCCGCGTGGGTCAGCGCCTTCCCAAGCCCCGTGCTCCATACCCTTTGCTCGCCCATGTCCCAGGCCACGGCCACTCCCCTCCGGCTGCTCGTCGTGCTCCCATCGTGGCTCGGCGACGTGGTGATGGCCACGCCCGCGTTACGGCTGCTGCGCGACCGGCTGCGCGGCTCGTTCATCGCGGGCCTGGTGCGCCCGGAGATGCGCGGCGTGCTGTCGGGAACGGACCTGCTCGACGAGATGCACGCCGACCGCAAAGGGGGCGTGATGGGGCCGAAGCACGTCGCGGCACGGCTGCGGCCGCGCAGGTACGACTCCGCGCTCCTGCTGACCAACTCGTTCTCCAGCGCGCTGGCGGCGCGCGTCGCCGGGATCCCGCGACGGATCGGGTACGATCGTGATGCGCGAGGTCTGCTGCTCACGCACCCGATCCGCGCGCTGGAGCGAGACGGCAGCACAGCGCTGCGGCGGCGCTGGGCGCCGGTCCCGGCCGTGCGCTACTACCTCGACGCCGCGTGCGAGTTGCTGCGGTGTGCCGGCATCGATCCGCCGCCGATGCCCGATGAGCCGGCAGCGCTGCCGACGGGCATCGTGCTCGAACTCGCCACGACGCCGGAGGAGGAGCACGCGGCTGACGTGCTTCTGGAGCGCGCCGGCCTTGCCCCGGATGCGCCGTTCGTCGTCGTCAATCCCGGCGGCAACGACCCCGCGAAGCGCTGGCCCGCCGATCGCTACGCCCGCCTCGCCCGGCGTCTGGCGAGCACCCACGGCCTCGCGGCGCTGGTGAATGGTTCGCCCGTGGAACGCGACCTCGCCGCGGAGGTCTGCCGTGCCGCGGGTTCCGGCGCGGTCGCGCTGCCGGAACTCGGCGTGAGCATCGGCTCGCTGAAGGCGATCGTGCGGCGGGCGCGGCTGATGGTGACGAACGACACCGGCCCGCGACACCTCGCGGCGGCGTTCGGCACGCCCCTCGTCTCGCTCTTCGGCCCGACCGACCACCGCTGGACGACCATTCCGACACGCCCGCTGCCGAGCGGGCACCACTCGGAGGTCATCCTTCTCGCCGACCCGACGCTCCCCGCGGGTGAACTCGCCAACGACCACCCAGACCGGTGCAGGATCGACCGCATCGAGTACGGCGCGGTGTGCGAGGCAGTGGAGCGGTTGCTTTCACTCAACGAGCCGCGACCGTAAGAGTGCGGCACGGGCTTGCGTCGGTCTCTGTTTCGAGAGCCACTTGCTGGCACGCGCGGCTTGTTCCATGCATCAACAACAACGGCCGCCCCGAAAGACTCGGAGCGGCCGTCCGTGTGCGCTGGATGTCTCGTTCGATCACGCGGCCTTGCGGACGCGGCGGCGGGCCGTCGAGGACGACGACCACGCGGCGAACGCCGGGGCGGTCGATGCCGACGTCCGGCGGCGTGTGGCGCGCTTGGCGGCGGGGCGCTTGGTCGCGGCCCGCTTGGCGGTGGTGCGCTTGGCCTTGGTGCGGCGGGTAGCGCGCTTGGCGGCGGGGCGCTTGGTCGCGGTCCGGCGGGCGGTGGTGCGCTTGGCCGCGGTCCGGCGGGCGGTGCGCTTGGCGGTGCGGCGCTTGGTCGCCGTGTGGCGGGCGGTGCGCCTGGTCGTCCTGCTGGTCCTGCGGGTTCTGGTCGCCATGTGCTGTTCTCCTGGCTCGTGTTCCGTGCTTCGGCTGGTCCCCGGGGGAGCGACGCGCCCCGCCTCTCGGGTCGCCATCAGGCCGGGCGACGGGGGCGAAACGCCCACCGCACCCGGCGCCGCGGCCCGAACGAGAACCGTCGGCGGACTTGCCCATCGACACTTCAAACCCCCGGCATGAGAATTTGCTCCCGGATTCGGCCGACATTCGCACCGACGCCCCGCTTTTTTCTCGCCAACAATCACCTTCACGCCACGCAGGAGCCGCCTCGTGACCCCCACAGAACAGCCGTGGACGCCCGATTCCTGGCGATCCAGGCCCGCGCAGCACGGCTTCGACTATCCCGACGCGGGCGCGCTGGAGGCCGCGATCACCAAGCTCCGCTCGCTCCCCCCCCTTGTGACCTCGTTCGAGATCGAGCGGCTCAAGGCCCTGCTCGCTGAAGCCCAGGAGGGGCGGCGGTTCCTGCTCCAGGGGGGCGACTGCGCCGAGACGCTCGCGGACTGCCGGCCGGAGACCATCACCAGCAAGCTCAAGATCCTGCTGCAGATGTCGCTGGTGCTGGTGCACGGGCTGAACAAACGGAGTCGCGCGACGGACCGAACGGTCCGCGCACGCTCCCTTCGTACTTCGGCGACCTCATCAACGCCGCGGACTTTGACGAGCGCGCCCGCACGCCGGACCCGCACCTGATGGTGAGGGGCTACCAGCACGCGGCGATGACGCTGAACTTCATCCGCTCGCTGCTGGAGGGCGGGTTCGCCGACGTGCACCACCCCGAGTACTGGGACCTCTCGTTCCTGCACCACGCCGACCTGCCCCCGGAGCGCAAGGCCGATTACGAGCGCGTGAGCGCGAGTCTGGCCCAGGCGCTGAAGTTCATGGAGGCGCTGGGCGAGGCCCGCATCGAGGAGCTCACGCGCGTCGAGTTCTACACGAGCCACGAGGGGCTGAACCTGCTCTATGAGAGCGCGCAGACCCGGCGGGTGCCGCGGCGGACGGGCTGGTACGACCTGACCACGCACATGCCCTGGATCGGCGACCGGACCCGCGCCCTCGGCGGCGCGCACGTCGAGTTCTTCCGCGGCGTGGCGAACCCGGTGGCCGTGAAGCTGGGGCACGGCACCAGGCCCGGCGACGCGGTCGCCATCGCCCGCGCGCTCAATCCCGCGGATGAGCCGGGCAAACTCGCCCTCATCACTCGCATGGGCGCGCACCGCGTGCGCGAGACCCTGCCGCCGATCCTCGACGCGGTCCGGCGCGAGGGCGTGCGCGTGCTGTGGG
The DNA here is from genome assembly GCA_030263455.1 of Synechococcales cyanobacterium CNB. Lineage (NCBI taxonomy): Bacteria > Bacillati > Cyanobacteriota > Cyanophyceae > Synechococcales > Synechococcales cyanobacterium CNB. The sequence goes on from SZOZ01000010.1 coordinate 42,589, forward strand.
TCTGCGACCCGATGCACGGCAACACGACGACGACCTCGACGGGGGTGAAGACGCGCTCCTTCGATGCCATCGCCGAGGAACTGGAGCGGACCATCGACGCCCACCGCGATGCCGGCACCATGCTCGGCGGGGTGCACTTCGAACTGACGGGCGAGGACGTGACCGAATGCCTCGGCGGCGCGGCCGGGGTGACCGAGGAGGCCCTGACCCGCAACTACGCCTCCCCCTGCGACCCCCGGCTGAACTACCAGCAGTCGCTGGAACTCGCGTTCCGTCTCCGCGCCCGTCTCGCGGGAACGTGATCCCGGCACTGGTGCCTCCCCCTCTCGGGGCGGGCCATTCGGGCGTCATCTCTCCGTCCTCTGGTCTCCTTCATCAAGTCGCGCACTGGAAAGGCCGATCCACCCCTTGGGCCACGTCGCCCGTGTGGAGGCCTCCGTGCCACGCCAGAGAACGACCGGTACTACCCCCGAGCGTCTGGCTTCGGGCGCGGAGGGCGCGACCCGCACGCGGCGTGCCGCCTCACGCCCCGACGAACGACGGACGCCCCCCCCCACGGTCAAACCCGCGCCCGCTCGCCCGAGGCTTCGGCTTGTCCGCGAGACCATCGACCCCGACGCGCCGATCCCGTTCAACAGGCGCACGTCCGATCGTGGTCCCGCGGTGGGAGAAGCGATCGCGACCTTTACGGGTCCGCACGGGTTTGCCGCGCTGGCTCGCGTGCGTCTGCGAGACAGGAGTGCGGGCGGGCTTGGCGTGCGCTGCCCGCTGGCCGTCGAGCCGGGCGCGATCGCCACGCTGACGCCCGTGCAGGCCGGTGGCATGCCCGAGTCGGCGCTCGTGGTTCGCTGCACGGGCCGGGCGGGGGCGTACCACCTCGGTCTGCGGCGGCTGTGCATGCCGGCCGCCTGACCGCATCCCTCAGGGGTGGTGCCCTTCAGACTCCCTTCGCCCGCTTCAACTCCGCAACCGTCGCTCTGAAGCGTTCCGCCATCGCGTCCAGGGCGGCGGGGATGACGCGCACGCCGCCCACGACCTCGATGAAGTTCACGTCGCCGTTCCAGCGCGGCACGAGGTGCACGTGGAGGTGCTGCGGCACGCCCGCTCCCGCGGCGCGTCCCTGGTTGATCCCGATGTTGACGCCCTGCGGCTCGAGCGTGCGTTGGAGCAGGTCCGCGGCCAGTTCGGTCAGTCGCCACAGCGAGGCCCGCTGGGCCGGTTCATAGTCGAGCAGTGTCGGTCTCGCCTCGCCCAGCGCGACGAGAAGGTGGCCGTTGGCGTAGGGGAAGGCGTTGAGGAGGATGATGCCGTCGGCGTCGCGGTAGACCACGTGGTTTCGCCGGTCGCTCGCGGGGTCGCGCCAGCGGTCGAGGAGGAAGGAGCCGGCCCCCGGCGCGGGGGGGCCTGCGGCGCGCTCGCGTGCTTCGAGGGCCTCGAGGTATTCCAGCCGCCAGGGCGCGTGCAGCCCTCGTCGTCCCGTGGTGCCTTCGTCGGCCATGCCGCAACGCTACAGCCGGGCCGCACGCGCCGCCACTGCGGATACACTCCGCCCACAAAGGAGTTCCCGATGTTCAACAGCATCAAGGCGGGCGGCACGGGTCGCGCCGCTGCGCTTGTCCTCGCCCATTTCAAGGGGCAGCCCCTCGACGGCGCCTCGAAGAAGCGTGATGCCGACGGCTCGGCCGCCGCCGCGCTGAAGCGGGGCGAGGCGACCGGCGACCTCGGTCGCGTCGTCGAGGCGTTTCCGACGGGTCGCGGGGCGCACGGCCGCGTGCTTGTCGTCGGCCTGGGGGCGAAGGACTCGTTCGACGCGGACGCGCTGCGGACGGCGGCGGCGGCGGTCGCGCGCCGCCTGGCGGTGACGCGCGATCCTTCGGCCGAGATCGACGTACAGGGGGCGCTGTCGGGCGTGCGCCTCGACGCCGAGCGGGCAGGGTCGGCGTTCGGGGAGGGGCTTGGTCTCGTCGCCTGGAACGCCGACATCCTGAAGGGCGCGGCGGGCATCAGCAACAACGGCCGACCGAAGCCAACGCTGACGGTGCGTTCGGCGCACGCGGCGTTTAACCGCGGATTGAAGCGCGGCCTCGCGCTCGCGGAGGGCGCGAACCTCACGCGCACGCTGAGCCAGACGCCGCCGAACCTCGCCACGCCGATGTGGATGGCCGAGCAGGCGCGAAAACTCGCCCGCAAGACGGGCATGTCCTGCACGGTGATCTCGGGCAGGCGGCTGAAGGACGAGCGGCTGACGGGCATCGCGACGGTCGGGGCGGCGAGCGAGAACAAACCGTGCCTGATCCGGCTCGAATACCGGCCGAAGGGGGGGCGAGCGGGCGGCAAGCCGGTGGTCCTGATCGGCAAGACGATGTGCTACGACTCGGGCGGGCTGAGCCTCAAGATCAACAACACGATGGCTGGCATGAAGCGTGACAAGGACGGCGGGTGCGCGGTGCTCGGCGCGATGCACGCGATCGCCACCACCATCAGGCCGAAGCGCCGCGTCGTCGCCCTGCTCGCGGCGGCGGAGAACTCGATCAGTGACGAGGCGTACCGGCCCGACGACGTGCTGACGTTCCGCAACGGCGTGACAGTGGAGGTGACGAACACCGACGCCGAGGGGAGGCTGGTGCTCGCGGACGCGCTCTGCTGGGCGTGCGAGCGAGAGAACCCGGAGTGCATCATCGACCTGGCCACGCTGACGGGCGGCGTCGTGATCGCGCTCGGCTCGACCTTCGCGGGCCTGTGGTGCGACGACGACGCGCTGCGTGCCCGCATCGAGGCGGCGAGCGCGGCGAGCGGCGAGCGCGTGTGGCGGCTCCCCCACCATGCCGAGTACCGCGACATGATGAAGTCCACGGTCGCGGACATCCTGAACAGCAACCCCAACCGCAAGGCCCACCCGATCCAGGGCGCGGCGTTCCTGTCGTACTTCGTCGAGAAGGGCGTGCCGTGGGCGCACATCGACATCGCGGGCGTGCACGTCGCGGACTCGGACAAGGGGCCGTTCGTCGCCGGTCCCACGGGGTGGGGGGCGCGGCTGCTGGCGGAGTTCCTGGACGGTCGCTGACTCGGTGCGCTCCGCGGGGTCGGCGCGGGGCGTCGGCCGGGAGAGAGACGGGCTATCGTGTGCCCGCGGCGCGAGCGCGGGGGCCGGCCGCGCCCCTCTGCAACGGCGCGTGAGGAGGTCTGCCGTGCGAGATCGGTACGTCGAACTGGCTCTGCCGTACATCCCGCGCCTGCTGCAACTGATCGATCGCAACCCGTACAGCCCGACGTACGGGTCGTTCGATCGCGCGTTCTGGCACTACCGGACGATGGACTTTCCGTGCGGGATGGCGCAGGAGATGGTTCTGCCGCTCGCGCTCGTGTACGCCCGCCGCTACCCGGGCAACCGGTTCTTCGGCGTGGAGCGAGTGCGTGAACTGGCCGAGGCGGCGGTGCGGTACATGGTCCCCTCGTCGCACGCGGACGGGACGTGCGACGACTACTTCCCGTTCGAGCGAGCGATGGGCGCGCTGGTGTTCAGCCTGTACTCGGCGTCGGAGACCTACCAGCTGCTGGGCATGGACGACACCGCGGTGGTGGACCTGTTTCTGAAGCGCGTGCGCCACCTCGCGCACGAGAACGAGACGGGTCGGCTGAGCAACCACCAGGCGCTGGCCGCGCTGGCGGCGTACAACGTCTACCTCATCACGGGCGACGACGTGGCTCGTCGCGTGGCCGAGGACCGGATCGCGCTCACGCTCGGCTGGCAGCACGAGGAGGGGTGGTTCCAGGAGTACGAGGGCGCGGACCCCGGCTACCACACCTGCACGATCGACTTCCTCGCCAAGTTGATGCAGAAGATGCGGCAGGGCGGGCACGCCGACCGCGCCGACGATCTGATCGACCCGCTGGTGCGCGCCGTCGGCTTCGCGTGGCACTTCATGCACCCGGACGGGAGTTACGGCGGGGAGTACGGCAGCCGCAACACCTACCACTTCTACCCGCACGGGTTCGAGGTCATGGCGCCGCACACCGAGAAGGCCGGCCAGATCGCGGACGCCTTCCTGGCGGGCGTGCCGGGGGACAAACGCTACCACAACGACGACGACCGCATGACAGCCCACTACGTCTACGACTTCCTCCAGGCGTGGGAGGACTACCACCGGCCGCGTCCCGCGCCGATCAACGACGCTCGGAGCGAGCCGGCGACGGTCTGGATGCCGGGCGCGAAGATCGCCGTCTCGTGGAACGGGCGTGAGACCGAGCCGACGGGCGGGCGGTATACGGTCGCCAATCTCAGCAAGGGGGGGGTGCTCAAGGTCTTCGACGCGCACGGTCCGATCGCCTCGGACACGGGGCTGATCGGGGAGACGGCGGACGGGCGTGTCGTCGTGACCCATCTCGTGCAGCACGATTTGATCGTTCGGGCCGACCCCGGGACGGGCGTCTTCGAGGTCGAGGGGGACTTCTGCTACCGCCGGCGCAACCAGATGACGGTGCTCAAGCAGTTGATCCTGAGAGCGTGGGTGCTGACGATCGGCCGGTTCAACGCGAACCTGACGCGGAGCCTGGTGCAGAAAGTGGCGATCACCGGCAAGCCCAAGGCACCGTACCGCTTCGCCCGGCGCGTCGAGATCGCGGGCGACCGGGTGGTGGTGACGGACCGATTCCCCGCGGACATGCCGCTGCGGCGTCTGAGCGTTGGTTCGGACGCGACGAGCATCTACGTGGCGAACAGCAACGTGTACCAGGAATCGGTGCTGTGCCCGTGGCGTCACGCGGACCCGGCGTCGCTGCCCGTGGAGGGGGGATGGCGGGTGTGGCGTCGGGAGTACGCGCGGAGTAGGCCCCCGGGGGAGTCTGCCGGGGTTCCCGAGGTGTCGATCCGGTCCGGCGCGATGGAGGCCGTCTCGTGAGCAACCCGACGGCCGGCGCTCCGTCCGCACCGCGACCGCAGGGCGAGGCCCCCCCCGCGGGGGTGATGGACGCCAGTTACGCGGCGGATCGCCGGTCCAAGCCGCACTTGGAGTTCAGGTACAAGTCGCGCGCGCTCAATGCAGCCGACGCGTACCGGCGTTTCGGGCCGGGCGTTGACTCGCCGCGGGTGCTGGACCTGGGCGCGGCCGAGGGCGTCACGATGGCGGAGACGCACAGGCTGCTCGGCGCGCGCGAGTCGATCGGGGTGGAGTACGCGCAGGACCTGATCGACGCGGCGGGCGCGCTCCCACCCGGCTGCCGCCTCGTGCGCGGCGACGTGACGCGGCCGCACGAGGCAGTCGAGGAAGGGACGTTCGACCTCGTGACAGCGCTGGCGATTCTCGAGCACCTGCGCGAGCCGGTGGCGCTCATGGAGCAGGCGTCGCGCGCGTTGCGCCCGGGGGGGATCGTCGTCGCCTCGTGCCCCGCCGGGACGTGGGACACCATCAGCGGCGCGCTGCGGCTGCACAAGGACGAGCATCACGAGGACCAGATCGGGCGGGAGTCGTTCGCGTCGCTGGCCGGCGCGGCGGGCCTGACGCCCGTGCACTACCGTCGCTTCATGTTCGCGCCGGTCGGCTTCCTGCCGTACCTGCGAGTGCCCGTTTCTCCGCGGTTTGCCGACGCCATCGATCGCGTGCTGAGGCCGCTCGTCGTGTTCAACCCCTTCTTCGTGAACCAGTTGTTTGTCGCGCGCAAGCCATGATCGGCGGCGGCAGCGCAGCGCGGACCGAGCATGACCTCGATGAACGAACACGACGGTGGCGGTGGAGTCCGCGCTCGTTCGCGCCGCGTGCTGCTCGCGGCGATCCCGCTGGCGGGAATGACGGTCGCTCTCGTGCTGCTCGCGGCGACGCTCGACGCTCGGCAGGTCGTCGCTTCGGTGGCGTCGGCGTCCCCTCCGTGGATCGCCGCGGGCGCGTCGCTCTGCCTGCTGAGCACGCTCATCGGCTCGCTCCGCCTGAGCCTCTTTCTTCGTGCGGCCGGGATGAGTCGCCCGCTGCGTCGGTGCTGGTCGGCGGTGATGGCGGGGCTGACGCTGAACGCCTTTCTGCCCGCGCGCGGGGGCGACCTGGCCAAGGGCGTGTTCCTCGCCGATGCGCCGGGGGAGCGTGCGGCGCTCCTGGGGATCGTGCTGGTCGAGAGGGTCTTTGACGTGTTCGTGCTCGGCGCGCTCGGGACGCTCTCTGCGATCGCGCTTGCGCAGTGGCACGCGGCCGCGCTCGCCGGGGCGCTGATGGCCGCGCCGGTCGGGGCGTTCGCGGCGCTGCGCTTCGCGCACCGGACTCCGGTGATGCGGTCGTTCTTCGAGCGGATGGGGCACGGGGCGCGCTCGATCACTGCGCGGCCGTGGTGCGCCGCGGGCGCGGGGGGGGTCGCGGCGATCGCGTGGCTCAACAACACCGCGATTCTCTGGTGCCTGCTTCGCGCGACGGGTACGGCGGTCGAGCCGCTGCGCGCGGTGGGCGCCGGCGCGCTGGCGATCTTTGTCGGGCTGCTTCCCGTCTCGGTGAGCGGGATCGGGACGCGGGACGCCGCGCTGGCCGCATTGCTGCGCGGCGTAGCCGAGCCGGAGGCGGTGGTCGCGGCCGCGATGCTCTACACCGTGCTCGGGTACTGGATGCTCGCGGCGATCGGTGCGCTCACGCTGAGGGCCGAGCTCGCCCGTGCCCTGTGGGCGCGTCGCGATCGCGCTTAGTCGGTGTGGCCGCGGTCGCTCCCTGTTCCGGCAGGCGCTCGGCGCAGCGGCCTGACCTCGACCTGGGGCACGGGCGTCTGGGTTCGAGGGGTCGGCGGCGCGGAGGAGCGCCCGTCGCCGTCGTGCCCGGCGCGGAGGCGCACGTGCGCGGGCGAGCCGACCATGCGTGCGTTGATGAGGTCGCCGATCAGTCCGAGTCCGAAGAGGATCAGCCCGGTCGAGAGCAGGCCGGTGGTGGACACGTTCGGCACGGTCCCGAAGGCCAGCTTCCCGATGACGCCGACGACCACCGCGAGAACGATCAGGGCGGCGGCGACCGAGCCGAAGACGGGGAGCGGCTTGAAGTACATCACGGTGCGGAAGACGAGGGAGAAGAAGCCGAGGGTGTCACGGATGGGGCGGATGGAGCTCTTGCCCACGCGCGGGTGGTAGTCGATGGGCACGTAGGCGACGCTCGCGCCGTCGGTGTGGAGGGCGAGGGTGATGGTGGTGGTGAAGCTGAAGGCGTTGGGCAGCATCGACCAGTAGCGTTCGACGTGGATGCGTCGGATGGCGCGCAGGCCGGAGTTGATGTCCTTGATGTCGGCGCGGGACATCCAGCGTGCGTAGCGCAGCAAGGCCCACTTGGCGGGGCGCCGCGCCAGCGGGATGCGGACCGACGCTCCCGTCCGCGCCCCGACCACCATGTCGTGCTCGTCGAGCAGGGCGACGAGTTCGGGGATGCGGTCGTTGGGGTAGGTGCCGTCCGCGTCGGTGATGACGATCCGCTCGAACCTGGCCTGCGCCACGCCGCGCTTGAGGGTCGCGCCGTAGCCGGCGTTGACCGGGTTGTGGTAGACGCGCAGGCGGGGGTATTCCGCCACGAGGCGGTCGAGGATGGGGCCGGTCGCGTCGCGCGAGCCGTCGTTGACGAAGATCATCTCGGACTCGCACCCGAGGCGCGAGAGTGCGTCGTTGACCTGGCGCACGGTGTCGGCGACGGCCCCCTGCTCGTTGTAGCAGGGCACGACCACGGAGACGCCGGGCGCGACGGTCGGGTTGGGCGGGTGCGGGGCGTGGTGCATGCCGGGATCGTCCCAGGACGCCGATCGACGCCCGGATGTGCGGCGATGATAGGCGAAAGCCGTGCTCGGCGCGCGGGGAACGCCGGGACGCCGTCACAAACAGACACCAAATGCCGACTTCTCGCCGGTTGCGCGTCTCGGTGTCGTGCTGGAGCGGTGTCGGCGGGCGCGTGGGCATCGGCGGCGCACGGGGGCGCGGATACACTCGCCCCTGCGCCGATGACGCCTCCGCTTGTCACTCTGGCTTCCGCCCCCGCGCCGTGGTCGGCGTTGCTCAGCCCGGCGCGACTGGCGCGAGACCTGTGGCGGCATCGAGAGCTGATCCGGCAGTTCACGGTCCGTGAACTCGCGTCGCGCTCCAAGGGGACGCTGCTGGGCGTGGCGTGGGAGGTGCTCAAGCCGCTGGCCACGATCCTGGTGTTCACGTTCGTGTTCTCGGTCGTGCTGCGGGTGCGGTGGCAGGCGGCGGGGATCGAGTCGGAGACGGCGGGTTTCGTGGTGATGATGCTGTGCGCGATGATCCCGTTCAACGTCTTCTCGCAGGCGGTGCTGGCCGCGCCGACGCTCGTGCTGAGCCGCCCGAACCTGGTGAAGAAGGTGGTCTTTCCGCTGGAGGTGCTCGGGGTGTCGGCGACGCTCGCCTCGCTGGTGACGGCGCTGATCTTCGCCGTGCTGGTGCTGATCCTGCTGCTGCTGACGACGGGGCGTGTGCCGCCGACGGCGGCGCTGCTGCCGGTCACGATCGTGCCGGTGGTGATGCTGACGCTGGGCGTGACGTGGTTCCTGGCGTCGCTGGGCGTGTTCCTGCGCGACATCGGGCAGTTGCTGAACGTGGTCGTGAGCAACATCCTGTTCTTCTCCGCGCCGATCTTCTACCCGATCGAGGCGGTGCCGGAGCATCTGCGCTTCATCCCCTACCTGAACCCGATGACGTACCCGGTGCTCGACGCCCGGCGGGTGCTGGTGCTGGGCGAGGCGCCGGACTGGCCCGTTCTTGCCGCGTTCACTGTCGCGTGCGCGGTCGTGATGCAGGCGGGGTACGCGTGGTTCGTGAAGAGCAGGCGTGGGCTGGCGGACGTGATCTGAAGCATGACGGGGCGTAACGGATGAGCGCGTCAGGGCCGGCCATCGCCGTCGAGAACCTCGGCAAGTGCTACCACATGTACGCGCGGCCCGAGGACCGCCTGAAGCAGGCGGCCTTCCGCTGGAGCCGCCGCTTCTACGCCGAGTTCTGGGCGTTGCGCGAGGTGAGTTTCGAGGTGCAGCGGGGCGAGTCGTTCGGGATCGTCGGCCGCAACGGTTCGGGCAAGAGCACCCTGCTGCAGATCGTCGCGGGCACGACCGCGCCCACCGAGGGCGTGGTGCGTCGTGCGGGTCGCGTCGCCGCGCTGCTGGAGCTGGGGAGCGGGTTCGACCCGGAGTTCACGGGCCGGGAGAACGTCTACCTCAACGGCGCGATCCTCGGGCTGACGCGCCGGCAGATCGACGAGCGCTTCGACGCGATCGCCGGCTTTGCCGACATCGGGCAGTTCATCGACCAGCCCGTGAAGACGTACAGCTCGGGGATGCTGGTGCGGCTGGCGTTCGCGGTGCAGGTGCAGGTCGAGCCGGACATCCTGATCGTGGACGAGGCCCTCGCGGTCGGAGACAACCTCTTCCAGAAGCGGTGCTACCAGCGGCTGCACGAGTTGCGCGAGCGGGGGGTGACGCTGCTGTTCGTCTCGCACGACCAGGAGACGATCCGCACGCTGACCAGCCGGGCGCTCCTGCTTCACGCCGGACGGGTGCGTGCGATTGGCCCCTCGTCGGAGGTTCTGCTCGACTATCGCCGGCTGCTGCACGAGGAGGAAAGGCGCTGGATGCGGACCGAGGCGGCGGCGCACCCCCCCCGTTCGCAGGAGCGGCCCGTGGGGGAGAGCGAGCCGGACGACGGGGACGATCGTGCCCGACGATCGTTCGGCGACCTGGACGCGGAGATTCTCGGGGTGCAGGTGCTGGACGGCGCGGGCGAGCCGTGCGCGGCGTTCAGGCCCGGTGACACGCTCGTGATCCGGGTTCGATACCGAGTGAACCGCGAGATGACAGGCATCAGCGTGGGCGTGCGCATCCGCGACAAGCAGGGCGTCAAGGTATACTCGTGGGGTACGCTGAACCAGGACATGGCCATCTGGACCGGGCGGGCGCGGGGCGACGTGCTCTGGGACCGTCGGCTCCCCGCGGGACACACCGAGGAGATCGACTTCGTCTGCGACTGCCCGCTCGGCGCCAACTTCTACGAGGTGCAGGCGTCGGTGAGCGAGGAGCGCGACCGGCACTACAACGACCAGCGCATCCTTCACTGGATCGACGAGGCGGCCTTCTTCAGCGTCCTCGTCGACCGATACGAGTACTTTTTCGGCGGCGTCGCCGACCTGCGGATGAGGGCGCATGTCAGGCACTGATTACGCGGCGATCTACGACCAGTACTGGTCCCGCGCCGACCGGTGGGGATCGTCCTCCTTCGAGAACGCCACCGAGCTGGCCCTGCGCGTCCTGGTGACCTGCGGCGGCGGAACCGTTCTGGACGCGGGGTGCGGCATGGGCGCGCTCGTCCTCGCCCTGCTGCGCGAGGGCGTGGATGCGCGGGGCGTGGACTGCGCGCGCCGCGTCGTCGAGCACGGCAACGCCCTCGCGCCGGGGCGGTTCACCGAAGGCAGCGTCCTCGACCTGCCCTTCCCCGACGGCGCGTTCGACACCGTGGTCTGCGCCGACGTGCTCGAGCATCTCGCCCCCGACGACGCCGAACTCGCGATCACGGAACTCGCCCGCGTCGCCCGGTCGAACCTCTTCATCACGGTCGCCACGGCCGCCGACCGCGACGGGACGTGGCACCTCACCGTGCGGCCGCGGGGCTGGTGGGAGGCGCGTTTCATCGAGGCCGGTGTCCGCAAGCACCCGCTGATGCAGCGCGTCGTTCCCTATGGGCGTGGCGAGACCGTGGTCGGCCAGGCCACGCTCGTGTTCGAGAAGATTCCGCCGCGTGCGCTCGAGGCGTACCCGCTCGCCTGGCTCGCGCGAGAACGCGACCTGCACATGGACATGCTGCGTGAGGCCGGGGTTCGGTCAGAGGCCCACATCGCTCGTTACACCCTCGCGGCGTCGTATGTCAGGCCGGGGGATACGGTCCTCGACGCGGCGTGCGGCATGGGGTACGGCGCGCACGTGCTCGCCACGGCGGGGAGGCCGGCGCGGGTGATCGGCATCGACGCCAGCGCCGCGGCGGTCGAGTACGCGGCGGCCAACTTCGGCGTGCCGGTGGCGGCGTCGAACGGCGTGCGCCCGGCCGTCGAGTTCCACAAGTCCGACGCGGCCGACCTCTCCGCGATCGACGACCGTTCTATCGATCTCGTCGCGTCGTTCGAGACGCTGGAGCACGTCGCCCAGCCCGAGCGGTTCCTCGACGAGGTGCGGCGCGTGCTGCGGCCAGGCGGGCGCCTCGTGGTCAGCGTTCCGAACCGATGGGCGGACGAGACCGGCCACGACCCCAACCCGCACCACCTGCACGTCTATGACTGGGAGACGCTGGCGCGGCAGGTCGGGTCGCGTTTTCTGCCGGAGCACACCTACGCGCAGGACGCCGACGGCGGCGTACACCGCTCGGGCGTCTTCCCTGCGCTCGCCGAGGCGCCCCTTGACGCCGACCCCCCCCCCGGCGACCCGGAGTGGTGGGTGCTGGTCGCCATGGCCGATCCGATCGGTGCGGACCGCGACGGCTACACGGAGTCGGCGTACCCGGACTATCACGACCTCGACGGGTACAACCTCACCGCGTTCGAGCGCGACTACCACAACCCGTGGCTGGTGCGCGCGATGGTGTCGATCGGGGCGCGCACGGAGCACCCCGCGCTGCTGCGGCGCCTCGCCGAGCGAACGCTCGAAACCGCGCCGGCGGGCAGCGCGGACCACGGCGCCGCGCTGTGCGTGCTCGGCTACCGGCTGCTCGAACGCGGCGACGCCGGGGAGGTCGCCGCCCTGCTCGCACGGATCGATGAGTACCACGACAGGGCGGACGGCACGCCGCACGCCTGGCGATGGCGGATCAGCAACCAGTATCTCGCGGGGTTGCTCCTGCTGCGAACGGGGGACCGCGAGAGGGCGCGGCGTGCGTTCCTCGTGTGCGCCGACCTCGACCCGGTTCGCTTTGCGCCGCTGCTGGCGACGAAGACCGTCGATGCGCTCTTCCGCGCGGGCCTGCTCAGCGCGAGCGACGGCCGCGCGAGCGAGGCGCGCAAGGCGTGGACGCGCGGTGTGGAGGAAGCACGGCGAGTCCTGGCGGGCGACTGGACCAACGTCGTCGGCCGGACGGACCGTCCGGTCTCGTTCGGGCTGCGCGAAGCGGCACAGGTGCTCGACATGGCGGTCCGCTGCGGCGACGGGCTGGAGATGATCGAGGAGTGGGAGGCGAGGCCCGGCGTTGCGTGGGAGCGAGCCGCCACACTCAACTGGTCCAGCCAGCTGGCGTGGACGCGGCGGCTCGAGCGAGCCAAGGCGTGGCTGGAACGAGAGTTGGCGTGGTGGCGGGCTGAATCCGAGCGGCGCGACCAGGTCGTGCGCGAGCGCGAAGGCGAGGTCCGTCGGCTCGAGGAAGCCCGCGACTGGGAGCGTTCCCAGCAGGAAGCGTGGCGGAAGATCGCTGACGAGCGAGACGCCGCGCTGCGCCAGCAGTCCGACTGGATCGCGCGGCTCGAACAGGCGCGCGACTGGGCGGAAAGCCAGCGCGCCGGCTGGGAGCGGGAGGCGGAGCGTCTGCGCGAGGCGGCCGAGGAGTCGGCGCGCTGGGCCGAGGACCGCCGGCGGGCCGCCGAGTGGCTCGAACAGGAAGTTGAGCGCGCCCGGGCCTGGGCGACGGAACTCGAGCGAGCGCGGGCGTGGTCCGACGATCAGCGCACCGTGTGGGAGCGAAAGTGCGCGGAGGCCGAGGCGTGCATCGGGGAACTGCGTGCCTGGATCGCGGAGTTGGACCGGAAGCGGGAGCGCGCGGACGAGGAGCACGCGGCGGAGTCCGATCGGCTCCATGCCTTGACTGAAAGTCAGCGGGTTCTGATAATCGGTCTCGAAGCGGAGCGGGAGCGGCTGCGCGACGAAGCGCGTCGCCTGAGCGAGCGGGTCCGCGTGATGCGCTCGGAACTGGAGCGGCTTTCGAGCCTCCGGGGTCTGCTGCGGGCCGGCGCCAGGAAGGTTCTGCGTCGTGCCGTCGTGGACCCGGGCGTCCTGAACCCTCTCGACGCCTCCCCGTCTCCCGACCGTCCGGCCGACGGCGCGTCGGCGTGAGGCGCACGGGATCCGCGCTCCGGATCGGCGAAGGGTGGATGTTCGGCGAGGTTGAAAGGCGGGCGATGATCGATCCCAACCGTCCCGATTTCGAGAGCACGCCGGCATCCTCGTGCCGCGCGGGTTTCGACTACCGCCCCGAGGGCGAGCCGGGGCCGCCGGCCGTGAGCATCGTGACGCCGTTCTTCAACACCCCCCCCTCGGTGTTCGATCAGACGGCGCGGACAGTCTTCCGGCAGTCGCTCCAGAACTTCGAGTGGATCATCATCAACGACGGTTCCAGCGACCGGGACGCGCTCGCGGGGCTGGGCCGGTTCCGTGCGGCGGACCCGCGTGTCCGCGTGCTGGACCTTCCCCGCAACAGCGGGCCGAGCGCGGCGCGCAACGCGGGCTTCGCGGCGGCGCGGGCGGACCTGGTCTTCCAGCTCGACGCCGACGACCTCATCGAGCCGACCGCGCTGGAGAAACTCGCCTGGTTCCTGCATTCCAACACGCAGTTCTCGTTCGCGCACGGGTTCGAAGTCGGGTTCGACGCGCAGCGGTACCTCTACCCGCTCGGGTTCAACAACGGTCCCGCGTTTCTCCGCGAGTGTCTCTGCGGCGGGCACGCGGTGATGGTGCGGCGCGACGCCCACGCCCGGGTCGGCGGGTACGACGAGTCCATCCGGGGGGGGATGGAGGACTGGGAGTTCTGGCTTCGGTGCGCCGACGCGGGGATGTGGGGCGCGACCGTGCCTGAATACCTCAGCTGGTACCGTCGCCGCGAGAACCACGGCGCGGCGTGGGAGAACTGGGACGGCGCGGAGCGGCAGCAGCGTTTCGCGCGCTTCCTGCGGGAGCGCTACCCGGGCCTGTACGCCGGGCGGTTCCCGGCGCCGGAACCGCGCCCGCCGCTGCCCTACGAGAGCGTCCGTGAGCGCTCGCCGTTCGCCAATCCGCTCGCGCGCACCGCGCCGCGCGTGCTGATGCTCCTGCCGTGGCTTCGCATGGGCGGCGCGGACCGCTGGAACCTGGACCTGACGCGGTTGCTGACGCGGCGCGGGTACGAGGTGACGATCTGCACGACGCTCGAACACGAGGATCCGTGGCTGTCGGCCTTCGCGGAGTTCACGCCCGACATCTTCTCGCTGCATCGGATCGCGCGCCTCGCGGACCATCCCGCGGTGGTTCGGCACCTGGTCGAGTCGCGCCGGCCTGACGCCGTGCTCATCAGCAACAGCGAGTTCGGGTACCGCCTGCTGCCCTTTCTGCGCGCCCACTGTCCCGGGCCGGCCTACCTCGACTACAACCACATGGAGGAGGAGTACTGGAACAACGGCGGGCATCCCAGGAGCGGGGCGGGCTGGCAGAGCCTGCTCGACCTGAGCGTCGTCTCCTCCGACCACCTGCGAGGCTGGATGGCATCGCGCGGCGCGGAGCGGGAACGGATCGAGGTCTGCTATACCAGCGTTGACTCGGACGTCTGGCGTCCGATGCAGGACGAGAGGCGGCGCGTCCGCCGGGAACTCGGCATCGCCGAGGGCCGGTGCGTCATCCTCTTTTCGGGCAGGCTGTGCGCCCAGAAGCAGCCACGCGTGCTCGCGGGCGCGATCGCGCGTCTGGCCGCGCGGACCTCCGAGTTCGTGGCGCTCGTCGTGGGCGACGGCGAGGACCGCCCGTGGCTGGAACGCTTCGTCGAGACGAACGGGCTGGGCGATCGCCTCCGCCTGCTCGGTGAGCGTCCCGCCGACGAGATGCCCGCGATCAATGCGGCGTGCGACGTCTTCTTCCTCCCGTCGCAGTGGGAGGGCATCGCGCTCTCGGTGTACGAGGCGATGGCGACTGGGCTGGCGGTGGTGGGCGCGGTGGTCGGCGGGCAGGCGGAGCTGGTCACGCCGGACACGGGCATCCTGATCGAGAAAGGGACCGAGGAACAGGAAGCCGAGCGGTACGCAGATGCGCTGGAACGGCTGGTGCGCGATCCGGCGGTCCGCGCCCGCATGGGAGCGGCGGCGCGCGAGCGGGTCCGCGAACGCTTCCGGCTCGAGGACGCGGGCGACCGCATGGTCGAACTGTTCGAGTTGGCGCGCCGGCGTCAGGCCGAGTCGCCGCGGCCGGCGCCGGACGCCTCGCTGGCGCGGGAACTCGCCACGCAGGCGGTGGAATCGACGCGGGTGGCGCGGCTCGCCGAATGGCTCTGGCGCGAGCGTGAGCGGATGATCGAGGAAGCGTGCCGCGGGTCCGAGTCGCCCGCCGACGCCGGGCAGGCGGAGGAGCGAGCGATCGTCGAGCTCAAGAGCATCGAGTCGTCTCGCGCTTGGCGGCTGGTGCAGGCGGCGAAGCGGACGCTGCCGTACCGCCTCGTCGCGCGCGCACGGTTCGGCGCGGGATGGAGCGCCGCCGATGACGTCGGCACGCCCTCGGAACGCCTCGCTCGCATCAAGTGGAGCCGGAGCTACCGGATGATCGTGGCGGTCAAGCGATCCGCGCCGTACCGGTGGTACACCGCGATCAAGGCGCGGCGCTCGGGTTCCGGCGCGTCCGGGAGTGCGGGGCGCGCTCCGGCGTGCGAGCACGAGGCGCACGCCGCGCCCGCCGAATCCGGCCGGTGAAGCGAGGCCGATCAGGGCCGGGGTTGCGCGCTGGGCGTACCCGGCTGTGCGTCGTCGTTCCGGCGAGCGCACCGGGCGACGGTCGCCATGCCGTACACGGCGACGATGCCCATCAGTCCCGTATAGACCACGCGGTAGCGCTCGATCGCGCCGAGCATGATGAGCGAGACCGCCAGCACGCCCCCGAGCACGATCATCCCGAGCGAGAAGACGCCGTACTCCCGGGAGAAGAACGCCGCGGCCACGCCGACGAGGAAGAACGCGCCGATGAAGGGGCGGAGCAGTCGCCACCCGGTCGCCCATTCGTCGAAATAGCGAGCGGAGGCGCTCGTCCGCAGGTAGGCGATGTCGCGCTGCATCCTCGGCCCGAGGTCGGTCCCGGCCCAGTTGCGGTTGACGCTCGGGTCAGGGATGTTGGAGGCGCCGTGAGGGTGGCCGCGGAAGGGCGCGGTGAAGGTCTCGACGGTGGTGTTCGTTCGTTCGTGTTCCCACTTGGTCCACAGGCCCAGTTGCGTCGTGAGGGCGATCCACACGGCGCGTCCGCGCGCGTAGGGCCGTCGCGCGAAGGACTCCTCGACGATCTCGCCGTGGAGGGCCTCGCGCCGGTTGAGCCAGGTCTGCCCCTCGGCCTTGGGGAAGACGTCGCCGGAGCGGACCTCGTTGGCGAACGTCCACGGGCTCATTTGCCCGGCGTCGATGCGCTTCCGGACGCGCTCCCAGTCGGCGGCGGAGAACACGCCGGTCTGGTTGGCGTCGATCGCACCCGACATCTGCGCCATCTGGAGCCGTGAGAAGTTGTACGAGAGTGCCATCCCGTAGCGTCCGTGCTCTCGCTTGGCGAGCGACATCCAGGGAGAGAGCGCGGCCAGCGCGACCAGGGCAACGACCAGTCCCTGAGCCGCGTGCACCGGGCGAAGGCGCGGCAGGCGCGCGCCGATGAGCATCGCGGGCACGAGCACCAGCAGCGTCTGAAGGGCGGAGCGGGCGTAGATCGCGGCGGCACAGCACAGGCCGAGCAGCACGGCGCGTCCGAGGCCGGCCAGCGAGCCGCGCACGCCCTCCACGGGGCGGCGCACTTCGCGCACGGCGAGCCAGCCGATGAGCGTCACGAGGAACAACGAGAGCGTCTCGGTCAGCACCCACCGTTCGTACGCGATCGCGTCCGGGTCCAGTCCGACGAGCAGCATCGCCACGACCGGCCATGGCCTCGGCAGCACGGGACGGAGCATGAGACGGCACATCCACGCCGTCCCGACGCCCATCGCCGATTGCGCGATCCCGAGCGGCAGGGAGAAGTCATCGAAGAGCCGGATGAAGGGAGCGAGAAAGACGGAGTATCCCACCATGAAGTGAAAATCGGCGAGCACAAACCGCCCCTCCGTGAGCAGCCTGTGCGCGTTGAAGAGATAGTGGGCGGAGTCCGACCACATCATCATGGGCGTAAACCACAGGACCCAGGCGCGCACCCCGACGATCGCGGCCAGTGCGATCGACTCCGGGAGGAGCAGCCAGTTCGGTGCCAGGCGTGCGAGTCGGCGCGCCGCCTGGACCGCTCCGGCCAAGGCCAGCAGCGCGGCGTAGCACGCCGCGACGCCTGCCACGTGGTCTTGCGCGCGGAGCGCCGGGCTTCCCACGACGCCGGCCGCGCTGACCTCGGGCCGACCAGCGAACCGCAGGCTCTCGATGGCAACCGAATCCGGCAGCGGGGCGAGCGATGCTCGGCGGCTCGGAACGCCGAAGAGCAGCGTGCGTTCCATGGCGCGCTCGACGCGCAGATTCCCGACGCGCGGATCGACCCATCGCAGCGCGTAATAGTCGGTGCGATAGTTGGGCGCATCAAACTCGACGGTCCGTGGGGCATCGCCGCCGTCCGGCTCGAAGGCGACCGCGTCGAGCCACGATCCGTTCACGATCCCGTCGCGTGACCGCCGCCACTCGACGGCGTACTCCGCCCGGGCCTCCGGAGCGGGTTCGCTGCCCGCCGCGACCACCAGAACCTCGAGCGTGACCTCGCGCGCCACGAACCACTCTCGGCCGAGCCACCAGGCCGCGCCGGCGAGCAGCAGCAGCGCTGGCAGCAGGACGCGGAGCCTCCAGCACGAGGCGACGAGCGTCGCCGGGTCGAGCCAGCGCGGTGCGGTGTCCGATCCGGCTGCGGGCGTCGAGCCGTTCGTCGTTGGTGGCTTCGTCGTCGGCACGGGTGCTTCGCGTGATCGGTCCTGGATCGAACAAGCCGGAGGCGTCCAGTATACGAACCGCCATGCCCGGCCCACCGTCCGTCCGCTCTCGCGCTTCGGACTTCCTCCCTCGGCCTCCGCCTAAACTCCCGCCCCAGGGAACCACGCCATGCCGTACACGATCCGCCCCGAGCAGGGCTTCACCGTTGACGCCGAGAGCACCGACTATCTGTCGCGCCACGTGGACACGGGCGACCGCTGGGTGCTGAACTTCGGCCCGCAGCACCCGGCCACGCACACCACGCTGCGCCTGGTGCTCGAACTCGACGGCGAGCGGATCGCGCGGTGCACGCCGCACATCGGCTACCTGCACTCCGGGTTCGAGAAACTCGGCGAGCACCTCGACTACAACCAGTACGTCACCATTGTCAGCCGGATGAACTACCTCTCGCCGGTGGCGAACGACATCTGCTGGCACCACGCGGTCGAGACGCTCTTCGGCATCGACATCACGCCCCGGTGCAAGGTTCTGCGCACCATCATGGCGGAGCTGGGCCGCATCCAGGACCACCTGCTGTGCGTCGGCGCGGCCGCCCTCGATCTCGGCGCGTTCACCGGCTTCCTCTACGCCTTCAACCCCAGGGAGAAGATCTACGACCTGTGCGACTTCATCTCCGGCCAGCGCTTCCACCCCGACTGGACCCGCGTCGGCGGCCTGATGCAGGACCTCCCCGACGAGCGCGTCTTCAAGACCATGGTCAAGGACTTCATCCACAATGACCTGCCGCGCGCCGTGGACGACCTCGTCAAGCTCGTTGAGCGCAACCGCATCTTCATCGATCGTACCCGCGGCATCGGCGTGCTGACGAAGGACCAGGCGATCGCGTGGTCGATCTCCGGTCCGGTCGCCCGCGCCAGCGGCGTGCGCCGCGACCTGCGCAAGGACGCTCCTTACCTCTGCTATGCCGACAACTGGGACGGGCAGGGTGCGCCCGCGGTCAAGTTCAGCGTGCCCATCGCCGAGGAGGGCGACGTTTACGCCCGCTTCCTGGTGCGCGTCGAGGAGATCAAGCAGTCGGTCCGGATCATTGACCAGCTCATCGATGACATCCCCGCCGGCCCTGTCAACACCTTCCCCGACGGCAAGCTCGTCAAGCCGCCGAAGGCGGACGTCTACGGCTCGATCGAGGGCCTGATCCAGCACTTCGAACTCATCATGACCAACCGGGGCTGGGAGCCGCCCGTCGCCGAGGCCTACGGAGCGAACGAGACGGCCAACGGGGAACTGGGGTACTACGTCGTCTCCGACGGCTCGCCCCGCGCATGGCGCGCCGCGACGCGCCCGCCGAGTTTCATCAACTACCAGGTCATGGCGATGCTCACCGAGGGCCACATGCTGGCCGACGTTGTGGCGATCCTCGGCTCGCTGAACATCGTCGCGGCGGAACTGGACAGGTAGTCGAAGGCGCCAGCGGCCAGCCCGCATGCTCGCGATACCGCGTGCAGATTGCGCAAGAGCGAGAGAGCGCGAGCGAGGTTTCACGCCGCTCCATTTGCCACTCCATTTCGAACTCCATTTCCCCTGTCCCACTGGAGGAAACCTGCGGACTCCAAGGGGAAACGCCTTGTTTGCTGGCTCTTCCCGTGACCTCCGCCCTCCTTCGTCGCTGGCCCCTTGACGGCAATCCGGTTGCCGCCACGCAGCCACCAGCAACCACGAAGGAGAGACCCGTGAACGCCGCCCGAACGAATCACTCTCTGCCCCGCGGCCCCCTGGCGATGGCCGCGGCCACTGTGCTGGCTGCCGGCTCGGCGGTCGCCCAGGACTTCAACGGCGATGGCATCGCCGACCTGGCCGTTGTCGCCCCGGGCGAGTCCATCGGCGCGGCCGCCGGTGCAGGAGCGGTCACGATCATCTACGGGGCGGGTCCGGGCGTGGGACTGGGCGCCTTCGCCCCGCTCCCAGCGGTGCAGATCACTCAGGCGACATTCGGCCTTGACCCTGTCGAGACAGGCGACACCTTCGGCCTCTCGATGGCCTGGAGCGACTTCAACGGCGACGGCTTCGACGACCTCGCCATCGGCGCGCCCAACGAGGACGTCGGCGGCGCGGCCGACGCCGGCCTCGTGATCGTCCTCTACGGCTCACCGACCGGGCTTGCCCCGCTCGGCCCGCCCGTTCTCATGCAGGGCCTCGGCGGCATGCCCGACACGCCCGAAGCCGGAGACCTTTTCGGCTGGTCGCTCACCACGGGCGATTTCAACGGCGACGGGTTCGATGACCTCGCCATCGGCGCGCCGGGCGAGAGCATCTCGTTCGCCTCGCAGGGCGTCGTGCACCAGGTCTTCGGCTCGCCCGCCGGCCTCATGCCTGCCGGGCCGGGCATTCCCATGTTCGTCCAGAGTGTGCTCGGCGACCCCGACGAAGCGACCGACATGTTCGGCTACTCGCTCGCCGCGGGCGACTTCGACGGCGACGGCTTCGACGACCTCGTCATCGGCGCGCCCTTCGAGACCTTCGCCGGCAAGGGCGCGTGCGGCATGGTCAACGTCGTGTACGCGATGTCCGGCTTCGGCCTCGATCCGGCCGCACCCACAGCGCCCGAGGTCTGGACGCAGAACTCCCCCGGCGTTCCGCAGGTCGCCAACCCCTTCGACAACTTCGGCCTCACGCTCGCCGCCGGCGACTTCGACGGCAACGGCGCGGACGATCTCGCCATCGGCGTCCCATACGAGAGCATCGGGGCAAAGACCAACTGCGGCGCGGTGAACGTGATCTATGGTGTGCCGATGCCGGGCGTCGGGCTCGATGCATTCGCCGCCGTCGCCGCCGAGATATGGCACCAGAACGTCACGGGCATCCCAGAGGTGAACGACGCGCATGACAATTTCGGCTACGCTCTCGCGGTCGGCGACTTCAACGGCGACGGCTTCGACGACCTCGCCGTTGGCGTGCCGTTCGAGGAGGTCAAGGCCATCAACGATTGCGGATACGTCAACGTCATCTACGGCGCCGGCCCGGGTCTCGGGCTTGAGACCGCGGGGACGGTCGTCGCGCAGGGCTGGCACCAGGACTCGCCCGCCGTGCCCAACTCCAACGAGGCTGCCGACTACTTCGGCTTCGCGCTCGCCGTCGGTGACTTTGACGGCAACGGCGCGGATGACCTCGTCATCGGCGCCCGCGGCGAGGATCTCGGCGTCGTCGGCAACTGCGGCGCGGTCTTCGTGACCTACGGCAACCTCGCCGCCGGCGTCGGCCTCGACGGCACGATGCCCGTCGCCAGCCAGATCTGGCACCAGAACTCCCCCGGCATCCCCGACTCCAACGAAAGCGACGACCTGTTCGGCGGCGGACTCGCCGGCGACTGACGCGCTCGAAACACTCCAGAGCGATCCGGGGCGGGGCTTTGAAGGCCACACCCCGTTGTCACTGCTGGCCGCTCCCGCCCAGTTGGTGGCGCACCAGTTGCCGGTAGGTCTCGCATCGTGCGATCAGCTCGCCGTGCGGCCCCTGGTCCACGATGCGGCCGGCGTCCAGCACGACGATGCGATCGGCGTTGAGCACGGTGCTGAGCCGGTGGGCGACGATGAGGCAGGTTCGCCCGCCGTGGAACTCGGCGATCGCCTCGGCGATGCGTGCCTCGCTTTCGGCGTCGATCATGCTCGTGGCTTCGTCGAGGATGAGGATGGCGGGATCGCGGAGGATGGCCCGGGCGATCGCCAGCCGCTGGCGCTGCCCGCCCGAGAGCGACAGGCCCTGCTCGGCGAGTTCGGTGTCGTAGCCGTTGGGGAGTTGGCGGATGAACTCGTCGGCGCGAGCCTTGCGGGCCGCCTCCTCGACGCGCTCGCGCGTCACGCCCTCCGCCCCGTATGCGATGTTCGCGGCGACCGAGCCGCGGAAGAGGACGACCTCCTGTGTGACGACGCCGATGTGCCTGCGCAGGCTGCGCACTCCCACCTCGCGGATGTCGCGCCCGTCGATGAGCACGCGCCCCGCGTCCGGGTCAAACAGGCGAGGCACCAGCGAGAGCAGCGTGGTCTTGCCCGAGCCGTTCGGCCCGACGAACGCCACCCGCTCGCCGAAGGGGATGCGCAGGTCGATGCCGCGCAGGGCGGGCTCGCCCGCGCCGGGGTAGGTGAACGCCACGCCCTCGAACGCGATCGATTCGCGGTGCCTGGGGAGTCGGGGGAGGCGGCTGTCGTGCCCCGGCTCCGGGTCGGCGTCGAGGAGTTCCGCGAGGCGCTGGGCGGCGGGGGCGGAACTCTGGATGTCGTTCACGAGGCCCGTGAGCGGCTTGAGCGACGCGCCCGCCGCTCCCAGCGCGATCAGGGCGGTGATGAAACGCGAGGGGTCGAGTTGGCCGTCGATGATGGCCTTGGCGGCGACGAGCGCAAGGAAGCCGAGCACGACGATCGACACGACCTCGACGAGCGGGCTGGCGAGAGCGCGGGCGGTGCGCACGCGGAGCATCTCGCGCATGACCTGCTTGTTGATGCGGTGGAAGCGTCCGGCCTCGTAGCGTTCGGTGGTGTGGACCTTCACGACGCGCAGCCCCTGCAACGCCTCGCTCGCCGCGCCGTAGAGGCCGGCCTGCGAGCGGAGCGCCTCGCGCGAGGCCCGGCGGATGCGCTTGCCGAGGCGCCGGATGATCGTGTAGAGCAGCGGCGCGACCGCGACCGAGACCAGGCCGAGCCGCCAGTCCGCGATGAAGGCGGCGGTAAGCCCGGCGATCCCCTTCGTGACCTGGGCGACGGCGCGCGAGAGCAGCGCGGTCAGCCCCGCGCCGAGCGCGGCGGTGTCGTTCACGATGCGGCTCACGATGTCGCTCGCCCCCCCCGCCACCACGCGCTTGAGCGGGAGCCGGATGACGCGGTGGAAGGCGTCGCGGCGAACCTTCGTCACGGTTCGCTGCACGACGGCGAGCGAGAAGTAGGCGTGCAGGAAGTTGGCTGTGCCGCCGAGCAGCGTGAGCACGCCCAGCCCGGAGATGATGACGAGCACGGTCTTGAATCGGTCCTGGGTGAGCGAGGCGATGAAGGCGTCGGACATCCGCAGCGCGTCGGGCATCCACGGCGCTTCGTTCACTCTCGCCGCGAGCGTGCGCAGGGTGTGCCCGTCCTGGAGGATGTTCTGGAGGACGGGGATGATGCCGACGAGGCCCGCGCCCAGTCCGCTCGCCGAGAGCACGGCGAAGAGGAGCGCGAGCGCGACCGTGCCGCGGTAGCGCAGGGATTGTCGGGCGAAGCGCCGGAAGTCGCGCATGAGCGTTGAGTATGGCACCCGCGAGGGTTCCCGGCCAGTCCGGGCGTTGGTCGGGGCCTGCGGGTGTGGATAGGCTGGGCGACCCGTGCGGCGACGGCGCGGGCGGAGGCGACCATGGGCGCGCCGAGCGTCACCTTCGTCATCCCGTGCTTCAACCACGGCGCGTTCGTCGCCGACGCCGTCGCCTCGGCCCTCGCCCAGCACGACGCCGACACGCGCGCCGTCGTCGTCAACGACGGGTCCGACGACGGGACGACCCCCGCCGCGTGCGATGCGCTCCTCGGCCGGTTCGGCGCGGACCGCGTCCGCGTCATTCACCAGCCGAACCGCGGCCTGCCCTCGGCGCGCAACGCGGGCGCGCGCGCGGCAGGCACGGACTATCTCGTCTTTCTCGACGCTGACGACTGGGTGGAGCCGGCATTCGTGCGCACGCTCGCCGCCGCGCTCGTCGCGGAGCGTGCCGCCGGGCGCGACGACGCGAGCCACGCCTATTGCCAGGAGAGGCTGGTCGGGCTGGGCGAGGGCATCTGGCGCGTTCCCGAGTGGGATGCGCTGCTGCTGCTCATCACGAACCTGCACCCGGTGACCTGTCTCGTGCGCCGCGAGCGGTTCGAGGCCGTCGGCGGCTTCGACGAGACCA
Source organism: Synechococcales cyanobacterium CNB (assembly GCA_030263455.1). Classification (NCBI taxonomy): domain Bacteria; kingdom Bacillati; phylum Cyanobacteriota; class Cyanophyceae; order Synechococcales; species Synechococcales cyanobacterium CNB. The sequence goes on from SZOZ01000010.1 coordinate 66,292, forward strand.
TGGTGGGCGGCTACGAGGACTGGGAACTGTGGGTGCGGATGTCGGTGCGCGGGTGGCGGGGCGTGCGGGTCGCCGAGCCGCTCTTCGTGTGGCGGAGGCACTCGCACTCGACCATGATCTTCGACGCGGTGGCGCGGCACGACGAGTTGTACGCGAAGATCATCCAACGCAACCGCGCGCACTACGAGCGGCACATGGAGGCGATCGCGACGCGGGAGAACTCGATGTTGCGGAGATTCGACTGCAACTGGCTCGACGAGTCAGGGATGCCGATCCCCTTGATGCACCTGCGCGAGGCGTGGGCCGCCCTCGGGCCGGCGCAGGCGGCCGCGGCGGAGGCGCGGGCGCGGGTCGTCGCGCTGGAGGCCGAGGCGGCCTGCCTGCACGCCGAACTGCAACAGGCCAGGGAGAAGGTCGGGCGCTTCGAGTCGATGACGACGGTTCGCTTCAGCCGCGCCATGCACCGTGTCATCGACGCGATGCCGGGGCCGATCGCGGGGGGTGCGCGCTGGATGCTGCGCTCCGTCAGAGGGCTGCTGCCGCGACGCGATGAGCCGCGGTCGTAAGAGTACGGTTCGCGCGGGCGGGGCGCACCGGTACCGCTCCCTCACGGTCGCGCCTCGTCGGAGAGAACCTACACTCGGCCGTGGAACCCGGCCTGACCAGCACGCCGCGCGTCGTGCCGCTCGACCGCCCCGTCGCGGTCGAGGCGCGGGCGTTGCGGCCTCGCACGGTCCGCGTCGCGGCGATCGTGCCGTGCTTCGACCGCCCGGCCGATCTCGCGCTGCTGCTCGACGATCTGGCCCGGTGCGAGACGCGGCACGACGGCGAGGCGGGTGTGCGGGCGATCGACCTGCGCGTGCTGGTGGTGGACAACGCCTCGCGCGAACCGCTGGAGCGCGCGGGAGCGCCGGGCGGCCTCCGCGTCGAGTGGGTGCGCCTCGCGGTGAACACGGGCGGGAGCGGCGGGTACAACGCCGGCATGGCGTCCGCGCTCGGAGCGACGGAGAGCGAACCGCCCGACTATCTCTGGCTGGTGGACAGCGACGCGCGCGTCGAGCCGGGCACGCTGGCCGCGCTGCTCGACGCCATGGAGCGCGACGAGGGCCTCGTCGTCGTCGGCGCCGCCATCGCCGACCCGGACACGGGCGGGGTGTTCGAGGTTGGCGGGCGCGTGTGCCGGCGCACCGGTTCGTTCGCGCCTGCGCTCGGCGCACCGCCCGACGATCCCGCGGCGGTTGTGCCGTGCGATTACGTCGCGTCGTGCTGCGCGTTGGTGCGTGCCTCGGTAGCGCGGGCGGGCCTCATGCCGCGCGTGTTCCTGAACGGCGACGACGTCGAATGGTGCGTGCGGCTCTCCCGCGCGACCGGAGGGCGTGTCGCGGCCGTGCCCGCCGCGCGCGCGATGCACCCGCGCTTCGACCGCTTCCCGCTCGTCCAGCGGTACTACTCGGCCCGCAACGCCTTCGGCCCGCTCGCGGCGCTGGGCCTCGGGCCGGTGGTGCGTCTCAGGCGTGCCCTGCTCGAAACGGCCCGGGCGGTCAACCAGGAGCTCATGGCCCGCCCGGACCTGGCGCGGCTTCACCTGGCGGGCCTGCGCGACGCGGCGCGTGGCCGGACGACGGGGCCGATGCCGACGGGCGTGCCCCCCCCCGAGCTGATGCGACCGTGGAGCGACCTTTCCGGCGCGCTGGCGGATGCGGCGCGCGGCGCGAGCGACCGGCGATGCACGATCTCGCTGCCGGCCGACCTGGGTTCGGAGGCCGCTCGCACGGCGATCCGCGAGACCCGTGCCGCGGGATTCACGCCCATTCGGAGCGGCACGCGCCACCAGCGCACCGAGCGTGTCCGCGCCGGCCTGCGGGCGTTCGCGCGGCGTGCGATCGTCGGCGCGCAGGTCGATCTTGCGATTGTGCCGGCGAAGGGTCGGCCGGCGGACTGGCTCGCGGGGCGGATGCTGCTCGCGGTCTCGCCGGGCGGATTCGTGCTTCGACGCGCGCCGCGCGTGCCGGCGCTCGCGCGTGCCGCGCTCACCGGAGTTCGCGGCGTGGCCCTCTCGTCCCGCATCGCGGCGCGTCCCCCGCGACCCGCGGGCCTGCCACCGCCGGACGCGGTCCGTGCTTTTACGCCGTGGCGTTCGCGCGGGCAGGGCCTCTCGATCTCGGTCGTTGTGCTGAGTTACAACCGGCGTGAGGCGTTGCTGGAGACGCTGGGCCGCCTGCGAGCCGGCCGTACCACGCGCGACGCCGAGATCGTCGTGGCCGACAACGCTTCGACGGACGGCACGCCGGACGCGGTGCGCGAGGTCGCGCCGTGGGTGCGGCTCGTTCAACTGCCGACGAACGAGGCGATCGCCGGCTTCAACCGCGGGGCGGCCGAGGCGCGCGGCGACGCGCTCCTCATCCTCGACGACGACGCGCGGCCCGACGATGACGCCCTCTCGCGGGCCATCGCTCTGCTCGCCGAGCGGCCGGACCTCGCGGCCGTGACCTTCCTGCCCGTCCACCCCGCGACGGGCGCGTGCGAGTGGCCGTTCGCCGAGCGGCTCGAAGGCCCGTGCGACGACTGGCCCGTCATGGGCTGCTGCAATCTGGTGCGCTCGGCGGCGTGGCGCGCCCTCGGCGGCTACGACGAGGCGTTCTACCTCTACCGCAACGACGTGGACCTCGCCATGCGGCTGCTCGCCGCGGGGGGGGGCGTCCACGTCAACCCCGCCTGGAAGTGCGAGCACGACTCGCCCGCAGCCGCGCGCAAGAGCGACGGCTGGTTCCGCACCGCCACGCGCAACTGGGTCTGGCTCGCGAGGCGTCACGGACGCGGCCGGTGGAAGGCGCTCGGTCTCGCTCTCGGCTGGGTCTGGGCGCACCGGCTCGCCGGAGCGCGCCCGCGTTCACACGCCGCCGTGGTGCGGGGAGCGATCGAAGGGCTGTCGCAGAGGCCCGCTGCGCTTCCCGCCTGGCTCGCGCCGGACGGCCGCGCGTGGGAGCGGTTCATCCGCCTGCATCTGTCGTCGCGCCGCCCGAGGCCGTGAGCGGCGCGAGGGCGAAGAGCAGGGAACGCCACTCGGCGTAGAGGTACGGGACGCCGTGCCGATCGTGGATCGTCCGCACTTCGCGCAGCATCCGCTCGCTCAGCGCGTGCTGCCATTCCCGGGCCGTCGGGTCGCAGTAGTACACTCGGCAGCCGAGCGGGCGATGCCGGTGGACCTCGCAGAGCGTCGCGGGTTGGAACGGGCACCCTCCCCTCGCGAGCGCATCGGCGACGGCGCGCTCGCCGGGCACGAGCGCGGGGTCGATGGAGACCATCGTGACCGCCGCCTCCAGCCCCGTGGTGTAGAGACGGTGCCCCCAGGCCTCGAATCGGCAGCACCGCCCGGACGATTCACAGGTCGGCCTGCGACGACCGACCTCGCGGGCGACCGCCGCGTAGACGAGTTCCAGTTCGCCCGAGACCTGCGGGTCGCGTGCGGCGCGGAGCCAGGTCTCGGCGTCGGCGCGGTTCGGCGCGGCGGCGCGGAGCCGGGAGAACGGGTCCGTCGGGGGGGTGCTCATCGCGGGTGTCGCTCGCGGATGACCCGCACCTGCTGCGGCGTGTGCAGGCGTCCGGTGTCGATGCCTGGGCAGGTGCGGCGCGCCCGGATCCAGTCGTCCCGGGTTCGCAGCAGTTCGGGCCAGAACGGCCACGATCGGCACTGGGCGGGGCGGTCCTCGTACACCCCGCAGACGGCTCGACCGGGGACACGCTGGCGGTCGAGAAAGACGCAATCGAACCCGCGCGGGCCTTCACGTTCGACGAGCGATCGCCCGCGCGAGGTCACCTCGGTGTAGCGTTTGATGAACTCCGCGCGCCCGAGGCTCAGCCGCGCCGCCAGAGCGTCGCACTCCGCGTCGCTCACGAGGACGTAGCCCGGGGGGCCTGAGCAGCAGTTGCCGCACATGGTGCAGGCGAATCGGAGGCCGACCTCGCCGGTGTCGGGGTCCGGGTTGTCGAACCACTCGTGGGCCATGCGGTTGGCGCCGTGCCGCTCGCTCACACTCTCCCCAGGTAGCGCATCGCCACGAGGGTCTGGTCGTCGTCGCGTGTGCGTGCCCGGGTGTGCTCGTAGAGGGCGGTGTGGACCGACTCGACGACGCACTCGGGGTGGCCGGAGCATCGTTCGAGAGCGGCGTCGAGGCGTTCGACGCCGAACATCTCGCGGTTCGGGCCGAAGGCCTCGGTGATGCCGTCGGTGTAGAGGATGAGCGTGTCGTCGCGTTCGAGCTGCACGGCGTCCTCCTCGCCGTCGAAGTCCGGCGCGAGGCCCAGCGGCAGACCGCCCCCCCCTTCGAGCGGGGTGACGTGCCCGTTCGGCCCGTGCTTGTGGCGCGGGGGGTTGTGCCCGGCGCGCGCGAAGCGGACCTCGCCGGTCGCCGGGTCCACGGCCGCGAAGAAGGCGGTGACGAAGCTCCCCTCCAGCGAGGCCGAGTGCAGGCGGCGATTGGCGTAGCGCATCACCGCAAGGGGAGAGGAGTCCGGCCCCTCGTAGCCGTGGAGGATGGCGTGCAGCATCGCCATCACGGTGGCGGCGGCAGCGCCGTGTCCGGCGACGTCCGCGATCAGCACCCCGAGGCGGCCGTCGGCGAGTCTGAAGAAGTCGTAGTAGTCGCCACCAGCCTCGTCGGAGGTCAGGTAACTGGTGGCGATGAGCAGCCCCGGCACGCTCGGCACGCGCTTGGGCAGCAGCGACTGCTGTACCCGCGCCACCTCCTCAAGCTGTCGCGTCAGCGCGCCGTTCAGCTCGTCCACCCGCGAGGCGTGCAGCAGCGTCCGCGTCGTCGCGCCGACCATGTTGGTGATCAGCACGTGCTCGGCCAGCCCCGCCTTCGTGAACCCTTCGGGGTCGCGCCGGAACGTGAACGTCCAGTTGAGCGGCTCGCCGTGGTCGAAGACCGGGCTGGCAATGCAGCTGCCCATCTCGGCCAGTTCGTCGCCCAGCACCTCGTCGCCGCGCAGGTCCAGGTGCTGGAACAGCTGCGGCTCGGGGCGTTCCAGCACGCGGCCGACGAATCCGCCGGCGTGGGCGGGGATCGTGTCCCACTCGCGCCACGGGTCGGGCGCGCCGGGCGGCTGCCTCGAAGCGGGGATGATCCGGCGCGTGATCTTGTACTGCCCGCGCGGCAGCCCCCGCACCGACACCGACAGCAGGTAGTCGTAGGGCCGGACCTTCCAGAAATGCCGGGCGAACGCGGCGGGCACGTCGTGCGGGCGGGTCGCGCGGCTGACCTCTCGGAGCAGCTCCGTCAGGATCGGCAGCTCCGCCACCCCGGATACGTCTACGGCGGACATGCCCGAGTCTAGGTCGGTTCGGGCGGTGTTCCCCGGCGGGTCAATCTCGGCAGCGGTCCTCGACGCGGCGGGCACGCTCGGTCAGGTCGGCCAGCGTCGTCACGGTGTCGCTCTCGATCTCGTCGCGACGGTCGGTGTCCGCGACGAGCGGCAGATTGATCGAGACGTTCCAGGCCGCCGCCCGTGCCGCCGACGCCGAAAGCGCCGCCGCGATCGCAAGGTCGCTGCGCAGGTTACGGTTCGAGATCGGTTCGACGGCTTCGAGCAGGCGCAGCACGTTCGAGCACGCGGCCATCGCAGCCCTGGGCGCGGCGATCGCCGCTTCGAGCGCATCGGGCAGGTCCGCCTGCCGCTTCGGATCGCTCTCCGGCAGCCTGAGCAGGGGCGCGAGCGCGCCGTAAGCCTCCGCGTCCTCGTCCGCCAGCCGCAGCAACACGACCCGTGCTGCCTCGAAGCGCCGAGCCGCGTCTTCGAGGCGGTCGCGGTTCGGCTCGGCATCCTTGCGGCCGAGCGTGTACGCCACGACCATGCCCGCGAGCGACGCCGCCACCGCTCCGGTGAGGCACGCCGCCGCCCCGCCGCCGGGCGTCGGCGTCCGCGACGCGAGCGCGTCCAGGAACGCGGCGATGGATTGTGCAGCGATCGGGCCGGGCATGGGAGATGGAGTCTACCAGACGGATCGTTTCACGCCTGCGAGTCCAGCACGAGCGTGACCGGGCCGTCGTTCACGAGGCAGACGTGCATATGCGCGCCGAAGACGCCGGTCGAGACCGGCACGCCGCGTGTGCGCAGAGCGTCCGCGAGGGCCTCGAACGCCGCCGCTGCTTCCGGCGGGCGCATCGCCGCGTCGAAGGATGGTCGGCGGCCTTTGCGGGTGTCGCCGGCGACGGTGAAGTTCGGCACCAGCAGCACGCCCCCTCCGGCCTCGACGACCGAGCGGTTCATCTTGCCGGCGTCGTCCTCGAAGACGCGGAGGTGGGCGATCTTGTCGGCCGTCCAGTCCCGGTCGCGGTCGGTGTCGCCCTCGACGACGGCGGCGAGCACGACCAGCCCCGGCCCGATGGCGGCGTGAGCAATCCCGTCCGCGTCCAGCGACGCCTGCGATACTCTCTGGATGACGCACTTCATCGGTCGTCCTCACCCCGGCGTCGGTCGTGCGTGCAGGGCGGGCATCACTTCGAGATACTCCCGGGCCGGCGGGCAGTCCGCGCGCCCGAAGCCCGCGTACGAGCCGTCGTAGCACACCCCACCCTCATGCAGCATGACGACGCGCGGCGCGAGCCGGCGCAGCAGTTCGCGGTCGTGCGTGATGACGATGGTGGTGCGGCGTGCTCCGTCGGCTCTGGGCGTGTGGTGCAGGTTCCAGATGAGTTCGTGGATGCCGCCGGAGACGACGGGGTCGAGGCCGGTCGTCGGCTCGTCGTAGAAGATGACGATGGGGTCGAGGGCGATGGCGCGTGCGATGGCGACGCGCTTGGCCATCCCGCCGGAGAGGTTGTCGCGGTCCTTGTGCAGGACGTCCTCGACGTCGAGCGCGCAGGCCGCAAGCGCGGTGCGTGCCCGCCGCTCGATCTCGTCCTCGCCCATCGACTCGTGCTCGCGGAGCAGGAGGGCGATGTTCTCGTAGACGCTCCCGGAGAAGAGCGCGTTGCGTTGGAAGACGACGGCCCAGTGCCGGCGCACGGCGTCGAACTCGTCGTCGTCCAGGGTCGCGGGGTCGGCGAGCGGCGCTCCCGGGCGGCTGTGGTCGGCCACCAGCACCCGCCCTTCGGTGGGCGTGAGCAGTCCGATGATGAGGTCCAGGAGGACGGTCTTGCCCGAGCCGCTCGCTCCGACTACGGCCACGATCTCGCCGGACGCGATCTCGACGTTCACGTCGCGCAGCACGACGTGGTCGCCGAACGACTTGCCGAGGGCTTCCGTGCGCACTTCGACGGGCGCGTCGCGTTTGGAGTCCGTTCCGGGCGGCATGGGGGCAGGATACGCCCCGCCGGCGGGGGTGGAGTCCTCCCTTGCGGCCTTCCGCGTCCGTCGCGGTTCGGTCGCCGGGGTTCCGCCCGGTAAGATGCTGGCGTGATCTACCTCGACAACAACGCCACCACCCGTCCCAGCCCCGCCGTGGTCGAGGCCGTCTGCCGCGCCCTGACCGACCTGTGGCCGAACCCGTCGAGCATGCACCGCGCCGGGCAGGCGGCGCGACAGGCGGTTGAGATTGCCCGGCGCGAGGTTGCGTCCCTGATCGGCGCGCGCGCCCGCGAGATCACCTTCACCTCCAGCGGCACGGAGTCGATCGACCTCGCGATCCGCGGCGCGCTCGAAGCGAGCGATCGCCGAACGCTCGTCACCACGCGCGTCGAGCACGGCGCGGTCCGCGAACTGGCCCACGATCTCGAGCAGCGCGGCCTGGCCAGCGTCCGCTGGGCGCCGCTCGACCGCCAAGGCGCGGCCGACCCGGACGCATTGGCCGACCTGCTGGACGACTCGGTCGCGCTCGTCAGCGTGCAGTGGGCGAACAACGAGACCGGCGTGGTCCACCCGGTCGCCCGCATCGGCGCGCTCTGCCGCGAGCGCGGCGTTCTCTTCCACTGCGACGGCACGCAATGGGTCGGGAAGATGCCGACCAACGTCGGCAGCGCGGCCCCACTCCCCCGCACCGATCCCGCTTCCAACGGGCACGTCCGATGTACGAGCGGCAGCGGCGTGCCGGCCGTGGAAGCGACGCCGATCGACGTCCTCACCTTCAGCCCCCATAAGTTCCACGGACCCAAGGGGATCGGCGTCGTCTGGACGCGGCGAGGCGTGCGGCTCAGGCCGCAGATCCACGGCACGCAGGAACTCGGGCGGCGCGGCGGCACGGAGAACGTGCCCGGCATCGTCGGCGCGGGCGTCGCCTGCCGCGAGGCCGCCGAGTGGCTCGCCGACCCCGCCAATCTCGAAACCTGCCGCGCGAGGCGAGACCGCTTCGAGCGGACGGTGGTGCAGCGAATCCCGGGGGCGGTGGTGAACGGCCCGAAGTCGCCCGGCGGCCGCGTCTGGAACACCGCCAGCATCGGCTTCCCCCGCTTGGAAGCCGAGGCTCTGCTGCTGCTTCTGAGCGAGCGGGGCTTGTGCGCCTCGGCCGGGTCGGCGTGCGCGTCCGGATCGCTGGAGGCCTCGCCTGTGCTGATCGCCTCGGGCATCGCGCCCGAGGTCGCGCACGGCACGATCCGCTTCAGCATCTGTCGTCACACCACCGACGAGGAGATCGACCGGGCCGTGGACCTGGTCACCGAGTGCGTCGAGGTGCTGTCGCGGTCGATGGCGGCCTCGGGGCGCGGGGCTTAGGCGGGCTTGGGGCTTGAGACCCGGGGCTTGAAGGGGGAGCAGGCGGCACGCTCCGGCCTCGGGTAGGCTTGGGGCCATGAGCCAGTCCGACTTCAACCGGGGATTCTCCGACTTCGGCCCGGGCGATGAGATGGTCGCTCCCGAACGCACCAGCCTGTTGGCCGTCGGATCGCTCATCGTGTCGATCCTCTCGCTGATCGTCTGCTGCGTGCCCGGCCCGGGCGTGCTGGGGGTGGTGCTGGGCGTCGCCGCGATGCCAGGCATCTCTCGCTCGCAGGGTCGCGTCGGCGGCAAGGGGATGGCGATCACCGGGATCGTCATCGGCCTCATTGCCACGCTCCTCTCGCTGTTCATGTGGTTCGGCGGCGCGATGGCGTGGACGCAGGCCGCGTCGCGCTTCGACGGCGCGTTCAGCACGGACCCGTCGGCGACCCGCGCCATGATGGCCCGCGCCTACACCAACGCCTTCACGGACGAGGATCACGCGCGCTTCCTGGCGGAGGTCGAGTCGGAGTGGGGCGCGTTCAAGGGCACCGACCGCGGCCTCGCGTCCGCGCTGGGCCGCTACTTCGGCGAGGGGCAGTCGCTCCAGGCCATCCAGCACGCCCCCCCCTCGTATCACTCTCGCCTGTGGCCGATGCCCGCCGACTTCGACGGCGGCCGCACCTTCATCATCGCCATCATGGTGCAGGGGCAGAACACGCCGGACGGGTTCCCGGCGTTCGAGAACATCGGCGTCGTCTCGCGCGACGGGTCGCGCATCATCTGGCTCATCGACCCCGTGGTCACGCCCGCGACGCCGGCAACCCCCCCCGCGACGCCTACGACTCCGCCCGCCGACATGCCGGCGGACACGGACGAGGGCGGCGGCTGATCCCGCCGTTCCCCCTTCGGCCTCCCTCCTTCCCCCTCCGGCCTCACCCCCGTATATTTCTTGCGTGCCCGAACCGTCTCCCGAGCCGGTGATCTCCTGCCGCGGCGTCAGCAAGCGCTTCGACGGCCGGACGGTCCTCGAGTCCTTCGACCTGGACGTCTACCCGGGCGAGACGATGGTCATCATGGGCGGCTCCGGCTCGGGCAAGAGCACGTCGCTGCGCCTGATGATCGGCTCCTTCCGCCCCGAGGAGGGGAGCATCTGGATGTTCGGGCGCGACGTCGCCACGCTCGACCCCGAGGAGATGAACGAGGTCCGCAAGAAGTTCGGCATCCTGTTCCAATCCGGCGCGCTCTTCAACTCCATGACGATCGCGGAGAACGTCGCCCTGCCGCTGCGCGAGCACACCGACCTCGACCCGGACATCATCGACATCCAGGTGCAGATCAAGCTCGAACTCGTCGGCCTGCGCGAGCACGCGGACAAGTACCCCGCCCAGATCTCCGGGGGCATGAAGAAGCGGGCCGGCCTCGCCCGCGCCCTCGCCCTCGACCCGCGCATCCTCTTCTACGACGAGCCGAGCGCAGGCCTCGACCCCGTCACCAGCGCGCAGATCGACCAGCTGATCGTCGCCCTCTCGAAGCAACTCGGCGTCACCAGCGTCGTCGTCACGCACGAGATGGATTCGGCGTTCACGATTGCCGACCGGATGGCGATGCTGGACAAGGGGCGGATTCTCCGGGTCGAGCGGCGCGAGTGGTTCGAGCGCCTGCGCGAAGTGCCGCGCGAGCAGGCCCGCGACCTCCCCGAGAACGAACGGCTCATCCGCCAGTTCCTGCGGGGTGACCCGGAGGGACCGATCACCAGCCGGCGCGACGAGACGGCGTTCCAGGCCGCCCTGTTCGGAGACGACCTCTGATCGGCGTTCGCGGAGGAGCCGGCCGGACCCCGTCCCGTTCGAGGTGCGAGACAGGAACGGCGGGAGTGAAGCCAGTTATACTCCGCCTCGTGCGGCCCGCGATCCGGCCGGCACGCGACGGTTCGGACCGGGTGCGGCAGGCGCAGGGGGCGTGTCGGGCATGAGTTCACGCAGCAATCCTCGCAACAACCTGATCGCGGGACTGTTCCTGCTCGGGGGCGTCGCGCTCGCGGTGTTCGCCAGCTTCGTGCTCTCGGACGTCAATATCACGCGGACCGAGACGTACGTGCTGCACTTCGACCTTCACGAGGGGGCGACAGGGCTTGACCGGGATGCGGAGGTCCGGCTGGGCGGCCAGCCGGTCGGTAAGGTGACGAAGATCGACTTTGACAAGGAGGCGGGCTACGCGGTCGAGGTCGTCATCAAGATTCGCAAGGACATCCCCCTCTTCGCCGACGCCGTCGTGCGGCTGGAAGTGCCGCTGCTCGGCTCGGCGAGCGTGGTCAACATCGTGAGCCTCGGCACGCCCGGCGCAGGCCCCGCCGAGGGGCCGATCGACGGTCGGATCGCGCCGCCCGCGCTGCTGGCGCAGGCGGGCTATGGCGACGAGCAGCGCGCGCAACTCCAGAGCATCCTCGAGCGCCTCGACAGGGGCACCGAGAAGATGATGAAGTTCGTGGAGGACGCCGACCCGGACCTGACGAAGAACGTCAGCCGGATCGTCGCCGACGTCCGCGACATGATCCGCGACGCCCGCGAGCGCTGGCCCGAGTGGAGCGCTTCCATCACCACGACCATCGAGCGCAGCAACGAGTTCAGCACCAAACTCCGCGACCTCGCCGACCGTGCCGGCCCCATCCTCGACAAGGGCGAGGCCTTCCTCGACTCCGCCAAAGGCGCGATCGACGAGAACCGCCCGCGCATCGACCGCATCGTCGAGAACGTCGAATCCGTGACGGCGAAGGTCAACGACGAGTGGATCCCCCGCGGCACGCACCTGCTCGACAGGACCGCCGCGGGAGTGAACTGCTTCGTCGAGATTGGCGAGGAGGCGCACGCATTCGTCCGCGCCAATCGTCCCACGATCGACGGCATCCTCGCCGACTCGCGCCTCGCGGCGGACCAGATCAAGCTCGCCACGGTCGAGATCCGCTCGCAGCCGTGGCGCCTGCTGCACCGCCCGAGCACGAAGGAACTCGAAACGCAGCTGCTCTACGACTCGGCCCGCTCCTACGCCGCGGCGGTCAGCGACCTGCGTGCCGCGAGCCAGGCGCTCGACGCGCTGCTCGCCTCGACGCAGGCCCGCCCGACGGTCAGCGCCGCGGAGGCCGAGCAGATCGCCGGCTGGCGGGATCAACTCGTGCGGGCCTTCGCCCGGTACGCCGAGGCCGAGCAGCGGTTGTTCGAGCAGATGATGCAGAGGGCGCCGTGACACGCCGTCGTCGTCGCAGGTTTGCGCTGGCCGCGTGCGTGCTCGCGTTCGGCGCGGTGGTCTGGACGGCGGGTCACCAAGCCGATCGTTCACAGCCGGAAGACGCGAGCGAGATCGCCCGCGCCCTGGACGACCTCGACGCGAGGCTCGACGCCCTCCTCGGCGGGCCGGCGCCGCGCCTCACGCCCGACCCCGGCCTGTACCTCGTCGGCGACGGCGGCAAGCTCGAACGCCTGGGCGAGTCGAGCGTAGCCCCCCCCTCCATCGTCGTTCTCGTGCACGGCCTGGACGATCCCGGCGACATCTGGGCCGACCTCCTCCCCGCGCTGCAGGGCGCGGGCCTGCACGCCGCGGTCTTCGAGTATCCCAACGATCAGGGCGTCGCGCGATCCGCGGACTTCCTGCGAGCGCAACTCCGCCTGCTCGGCTGCGCGGGCGCGGGGCGAGTCGATCTCGTCTGCCATTCGATGGGGGGGCTGATCGCGCTCGACGCCCTCACCCGCGCGCCCGAGCACGAGCCGCTCTCCTTGCCCGAAGTCCGGCGGCTCGTCACGGTCGGCACGCCGATGGGCGGCTCGCCGTGGGCGCGGGTTCGCGCGCTCGCCGAGGTGCGCGAGCACGCCCTGCGCTGGCTCGAAGGCCCCGGCTGGGATCCGCGCTCGCTGCTCGGCTCGCTTCGAGACGGGCTCGGCGAGGCCGGAGCGGACCTCATGCCCGGTTCGCCGTTCCTTGAGTCGCTGCGCGCCCGCGCGCTCCCGGAGGGCGTGCACCTCACGGTCATCGCGGGTCGTCTCACGTCCGAGGAGCGCACCGACACCTCGTGGCTCGCCTCATCATGGCTTGCGCGCCGGCTGCTGGGCGCGGACGAAGCGGAGCGACTTGCAGACGAGGCGCGCCGCGCCGTTGAATCGCTCGGAGACGGTGTCGTGCCGCTCGACTCCGCCCTCGGGCTGGGTGCGCCGGACACCGTGCTGCTCGAAGCCTCGCACCGCGGGCTGGTTCGGCGTCTCCCGGGCGAGCAGCGTGTGCGGGCCGCCCTCGAGGGCGCGGCCCAGCCCGAGCCGCCCGCCATCCCGATCATCCTCGACCGCCTGCGCGACTGACCCGCACGCCGCTACCCCGCGCGCTCGAGCGCCATTGCGATCCCCTGCCCGACACCGATGCACATGGTGCACAGGGCGCGGCGCAGGCCGCTGCGCTCCAGTTGGTGCATCGCCGTCGCGACCAGCCGCGCCCCGCTCATGCCCAGCGGGTGCCCGAGGGCGATCGCCCCCCCCTGCGGGTTGACGCGCGGGTCGTCGTCGGCCAGGCCCAGTGCTCGGGTGCACGCCAGCGCCTGGGCGGCGAACGCCTCGTTGAGTTCGATCAGGTCGAAGTCGTCGAGCCGCAGCCCGAGCCGATCCAGCAGCCGGCGCGTGGCGGGGACCGGCCCGATGCCCATCACGCGCGGCTCGACGCCCGCCGACGCCGCCCCGAGGATGCGCGCCCGCGCCCGCAGGCCGTGGCGCGACGCCGCGTATTCCGACGCCACGAGCAGCGCGGCCGCGCCGTCGTTCACGCCCGAGGCGTTGCCGGCGGTGACGGTCCCGCCCGGGCGCACGATCGGTCTCAGTCTCGCCAGCGCATCGGCCGAGGTGCGGCGGGGGTGCTCGTCCGTCGAGACCTCCGTCGCCTCGCCCTTCGGCCCCGGCACGCGCACCGGCACGATCTCCGCCGCGAGCGAACCGCTCGCCTGCGCGGCGGCGGTTTTCTGCTGACTCCGCAGGGCGAAGGCGTCCTGATCCTCGCGCGAGATGGCGTGCATCTCGGCGAGGCGCTCGGCGGTCTCGGGCATCGAGTCCGTGCCGTACGCCTCGCGCATCCGCGGGTTGACGAACCGCCAGCCGATGGTGGTGTCGTGCAGTTCCGCCTCGCGTGCGAAGGGCGACGCGGCCTTGGCGAGGACGAACGGCGCGCGCGACATGCTCTCGACGCCGCCCGCGATGGCCAGGTCCGCCTCGGCGCACGCGATGGCGCGGGCGCAGGCCGCGACGGCCTCCATGCCCGAGCCGCAGAGCCGGTTCACGGTGACGCCGGGGACGCTCGGGGGCAGGCCGGCGAGCAGAAGCGCCATGCGAGCGACGTTGCGGTTGTCCTCGCCGGCCTGGTTGGTGCATCCGAGCACGACGTCGTCGATCGCCGACCGGTCAAGGCCCGGGTTTCGGCGCAGGATCGCATCGAGGGGGATGGCGGCCAGGTCGTCCGTCCGCACGGTCGAGAGCGCGCCGCCGTAGCGGCCGATGGGCGTGCGGACCGCGTCGCACAGGAGTGCCGCGTGCATCGCTCAGCCTCCCCGCGCCGTCGCGTGCGGCGCGTCCAGGAGTGGAGCGACGGCGCGCAGCGCTGGGCGCAGCGCGTCGCACAGCGCGTCGATCTCGCGTTCGGTCATCGGCGTCGAGAGCGTTCCGGTGCAGGTGCCGATGAGCATGATCCCGTCGCGGAAGAGCGCGTTCACCAGCGCGGCGGCGGCCTCGGCCTCGCGGGCCGACGGGTACGCCGCCCGGTAGTCCATCGGCTGCCCGGGCTTCATGTGGATGCGGAACATCGAGCCGCCGCCGGTGACGCACGCCGACACGCCTGCCTCGGTGATCAGCCCTGCGATGCGCTCGCGGGCCAGGTCGCCGAGCCGGTTGAGACGTCCGACCTCGGCGTGGTCGAAGAGGCGCATCGCAGCCAGCCCGGCGCTCATCGACACGGGATTCGCGGAGAAGGTGCCCGAGTGCGGGAAGCGCACGGGCGTGCGCAGCGGGTCGAGGACTTCCATGACCTCGCGCCTGCCGGCGATCGCGCCGATCGGGAATCCGCCGCCGATGATCTTGCCCAGCGCGGTCAGATCCGGGCGGGTCTCGTAGCGCTCCTGCGCCCCGCCGTAGCCGCACCGGAAGGTGATGACCTCGTCGAACACGAGCAGAGCGCCGTTGGCCCGCGTCCAGCGGCGGAGGGGGTCGACGAACGCCTCTGTCGCCGGGACAAGCCCCACGCGGTGGGGCATCGGGTCCAGCAGCACGCACGCGATCCGCTCCGCGTGCCGGTCCAGCAGCGCGACGGCGCGCGAGGGATCGTTGAACGGCAGCACCACGACCTCCGCGAGCGCGGAGGCGGGCGTGCCCGCGCACACCGGCACGCTCGCCGGGCGGTCGGGGTCGCCCCAGTCCGCCGGCGTGGCGGTCTGGCTCACCTCGGCGTAGTCGTACAGCCCGTGGTACGCCCCCTCGACCTTGGCGATCATCGGCCGACCCGTGAACGCGCGGGCCGCCTTGATGCAGCACATGACCGCCTCGGTCCCCGAGTTCACGAACCGGATCATCTCGAAGGCCTTCGAACGTCCGACCATGTGCTCGGCGAACTCGACCTCGACCTCGGTCGCCAGTGTGAAGGCCGTGCCGCGCCGCACCTGTTCTCCGACCGCGCGCACGATCGCGGGGTGCGCGTGCCCGTGGATGAGCGAGGCCATGTTGTTGGCGAAGTCCAGGCGGCGCACGCCCTCCGCGTCCGTCAGGCGGCATCCTTCGCCGAAGGCCGCGTATGCCGGGTGCGGGCGGCGGAGCACCGCGTTGCGGCTTACCCCCCCCGGCAGCACGCGCACCGCGCGCCGGTACAGCGACTCGCTCCGCGTCGGCTCGGTCATGGGTCCGCCTCCCTTTCCCCGCGTCCGTCGATGAGCGGCGCGCCGGTGCACGCGCGCACGGCCTCGATGCTCACGCCCGGCGCGAGCCTTCGCACGACCAGCCCCCGAGCCGCGACATCCACCACCGCGAGATTCGTGTACACGCGGCTCACGACGCCCACGCCCGTGAGCGGGAGCGTGCACCGCTCGACCAGTTTCGGCTCGCCGCGCCGTGTGGTGTGCTCCATCAGCACGAGGACGCGCCCCACGCCCGCGACGAGGTCCATCGCGCCGCCGACCGCGGGGATGGCGCCCGGCTCGCCGGTGGACCAGTTCGCCAGGTCGCCCGTCGCCGAGACCTGCATCGCGCCGAGGACGCACACGCCGATGTGCCCCCCCCTGATCATGGCGAAACTGTCGGCGTGGTGGAAGTACGCCGCGCCGGGGATCGCCGTCACCGGCTTCTTTCCGGCGTTGATGAGGTCGGCGTCCTCCTCGCCCGGCGCGGGGGCGGGACCGACGCCGAGCAGCCCGTTCTCGGTGTGGATCAGCAGTTCGCGCCCCGGGGGCATGCGCTGCGCCACCAGTTCCGGGATGCCGATCCCGAGGTTCACGCACGTGCCGTCCGGGATGTCCAGGGCGACGAGCGAAGCCATCTGCTCGCGGCTCCAACCGATCTGCGCGCTCACGGGTAGCGCCTCCCCTCGCGCACCAGCACGGACTCGTCCGCGGGTTCCCGCACCTCCACCACGCGCTGCACGAAGACGCCCGGGGTCACCACGACCTCAGGGTCGATCTCGCCCGGCTCGACGACGCGGCGCGCCTGCGCGATCGCCACGCGCGACGCCATGCACATGATGGGGCCGAAGTTCCGCGCGGTCTTTCGGTAGACGAGGTTCCCGTAGCGGTCGGCGCGCTCCGCCTTGACCAGCGCGAAGTCGGCCGTCAGCGCGTGCTCGAGCACGCACTCGCCCCCGGCGAAGGTACGCCGTTCCTTCCCCTCGCCCAGGGGCGTGCCGACGCTCACGGGGGTGTAGAAGGCCGGGATGCCCGCCCCCCCCGCGCGAATGCGCTCGGCGAGCGTCCCCTGGGGCACGAGGTCCAGCGCGACCCGGCCTGCGCGGTACATCGAGGCGAAGACCTCCGAGTCTGCGCTGCGCGGGAAAGAGCAGACGACCCGCTCGACGCGGCCGGCCTCGATCAGGGCGGCCAGGCCGACACGCCCGCACCCGGCGTTGTTGCTGATGACCGTCAGCCCACGGACGCCATGGTCGATCAGCGCGTGGATGAGTTCGACGGGGCTGCCCGCGCTGCCGAAGCCTCCGATCATCACCGCCGCCCCGTCGGGGACGCAGGCGACGGCCTCGGGCACCGAACTGCACCGCTTGTCGATCATCCCAGGACCTTCAGCGGCGTCCGGCGTTCGAGCGTCGCCGCCAGCGCCCGCTCGATCTCGCGCAGCTCCGCCTCGAAGAAGAACTCGCCCCCGTCCAGCGGGACGAGCCGGTCCACCCGCGTTTCCTTCTCGTCGTACACGGCGAGGAATACCCGGTCCATCCAGGCCATGTTGCGGGCCTCGTTGAACTTCAGCGCGAGCGCGCGCCGCCCGCCCACCGTCGCCTCGCCCAGCAGCGAGAGCTTGCCCGCAGAGGTCGTCATCGTGATGTACCGCGAGGGGCGGTTCAGCGAACTGAGCGAGCGGAAGACGAGGTTCGAGATCTTCTCGACGTCCGCGAGTGGGGCGGCGAAGTAGTGGTGCTCGCCCGTCGCGCGGGCGCAGTACATCGAGTGGAACCGCACCAGCAGCGTGCCGAGGACGTTCGCCAAGTCGATCCAGTTGCGTGCGGAGCGTTCGACGTCCGTCGTGCCGTCGGCACGCTTGAACAGGCTGATGTGGTTCATGATCGGGCTTTGGCTGCGCACCACCACGCCGTGTGCCTGGAGCCGCCGGACGGCGGCGATCGTGCTCGGGTTCAGCAACTCGCGGGGCGTGGAGAAGTGCGCCATCCACGACAGCTGCACGCCGTTCGCGTGCATCTCGTCGAACAGGCCGAGGGTCCGCTCGTAGCGGCGCGTCAGCAGCATCTCGGGCTGGTAGGTCAGGGCGCGAGAGGCCAGCCGGACCGTCCGCACGTGCAGCAGCGACGGGTCCTCCATGATGGGCCGGACGTACTGCCGCAGCCGCTCGGCGGGGATGTACCCCGCGTCCCCGCCGGTGATGAGCAGATCGGTCACCTCGGGGTGACGGCGCAGGTACTCGTGCACCTGCGCGATGTCCTCCTGGATGAACATGTCGTCGTCGCGGCGGAGCTGCGCGTGCCGGAAGCAGTAGGTGCAGAAGGCGAAGCACGTCTGCGTGGTCTTGTCGAAGATCAGCTGGCACTGCGGGTACTTGTGCTGGCTCCCCTCGACGATCTCGACGCCGCCGTCGTCGCGCTCGATCCACGGCTTGTTGAGCAGCTGGTGCCCGTCGTGCGGGTTTGTTTCTTCCTTGTACGCCTCCGCCACACGCGACCGCGCCGCCGCGTCCGACGCGGCCTCGTACCGCGCCACCACCTCCGGGCGCATCATCCCCGGCTGCGGGAACATCAGGTGGTACATCGAGTCCGTCTCGTACGCGCCCCAGTTGATCGTGTTCAGCGCGTGGCTCGTCGCCTTGAACCGGTACACCTCGACGAACAGCTCGCGCTCGACCATCGCGCCCAGGCGGATGCCGTGCTCCCCCAGGATGCCCGCGACCTGCCGGAACCCGCGCAGCCCCTCGTACTCGCGCCGGGCAGGAAAGAGGAACGGGGCACGCTCCATCAGGCCGCTGTGCTCGGGGTAGGTCCGGTGCAGCCGGCTCAGCAGCCCCAGCGGCAGCAGCCCCTCCGACTCAACGATCGATCGGGTCTCTTCCGGGTACCCGTACCGGTCGAGCAGCGCCTGAAGGTCGGCCTGGGTCATGGCGGGTGGAACCACCGGGGACATCGCCCCCGGTTCGACGGATGAGGCAGACCCAACCACGGCATGGCTCCAGGAAGGCGACGAATGGCTCAACAACGGTATATTAGGATATATTATTCCTGAAATACACCCCGGCAAGGGACCCCGCCGAGACCGTGCTTCCACACACGCCAGGCTGCTCTCGCCAGCCCCGATAACCGCGCACCCACCCCGCCTCACGACCACGCCCCAGTGTCCGCTGTTCCGATGTATCCTCCCCGCGTGGCCCAGCGACGGCACCACTACGAGACAGCCTTCGAGCGGCTGCTGCGCGATCGGCGCATCCCGTACGTTGCGGTTGACGAGGCCCGTAAGGCACTCCTGCCCGACGGCGCGCCGCTGAGGCCGTCTCGCAGCGGCGGGCCGGAGCGTTCGCTCAAGTCCTTCGACTTCGTCCTCTATGGCGAAGGGTCGAACCTGCTCGCCGAGGTGAAGGGCCGGCGCTATGTCTCGCCGCGCGCTCGTCCCGGCCGGCTCGATTCGTGGGTGAACGCCGAGGACGTGGACTCGCTCCTGACTTGGCAGCGGCTGTTCGGGCCGGAGTTCGCGGCGGCGTTCGTCTTCGTCTACTGGTGCGTCGAGCAGCCGCCGGACGGCCTGTTCGAGGACGTTTTCGATCACCGCGAGCGCTGGTACGCCCTGCGCGTCGTCATGGTCGAGGACTACGCCCGCCTGATGCGAGTTCGCAGCCGCCGGTGGGGCACCGTCCATCTTGACGCGGCGTCATTCGACCGCATCGGCCGCCCGTTCGCGTCCGGGGCGTGGCCGTGGTCGCCACCCGTCGCGCCCGCGCTCGAGCCGCTCGGCGTCGTCGCGTAGGCCCCGGGCTTTACTCGTCCATCCCCCTCCGGTACGATGCCCGCGTGAAGCAGGTCGCCCTGATCGTTGCCCTCGCGGTGTGTCTCCTGGCGGTTTCGGCGGCCCTCGGCCAGCCGAGCGGCCCGCAGCCACCCACGCCCACCAAGGCCGACACGCCGCCCGTGGTGATGAACTACCTGTGCCTGATCGTCATCGTTGCGGCGGCGGTCGGGGCGAACCTGATCCCGAGCAAGCGCGGGCACCAGGACTGACCCCCCTCGTGGGCCTTGGAGGGACGCACCCCATGCGCAGGAACACGCGCGGTACACTCATCGCCGTCAACGCGGGATTGGCCGCCCTGCTCCTGATGCTCACGCTCGCGCCGGACGGGGCGATCGGCCAGCCCGCTCAGCGCGCCCGGGGCGAGTACATCGTCGTCGGGGGCAAGATCCGCGGCGGGCCTTCCAACGCCATCTGGGTCGTCGATTCCGCCAACCAGGAACTCGTCGCCCTCCGCTGGAACGATGCGCGAGGTCAACTCGAAGGCATCGACTATCGCGACCTGAACGCCGACGCCAAGGAGCAGCCGGGACGATGAGCACGAAGATGACAAGGGATCACGGGCTCGAGGGAGCGAGGGGTCAAGGGCTCGGTGTTCCCTCCCTTCGGCCTTCCACCCCCGGCCTCCGGTCTCAAGACCCAGGGCTCGGGACACAGGCCGCCCCCCGTTCCGTCCGCTGGCTGCGGGCGAGCGCGCTGGTGCTGCTGGGCCTCGTGATCGCCACGGCCGCGCCGCTCCTCGGCGGCGAGGCCCGGGCCGACATGGTCGCGCGCAGCGGGTCGTACATCGTGATGACGACCGACGGCGGGAACGAGGAAGTCCTCGTCGTGATCGACGAACGTGCCGAGACCATCTCCGTCTACAAGGTCGTGAACCAGCAGAACGTCCAGCTCTTCCAGCGCGCGGACCTGCGCGAGATCTTCACCGCCGCCCGGGCCAAGCGACACGGCCGCGGCTGACACCCGGCCCCGCGCCGTCGCGGGGCGACGCACCAGAACCGTCCGCGCCCGCCGGGCGCGCGGGCGGGCCGAACCCCACGCCCGGCGACAACTCCCCCTTCGAACGCGACCGGCTCGTCGTGCGCCGGCGCGGCCCGTGCGTCCGCCCGTTCGGCCCGGAGGTGCCATGCCCATCCTGCCCCTGCCACAGTTCGAGGAGGATCTCCGCGCCTGGGAGGAGGACCGGAAGGCGTACGAGCGTCTGAACGCGCCCAAGAGCATTGTCGTCCGCTTCGGCGTGATGAAGCTCATCGGCGAGTACCCCTACGACGGCGACGCCAAACCGGGCTGCGGGAGCAGGCTCGTCGTCCGCACGCACCGCGGAGTCGAACTCGGCGAGATGCTCACCAGCACCTGCCCGAACTCGGGGTGCTCCAAGAGCGTCTCGCGCCAGGACATGCTCGCCTACATCGAGAACTCCGGCGGACGCGACTACCCGTTCTTCGACCAGGGGCGGGTGCTGCGCGTCGCCACCCGCGAGGATCTCGACCGCCAGGCGGCGATCGAGCAGCGAGCCAATGAGCTGCGCGTCGAGGCCAGGGCGGAGGCGGAACGGCTCAACCTCCCGATGAAGATCGTGCAGGTCGAGCCGATCCTCGGCGGGGAGCGGATCACGGTCTACGGCATGTCCGAGGAGCGGGTCGACTTCCGCGAGTTCGTCCACCGCGTCTCCGACCGGTGGCGCACCCGCGTGGACGTGCGGCAGGTCGGGGCGCGCGACGAGGCCCGCCTGGTCGCCGACTACGAACGCTGCGGCCAGTACTGCTGCTGCAAGAACTTCCTGAAGGTGCTCAAGCCCATCTCGATGCGCTCGGCCAAGACGCAGAAGGCCACGCTCGAACCGCTCAAGATATCCGGGCGGTGCGGGCGGCTCATGTGCTGCCTGCGCTACGAGGACGAGACCTACGAGGACCTCAAGAAGCGACTCCCTCACCGCAAGAGCAGGGTTGGCACACCCGAGGGCGACGGCATCGTCATCGACGCGCAGATTCTCACGCAACTCGTGCTCGTGCGCCTCGACGCGGACGGGCGCGACATCGCCGTCCCGGTCGAGGAACTCGTGCCCGTCGGCACCCCCGCGACGCGCGAGCCGTCCACCCCCGCCCCGCGTCCCGGACGACCGGCTCGACCCGAACGCCGCGCTCCAGGCCCCGCGCCCGCGCACGTGCGCGACCGCGAGCGTGCCCGCGATACGGCGCGGGAGCCGACGCCAGCGAGCGAGGAACGCACCCCAGAACCCGCCGCGTCCGTTGAGGGCGAGCAGCGCAAGAAGAAACGCCGCCGGAAGAAGCGCAGGCCCGGCGCTGGCGGCACCCCCCAGTCGAGCGGAGCGCCGGGCGCTCCGGGAGCGTCCGGTTCGTCCTCGCCCCCCCCTGCCGCGAGGCCGGAGGGCGCGCGCCCGCAGGATGCCGACGGTGCCCACCCCCGCAAGCGTCGTCGCCGGCGCAAGCGCCCCGGTGGTGGTCAGGCGCCGACACCGTGAACACCTCGACGGATCACCGACACCCGTGCCACCAGCGTCGGCTGCCGGGAGCCGAAGGTGGTGCCTCGCCTCACGGCCACCCGTCCGACAACGCCCCGCTACCCTTCCGCCATGCCCGACGCACCCGCTCCGGATCGGCCGCCCTCGTCCTTCAAGGAGACCGCGATCTCCGTCGTGATCGCGTTCGTGCTCGCGTTCGTCTTCCGCGGCTTCGTGGTCGAGGCCTTTGTCATCCCGACCGGCTCGATGGCCCCGACGCTTCTCGGGGCGCACACCCGCTTCCACAGCCCGGAGTCCGGGGCGGTCTGGACCGTCAACCCGCGCGACGTGGGGCAGGCACGCTCGGGTGAGACGCTCCCGCTGCCCATCCAGGGCGAGAACCGGCCGCTGCGGGTCACCGACCCGATGACCGGCGCCCGCATCGGCGAGCAGCTGCCCGAGAGCCTCGGGCGCAACAAGCGGCTGCTCGGCGGCGACCGCATCTTTGTCCTCAAGTATCTCTACTCGGTCTACGACCCGTCGCGCTTCGACGCCGCGGTCTTCAAATATCCAGGCCGGCCGCAGGAGAACTACATCAAGCGGCTCGTCGGCCTGCCGGGCGAGGAGGTCGCCCTCGTCGACGGGGACGTGTTCGTGCGCCCCGCCGCGGCCCGCGCCGCCGGCGCGACGCAGAGCGACTGGACCGCCAACGACTGGACCATCGCCCGCAAACCCGAGCGCGTGCAGCGTGCCCTCTGGATGCCCGTCTACGACAGCCGGTACGCGCCGCTCCGCCCCGAGCGAGACCTGCGCCGGTGGTTCCGCGCCCCGTGGCTCGGCACGACGGGCGCGGGCGAGACCGACCCTGCCTGGCAGATCGAGGACCGGCACGACTACGTCTACTCCGGCGAGGGACCGACCGTGCTGCGCTGGGACCACGAGAACTGGCCCGTCACCGACCGCTACCCCTACAACGAGATCGACCCGCTCGGTCCCAACCCCTTCGGCGGACGCTTCGACGTGAACCAGGGCATGGCGATCTTCCCGGTCTGCGATGTGCGCGTCGCGTTCGGCGTGCGGCCCATGCGCGCCGGGCCGAGCATCGCCGCCGTGCTGAGCGCGCGCGGGCACGAGTTCCGGGCCGAGCTCGAGGGCGACCGCGTTACGGTGCGCATGCGCCCCGTGTCCGAAGGGATCGCGAGCGAGGCTGAGTCGTGGCGCGAGATCGGCACGGGCCGGCTGCCGCGCGCCCTGCCCGCCGGCGAGGTCACCAACCTCGAGTTCTGGTTCGTCGATCAGAGCGTGCAGGTCTGGCACGAGGGCAGGCGCGTCGTGCTGGCCGAGTACGCCTGGTCGCCCGCCCTGCGCGTCGCGCACGCGACGGGTCGGCCGTTCGCCGAGGTCATGCGCCAGCAGCGCAGCGGCAACGTGCTCGCCGACTACCGGCTCTTCACCCCTCCCCGCGTGCGAGTCGAGTTCTCCGGCTCCCCGGTGACGCTCTCGCGCGTGCGGCTCGACCGCGACGTGCACTACCAGGCATCCGCCTACGACCGTCGGCACGGGGCGCGCGGCACCCACGTCCGCGACGGCCAGCCCGCTCTCGCCACCCACCCCGCGCAGCCGTGCGTCCTCGGGCCGCACCAGTTCTTCGCCTGCGGCGACAACGCCGCCTCCAGCCTCGACGGCCGCCTCTGGGACACGCCCGACCCGTGGGTCGCGGCGGAGTTCGACCCGACGCCAGGCGTCGTGCCGCGCGACCTGCTGATCGGCAAGGCGTTCTTCGTCTACTTCCCCGCCGTCAGCTGGGAGAAGCGAGCGCCCGTGCCGGACTTTGGAAGGATGCGGTTCGTGTGGTAGAAGAAAGGACGCGCTGACTACTTCAAGCGCCAGGGATTCCTTCCAATCGACGCGTCATCTAACCTCTCCTCTTGGCGCGTAAACTCTCTTCCGGCATACTGGCGGCGTGGGCGCCTTGTGCCCGGTTCGCCGTCGCGGCGGGCCGGGTTGGTGAACGCACACCGGACATCGGGAGACCGACCATGACAGCGACCGGCACGACTGGCTTCGTGATGGGACTTCTTTCGACAATCCGTTCGGGGGGGGGTGAGGGCAGGGTTGGCCCTGGCTGTCGCCTGCGGCCTCGCTGTGCCCGGTGTGGTGTCGGCCCAGGCCGTCTACCCGCCGCTTCGGATCAACCCGCGCCCGCCGGGTGACACGACGCCGTACTACGGCGGCGCGATCGACGGCGCGCTCTTCCCCCGCTCCGAAGTCGTCGCGGCCACCACGAAGGGCGGCTCCCCAACGGAGGTGCTCTACGCCATCATCTTCAACCTCGGGGCTGACTTTCCATACACCGGCACACTGACGGTCCCGCCCAATAGCGACAACCCGGCCTTGGCCCACCCCGCCGTGCGGTTCACACAGAGCGCGGGCATCCGGCAGTTCTGGCTCGGTGCGAGCGGCGTCAAGCCCGACGCGACGACGGGCGTCTACGTGGCAAAGCGCGACCTCGACACGTTCGAGTTCGAGGACGCCGTGACGGCTGTCGAACATTCCGCCGCGCTGCCGGCCGTCAGCAGGCCGGTCTTCCCCGCGTTCCCCTTCGACGCCGACCTGTACGTCTCCTACGTCGAGAGCCTCGGCGGGTGCTGCTCCGGGTGCCCCGCCGAGCCGCCCTCGGCCTTCGGGCGGCGCTCGCCCGACTTCGGCCAGAACTGGTCCGGCTTCCAGGTCAAGCCGCCCGTCCCGCCCACGCCCTGCGACTACCGCGGGCGCGGCCCGGCCGTCGTCACCGGCACGGGCAACGCGCTGATCGTCGCCGCCGCGGATGTGGACGTGCGCGCCCTCGGCGCGCCCGACCCCGACTGGCTCAACAACGAGGGAAGGCCGTTCGTCACGCGATCCACCGATCAGGGCGCTTCGTGGACACAGCAGCCCATCACGATTGGCGAGGGCTTCGGCATCGCTCCACCCCAGCCCGGAGACGCCATCGCCATCGACGGCGGCGAGTTCCTGCCCTACATCGCCATCCGCCGGCGCAACAACGCGCCAGACATCGTCCACGTCCTCTTCGCGGCCCGCGAGACGCCCGAGTCCGGCGATCTCGACCTCTACCTCGCCACGAGCTTCGACGCCGGCGCGACCTTCGAGAACCAGGACATCCTCCACCTCACCGACATCAAACTGCACGGCATCGACGCCCTTCCCGAGGGGCCGGACCAGATCCCGGCCGGCCTCGCCGTTGACTCCTGCGGCGGCGTCCACATCCTCTGGTACGACACCTTCGGCACCTCCCCAACGCCGCCCGAGGTGGACCTGCACGTCTACTGGGCCTTCATCGACGAGACGCAGATCGGCCTGCCCGACCCGCAGATCGTCGTCGAGCGCCTGACGACCCAGGCATTCACGGCCGGCACGATGGCAAGCCCCGTCTTCCTCGGCGAGCGCCAGGGCCTCGCCACGGTCCAGCGCGGCTTCGGCGGCCTGTGGGTCTACGCCTGCTACGCCATGGTCGAGGAAGGCCTCGTGAACACCTACGTCTCCCGCGTTCACTGGGGCAACGTCTGCACGACGGGCGGCATGATCACGGCTTCCGCCGACTTCAACGCCGACGGCCAGGTCTCCGGCGACGATGCCGCCTTCTACACCGCCGCGTGGGCAGCGGGCGATCCCGCCGCGGCCGACATGACCGACGACGGCGAGGTCGGCGCGGACGACCTGCTCATCTACTTCGACATCTACGAGCAGGCCACCAGCGGCAACGAGTGATGCCACACTCCAAGCCGGCGTCGCTCAACGGCGACGCCGGCGATTCGACACCAGCCCAATTCCCGCGAGCAACACCCACGCCGTGCCCGGTGTGGGAATCGTGCCGATCCACAGCCACGCCTCGCTGGGACCTCGCGTTGCAAACCCCGTAACATAAAGCGTGTCACCGTCCTGATAGACCCCGGTTGCACTTGATCCGAAGAACTGCGGCGGCAACAGCGCGTGAAGGTTGACGAAACTGGCCGGGTCATCGCTCAGCCAGACACCCGCCTGTACCAGACCGCCGAACGATGCCGATCCCGCATGAACCGTGCCGGTCGTGCCGTACATGTCCGAGGCGATTGATCCCGGAGGGCTGAAATCCACGAAACTCTCCTTGCTGCCGCGCCACAGCGCCGCACGCGGGTTCTCGCCTAGGTTCTGCACCAGACCGACCTGTACCCCTGGCGCCATTCCGAACACCTTCGCCTCGTCAACGCCCGGCGGCGTCAGGTCCACCACGCTCTCCGCGGTCCCCGCCCAGATCACCGCCTCCGCTCTCGCGCCGCCCGGGAGTGTCGCCCACCCGCCCTGCAGCACGCCGTCCGTCGCCAAGGCGTGCGACTGCTCCGCGCCAGCGGGGTGAAGATCGACGAATGACGCAGCAGTCCCTTGCCACAACGCGGCGTGCGACCTGCCTGTAGCCGTGTGCGAGGCGCGTCCGACCTGCATGTTCCCGACAACGGCCTTGGCATCCGACGCCCAGTACCCTCCCCCTGGGTGCAGGTTCACCGCACTCTCGGGCGTGCTGCGCCAGAGGGCGGCGTGGAATGTGCCGTATGTCGGGCTGACCTGCCCGACCTGGCTCGACCCGTCCATGCCGTTGATTCGGCCCACCACCGCCCACGACGGCGTCAGGTCGAGCCAACTCTCCGCAGAGCCTTCCCAAACCGCCGCACGCCCGGGCCCGCCGGGGTCGGAAGTGGTCACGAGCCCGCCCTGTCGAGTCCCATAAGCCGCGAACGCCTTGGATTGCGACTCCTCCTGTGGATGGAGCGGCACCGCCTGCCACTGGTACTGAGCGGCCGTCGCGGAACCCACCACCAGAGCCAGCCCCGTCCCGATCGCATTCGAAAAGCGCACTGCAACCTCCCGACTGTGCGTCGCCGTCGGCAATGCTGCCACAGGAACCCGCTAAGACCAGCGCCTTCCCCACCCGATTCGCACCGTTCCGCCCCCTACCATCCTCCCCAACCCCGTCCCCGCCGCCCCGCGGCCGCGCAGGAGTCCCCCGTGGGCAAGACGAAGTACGACGGCACACTCCGACACATCCTCTGCCGGCGCATCCCCACGCCGCCCTTCGGGCGCTTCGAGGACCGCCACGTCGTCCGCTACGACGAGTACGTCCGCACCGGCGGCTACGAGGCCCTCCGCAAGGCACTCGCCATGAAGCCCGAGGCCGTCACCGACGAGGTCAAGAAGTCCATGCTCCGCGGCCGCGGCGGCGCGGGCTTCCCGACCGGCCTCAAGTGGACCTTCCTCCCCAAGGTCGAGCCGGGCACGGACCCCGGCCCACGCTACCTGGCGGTGAACGCCGACGAGAGCGAGCCGGGCACCTTCAAGGACCGCCTCTTGATGGACTACGACCCGCACCTCATGCTCGAGGGCATCGCCATCTGCTGCTACGCCTGCCACCTCAGCACCGCCTACATCTTCATCCGCGGCGAGTACCACCACCAGGCCATGGTCGTCGAGGAGGCCATCCGCGAGGCCTACGCCAACGGCATCTTCGGCGACAAGGGACTCATCAACTCCCCGGCCAACACCGGCGGCGAACGCTTCGTCGTCGACTGCCATCTCCACCGCGGCGCGGGCGCGTACATCTGCGGCGAAGAGACCGGCCTGCTCGAAGCCATCGAGGGCAAACGCGGCTGGCCGCGGATCAAGCCGCCCTTCCCGGCCGTCAAGGGCCTCTTCGGCCGACCCACCATCATCAACAACGTCGAGACCCTCGCCCACCTGCCCTTCATCCTCGCCGAGGGTGCGCACGCCTTCATGGCCCAGGGTGTCGAGAGCACCGTCGGCGGGCCGCCCAGCTACGGCACCAAGCTCATGGGCGTCAGCGGCCACGTCAACCGGCCCGGCTGCTACGAGTTCGAACTCGGCATCCCCCTGCGCACGCTCGTCGAGGAGCACTGCGGCGGCATCCGCAACGGCAAGAAGTACAAGGCCGCCATTCCCGGCGGCGTCAGCATGGGCATCCTCGACTCAGACCAGTACGACGCCGAACTCGACTTCGACATCGGACGAAAGCACAACGTCCTCGGCCTCGGCACCGCCTGCCCCACCGTCTTCGACGAGGACACCGACATGGTCGCCGTCGCACGCAACATCGCACGCTTCTTCAAGCACGAGTCCTGCGGCCAGTGCACGCCCTGCCGCGAGGGCAGCGGCTGGCTCTACCAACTCCTCTGCCGAATCGAGGAGGGACACGCCAAGACCCGCGACCTCGACCTCGCCCTCGAAATCGCCACCAGCATGGGCACCATGCCCGGCACGACCATCTGCGGCCTGGCGGACGGCAACAACTGGGCCGTCCGCACCATCATGAACAAGTTCCGCGACGAGTTCGAACGCCGCGTCGAACGCACCGCCGTCCCCGTCAAGATGACCATCGGCGCGGGGGCGAAGGGGTAGGGAGCCGGCGGCGGATAGGGTCTTGACAGGGATATTTTGTTTGGTATATGATCGGTCTGTGGCGAACCAGCGGATCAAACCGGGCGGAAAGGTCTTTAGAGACCCCATCCACCAGTTGATCCGGATCGACCAGGACGACGAGTTCATTCTCGACATGATTGACACCCCCGAGTTTCAGCGGCTCCGGAGGATCCGCCAACTCGGCGTGAGCTGGATCACCTACCCCGGGGCTGAACACTCAAGCCCGCGCCGAGCGCAACGCTTGGCGGCACTCCCTCGCCGAACACACCCGCACCCTCGACCTCATCGACCGCCTCGCCCGGCTCGGGGAATAAGGGCCGGTTTACTCCCCCGATCCCCTGTCTTCGCGAACATCTATCAGTTTGTGTCAAACTGATAGTTCATGCGGATCATCGGTCGCCGGTTTGAGTTCAGGCCGACGCGTAAACTGCTCCGGCTCGCCTGAGCAACCCCCGGAACTCGCCAGGAGCCGCGACGCATGCCCCCTCCCGCCTGCCCAGCCTGCGGCATCCAGCTCCAGACCGGCGCGGCCATCAACCCCGGCGTGGAAGCGAACCTCGCCGTGCTGCTGTTCGCCGCGCCCGTGCCATGAAGCATCCGTACCCGCTCGCGGACCCAAGCCGGCGCCCCTGCACACACCCGAACCGACGATGCGCGGGTGCTCGACAATGCGGCGCGCGCCACGCGTGGACCCAAAGAAAAACCGCCGCGGGCGTGTTCGGCCCGCGGCGGCGTGAGATCAGGACACGTCAGGCATCAGCGACGACGACGCGCCGCAACCAGCCCGCCCAGGCCCATCAGCGCCAGCGCGCCGGGGGCCGGGACCATGTGAACCGCGAACGCCATCTGCGGCGTCAGGTTCTGCCCGTCGAAGAACATCCCGGCCGGGTCGTTGGAGTACCAGAAGGTGCCGTTGTCGTTGTAGACCGAGTTCTGCGTGTGGCCGCCCGTCTGGTACCCGCCGCCGCCGCCCTCGCTCACCACCGTGGCGATGAACCAGTAGCGGTTCCCGGGCACGAGGTTCGCGCTGAACGCCGCCGGAGCCTCGTGGTAGTCCAGGTTCGGCGTCACCGCCGGATGGATCGAGCCGGTGCTCGCCAGCACGTCGTTCGGGTTCGGCCCGAAGCCGCCCGTGTCGCCCCACACCTCGAAGCGGATGTTCTGCGTGCCGCCCCAGATCAGGCTCAGCCACGTCCCCATCCGATCGACCTTCGTGTCCGTCCCCGTCAGCACGAAGTCGCTGGCGTAGACGTACGTGCCGAAGTCGCCATCGATCGGGTGCCACCACGGCCCGATGTCCGGGGGCTTCACGATGCTGGTGGCCGCCGCGCTGGTCGCGAGACCAGCGAGCGCTGCAAGAGCGATCATCTTCTTCATAGGACTGTCTCCCTCTATTGCCTCGAACACGGACTATGACGCCGTGACCAAGGGGTTGACGACGGACACCCGTCGCCGAGGCCACTCGGTTCCCCCGCGACCGGCCTCTGTTGGCCGCGGTTCGGCACGACACGCGTGCTTAACGCCCCTTCCGGGACGAACACATGACCTGTCGCTGAAGTGCTGTCACTCTCTCCAACCCGACCGGTGTTCCGTCAGCCCGTCTTCCCCATCTCCACCTTGCCTCACACCCACGATCGTACTGCACCCGGCCGGCCCCACGAAACCGAATCCGGCCAGCCCGAGCAAAACGGGGGAAACCGTTCCTCGGATTGCCCCTCACCCCGACCGAGGACCGCGTCCAAAAATGCCGAACAAAACGCAACCACCGCGCGATCAACCCTTCGGCTTGCGCTCGCCGGATTTCACAACCACCACCCACTTTGACTTCCAGACACGGGTCTTCCCCCGGCGACGACCCGTCGGCCACTTCACTTTCCGGCGAACTGGTTCGCTCATCCTGATCCTCCTGACCCCAGCTTTCTGTTCGGGGGGTTCGGAATCATCCGCCCACACGACGCACATGTCCACCTGCACCGCCCGCCCCGACCCGCCCCGGCATCGGCGACCCCGGATTGGCATGGCGGTATACACGGGGTCTTCGACCTCCCGTCCCAAACCCGGCCTTCCCTCCTCTCCTTGGCGGGAGCGCGTGCATAAATTGGGTTCCCCGGCTTTGGGAGGCACGGGGGACGGACGATGCAGTTGATCGGCGGCCGGATGCAACGCATCCCCCCGCGGAGACCGTGCCATGCGACAGGTTGCCTCGATCTTCCTTGTTCTCACCCTGACCGGCGCGACCGGACTCGCCCAGGTTGCTCCCCCTCCGCCGACCCAGCCGGAGGAGCGACCCGCTGTCGAGCCGCCCGCCCCGCCGGTCCGCAGCCATCCCGTCGAAGAACGCCCGCCTCGCCCCACCGTCACCCGCGCGCCGAGCGTGGACTTCGACCCGATCGCCGTGCCCGGACCCGACGGCCGCATCATCCGCATCGATGAGCCGCTCGAATACGCCGCGCTCGCCCACAACCCGCTCATCGGCTTCGCGTCCCTCGCGCGCATGGCCCCCGCGCTCTACGAGAGACGGCTGAACGTCGAGAACCTCGTGATCGACAAGCTCGACATGCTCGAACAACTCGAGCCCGGCGGCCTGATCGACACCGTCAGGCTCGGCGGCGACCAGATCGAAGCCGCCGGCACGCTCACCAAGGTGATGACCGCCATCCAGACGATCAACAGCGACGGCCTGCTCGTCCAGTACCTCGAGCGCAGGGGCATGATGGGACGACAGGCCGTCGCCCTCAACCAGCGCATCCAGAACGACTACCAGTCCAAGGTCATCGCCGAAATCCAGGCCACCCCACCCGTCGACGGCGCGGCCGAGCCGATGGACCTGCTCACGCGCCAGGCGCTCTACGACTCCGTCTCCGAGGTCATGTACTGGCGCAAGCGCCTCTTCCTCGAGGCCGCCGACAACCTCGACACCGCCCTCGCCGGCATCGACCTCTCGGCGGACGTCCGCGCTCAGATCGAGACGCTCAGCGCCTCCCTCGACGCCGAGAACGACACCGACAAGCGCGTCGAACTCATGAAGCGCATCCTCGTGCTCCTCGCGCCCGAGCAGCGCAAGGCCGCCCTCCGAGCCGTCGTCGCGGCCCGCCCGCCCGTTGACACCGCCCACCTCGTCGCCGCGCCGGGGCCGACCGACGCCATGATGCCCCTCACCACCGAGGTCCGCCACGAGATCGTGTGGTCCATCCTCGAAGGACAGCCCTACGACATCTCGCCGTTCATCGAGAACGTCCCCGAGAACGCGCCCCGACGCAGAGTGAACTGAACGCCGCCACCCTCACCCGCACCCCGCCCCACCCTCGGGGCGCATGAACGGGAACAGCAGCACGTCACGGATCGAACGCTGGTCCGTCAGCAGCATCACCAGCCGGTCGATCCCCAGCCCCATCCCCCCGGCCGGCGGCATCCCCACCTTCAACGCACGCACGAAGTCCTCGTCGAACGTCCTGAACGTGGACTCCTCCTCGTCCAGCCCCGCCAGCTGCGCTCGGAACTTCTCCGCCTGCACGTCCGGGTCGTTCAACTCCGTGTACATCGGCGCGATCTCCATGTGACCGATGAACAGGTCCGCACGGTCCGCCAGCGCGGGGTTCGAAGGCTTCGGGCGCGTCAACGGCGAGATCGCCGCGGGGTAGTCCGTGATGAACGTCGGACGCCCGGGGTCCAGCGTCGGTTCCGCGAACGCCTCGAAAAGCTCGTTCACCACCAGCGCGTCGTCCACCCGCCCGCGCAGCCTGCCGCCCGCCGGCGCACGCCCCTCCTCCGCAAGATGCCGAGCGTACTTCGCCGTCACGCCGCGCGACTCCGCCTCGCGCCATACGCGGTCGAGGTCCGTCGGCCCGAACCCCAGCGCCCGCTCGAACAGGTCCGCGTACGCAACCCGCTCGAACGGACTCCCGTAGTCGATGTCCGTCTCGCCGAAGGGAAGCCGCAGACCGTGCGGCATCCCCCGCTCCCCCGCCACGAGCCGCGCGGACTCACGCACCAGCCGCTCCGTCAGGTCCATCATCGTCGTCACGTCGCCGAAGGCCTCGTACGCCTCCAGCATCGTGAACTCGGGGTTGTGCTGCCGGTCCAGCCCCTCGTTGCGGAAGTTGCGGTTGATCTCGTACACCCGCGAGAACCCGCCCACCAGCAGCCGCTTCAGGTACAGCTCCGGCGCGATCCGCAGGAAGACATCGATCCCCAGCGCGTTGAGCCGCGTGCGGAACGGGCGCGCCGCCGCTCCACCCGCCAGCGCCTGCAGCATCGGCGTTTCCACCTCCAGGAACCCCAGCCCGTCCATGATCTCCCGGATGCGCGACACGATCCGAGAACGCAGCGTGAACACCCCCTTCGTCTCGGGGTTCGCCCACAGGTCAACGTACCGCTGCCGGTAGCGCAGTTCCGTGTCGATCAGCCCCTCGTGCTTCGAGGGGGGGGGCACGAGGCTCTTCGACGCCGGACGCAGCGACGACGCCCACACCGTCACCTCGCCCGTCCGAGTCCGCATCAGCGGCCCCTCGACCACCACCACGTCGCCAAGATCCGTCAGTTTCGCCGCCTCGAAGCCACGCTCCTCGCAGTCCTTCCGGCTCACCGCCGCCTGAAGGTCGCCCGTCTCGTCGCGAAGGTTCATCCACACCAGCCTGCCCGTGTCCCGCAGCAGCACCACGCGACCCGCCACCCTCACCCGCGGCCGGCCGTCCGCACCGCCCGCCTGGTGCGCCGCGTCCGCCCTCTCGTCGTACCTCGCCCGCGCCTCACGCAGCGGCACAATCCCCGGTGTGCACACCCCGTACGGATCAAGCCCCAGCGCGCGAACCTGCTCTCGCTTCGCGCGTCGGGCCAACTCCTGCTCGTGCAGGCTCGCGGCGTTCGTGGGCGGGGGACGGTCAGACACGCGGGGATGCTACGCCGACGCCCCTCATCGGCGAGCGGGCGCGGAAATGCGCAGGCTCGTTCCCGTGTCGCACAGCGGACGCTGCGCCACGTTCGAGTCGCTCACCACGTCCTGCAGCGTCACCCCGCCGTATATCTTGATCAGCGCCTCCGCCGCCGCGTCGATGCGCCGGTGCAGCGGGCACAGGTTCGGCCCGTGCGTCTCCAGACCCAGCGGGCAGGTACGGATACGCTCCACCCGGCTGATCGCGTTGATCACGTCCAGCAGCCGGATCGACGCCGGCGACCTCGCCAGCCGGTACCCCCCGCCCACCCCGCGCCGACCGACAATCAGGTCCGCGCTCGCCAGCTCCTGCAGCACCTTCGCCAGGTAGTTCGGCGGCACCTTCGTCAGCCTCGCCAACTCCGTCGTCGGCACCATCGACTCCGGCTGGTACGCCAGACACGCCATCGCCCGCAGTGCATACTCCGTCGTCTGGTTGAACATCGGGGAAGGCTCCGGGGCCGTGATTGGGGATTATAGCATCTACAAGCGGTTTATACGGGTTCGGGTCGGTGTGCGCCCCTCCCACGCCTCGGTTTTCGCTGGTGAACGCCCACACCCGCCGGTACGCTGACCCTCGCGGGGGAGGAGGTGCGTCGTGCGCCGGATCGCGACCGCAATCACACTTGTGCTCGGTTCGGGCATCGCGGCGGCACAGCCTCTCGCCACCGGCCCCGTCGCCCGCATCGACGGACACAAAGTCGTGCGCCTGGACATCCGCGGCCCGGCCGACCTGCGCTTCATGGAGGCCATCGGCGCGGACCAGTGGTCCCACGGCATCCGCCCCGGCGTGCCCACCGACTTCATGGTCTCACCCGATGCCCTCGCCGCCATCGACCAGGCAGGTCTGCGCTACCGCGTCGTCGTCCACGACGTCCAGTCGCTCATCGACGCCGAGAACGAGCGCCTGCGCCGCGGCGGTGAGGGGGGCAAACGCGCCTGGTTCGACGACTTCCGAACCCTCGCCGAGATCGACGCCTACATGGGCGCACTCGCCGCCCAGCGGCCCGACATCGCCTCCGTCTTCAACGTCGGCCTCTCCATCGAAGGACGCACCATCCGCGCCCTGCGCATCGCCAACGACGCCTTCGGCGATCTCGCCTGCAAGCCCACCATCCTCTTCAACGCCTGCCAGCACTCGCGCGAGTGGATCAGCCCGATGGTCGCCATGTACGCCGCCGACAGGCTCGTCGCCGCCCACGGCGCCGACCCCGACCTCACCGCCCTCATCGACCGCGCCGAGATCATCTTCATCCCCGTCGTGAACCCCGACGGATACCACTACACCTGGACCACCAACCGCCTCTGGCGCAAGAACCGGCGCAACAACGGCAACGGCACCTTCGGCGTGGACCTCAACCGCAACTGGGGCGTCGGCTGGGGGCTGAACAGCGGCTCGTCGGGGAGCGGGTCGAGCGAGACCTACCGCGGCACCGCCCCGTTCTCCGAGCCGGAGACCGACGTGGTGCGCGCGCTCGCCGAGTCGCGCCCGAGGCTGGCCGCGCATGTGGACCTGCACTCCTACGGCCAGCTGCTGCTCGCGCCGTGGGGCTACACCGCCGACCTGCCGCCGGGGCACGCGACGTTCCAGATGCTCGGCGCGGAGATGCAGCAGATCATCAAGAGCGTCCACAACCGCACGTACGTCCACGGCCCGACCTACACCGTGCTGTACCCCATCTCCGGCGGCGCGACCGACTGGTTCTGGGGCGACCGCGACGCCCACAGCTTCCTCTTCGAACTCCGCGGCAGCGGCTTCATCCTGCCCCCGGAGGAGATCATCCCCAACGGCGAGGAGATCCTGCCCGCGCTCGTGCATCTTGCCGCGTGGGCGCGCGAGGGCGCGAGGCCGCCCGCCGACTTCAACGACGACGCGAGCGTGAACACGCTGGACGTGCTCGCGTTCCTCAACGCCTGGGTGGCGCAGGACGATTCGGCGGACATGAACGGCGACGGCACGATCGACTCGCTGGACGTTCTGGCGTTTCTCAACGCCTGGGCGGGAGGGTGCTGACCTTCCTCCGCACCTGCTGACCGGCACCCTGTACGCCTTGGGAGTTCACGCCACCCCCGGGGGGAGTGGCGCGCGGGGGCCGTCTGCCCGAGAATCTGTGTGCAATCCGGCTCGGACGTGCAAGAAGACCGGGGCGTGCGCCAAGTCCCGGGTGTCCGGCCCGTCGTCGCGTGGATGGCGGGAGGCGGAGACCCCACGCGGGATTGGCCCGCTCGTGCGCGCACAGTCAAGGCAGGAGAAGCATCATGCTGAGCAAGACGTTCGGGATCGCGGTCGCATCGGCCCTCGGCGCGTTCGGCGCGGCGGCCGTCGGACAGACGATGACGTTCTATTGGAGTCCGAACCGCATCACCATCAGTCCGGCGAACCCGTCCGGCACCTCCTGGCTCCTGGCGACGTGGAACACGAACGGTCCGCCCGAGGTCGGCTTCGCCCAGGACCTTCTGGATGTTCTCGCCACGAACTTCGACGGCACGACCGACTCCGTCGTCTGGACGCCGAACCCTACGATCAGTGCGTACACCAACGGCTTCGGCTCTCCGCAGCCTAACGGCGACGTCATCGACATCGACCTGTTCCAGTTGCCTCCGTTCTATAACCCGTACTTCGATGCAACCCACCCGCTCGTCCTCGGCGCGTTGACGTTCAGCACCGTCGGCTTCACGCCTCGGACGATCATGTTCAAGGACCAGAACCATCGGAATACGGCTGTCTATGCCGACGACTTCGGCACGCTCCTCTACCTCGTGCCCATCGACCCCGGCGTGGATTTCATCGTCGTGCCCACGCCCGGCACGCTTGCCACTCTCGGTCTGGCCCTCGGCGTCGCGGCACGCAGGCGACGCTGACGTGAGAATGAGACGAGCCGCTCACGCCGGCTCGCGGAGCCGTATAGGCGACCTGCCGCGTCGGCAATCTGATGCCCAGAGTGAACGTCTGCTCACGGCTGCTGCTCGTGCGCGACGCTTCTCACACGGGCGCCTTGTTGGTATACTCTGTTGTGCTTCCTCCGCGCTCGCAACGGCGCCCGCCCAAGGTCTTCGGTGAGTAACGCCATGCGAAGACGGTCGCTCATCTTCCATGCCGGCGCGCTCTGCCTCGCCGCCGCGTCGGCGTCCGGGCAATCAGCGCCCGACGCGCGCCCCCTCGCGGAGAACCCGACACCCGCCGTCGGGATTGCGCGGTTCGCGCGGGGGGGGTTGGACACCTCCGGCCCCGCGAGCAAGCACGAGTTCCTCGCGCAGCACATCGGCGAGTGGACCGGCACGCTGCGCACATGGCCAAGGCCCGGCTCGCCGCCCGTCGAGAGCGAGTGCACGATGACCGTCTCGTCGATGCTCGAAGGCCGCTTCATCCGCGTGGAGACCTCGGCCGAAATCCCCGGCGTCGGTCCCTTCTTCGGCCTCGGTGTCCACGGCTTCGACAACTCCACGCAACGTTTCCAGGGGTCGTGGATCGACTCGCTCCATGCCGGCGTGCTCTCGGGGACCGGCGAACTCGACGCCGACGCGGGCACGCTCGCCTGGACGATCACTTTCCTCTCCCCGCTGACGAAGCAGCCGACGACGCTCCGCAGGATCGAACGGCGCACCGGCAAGGACGCCATGTCCATCGAGTTCATCGAGACGGACCCCGCGAGCGGCGCGGAGCGGCGGTCCATCGAGATGACGCTCACACGCGAGCCGATGAAAGGCCCCGCCGGACGATGCGCCGTGGTCCCGACAGCCGTCCGCGCGCCGAAAGAACAGCCCGCGCTGCCGGACTGATATGGAGTGTGTGAAGTCCCTGCGCGTTGAGGAGGAGGGGGAGGGGCGAAGCCGCCGCAGAGGGGCCGGGATGGCAGCTGCGGCGAGTAAGAGTGGTGTTTGTTTGGTCTCTAGAACAGCATACGGGATGGGAGAGGAAGTCAAAGAGGGAATGTGAAGAGGGCGGGGCATTGGCGTACGGGGATGGGAGATGGTGAAGAAAAGGTGAACAGTGCGAACGGGGTGGGGAAAGCGTGTCAGGGGGAAAGCGTGTCAGGAAGGTTGAGTGGTCCGTCAGAAGCCAGTACACTCCACGGGATGGTGGGGAATCGTTGTCTAGTCAGGAAGCGGCGGGGCCGCTTGGCCGACCCCTTTGACATCGTTAAGGCCCTCGATGCCGTGCCGTTGTGTCGGGTTGCTTGCGCGCTGATCGCGGGTCTTGTGTGGTCTTGTTCTTCGACACTTGCGGCCCCATTGCAGCCGCTTGGCTCCGATCTTCAGACCTGGATTGTTCGTGCTGTCGAAGATGCACGTCAGTTTCCTGCGTTCGAGTCAAACGGGATTGTGTTCGATGAGATATTTCACGCGACCATGACGCCCGAAGAGGCAGACCTCGCTGAGGCGGCGATCCGCGACTACCCTGATCACCCGAGGCGGATGGAGCTCGCGGTCGAACGGCGCCGGATCGCGTCTGGAGGAGACGTGCGTCGGTGGACAATCTGGTCCCTCGACGAGCGAACGTGGCGCATCTGTCAGGAAACCCCGTTTCTTTCCGGAACGCCCTACATCGATCATGGGGCGCGATCAGGAATCGCGTGGCAACTGACCAATCGCGACCTCTCAATCGTCGATTTGTCCCAGGCCCCCTCAGGACGCGCATATGGGGACAACACTGGTTCCATCCGCATGCACCTTGGCCACCTCTTGCACGGCGGCCTGCACTTTCGGCCGAGAAGCGTACCGCCTGTCGGCGATATCAAGACCGACGGAGTGCGTTGGACTGCGGTGATGAGCGACGTTACTCAGAGCGGAGCACCGATCGTCGCCGCGTTCGACGGATACTGGGACGCAGTCCACAGACGGGGCTTCGTCGAACGGCGAGTGATCGTGGAGTCGCCTTCGAGCCAGGAGGTTGGCAAGAGCACTCGGTATTCCGACTGGACTTTCGTGCCTGAAGTCAACCTGTGGATCGCCTGCCGTGTCGATCACGCCCGACCCGACGGTGTGGTGGTGGAGTCCCTGGTCTATCGCGGGGTTGTTGCTTCGACGCCCGGTGAGATCGTGCGGCTGACACAACCGCCGGACCCGCTCGGGGCCGATCCTGTTCGCGGACCCTTGGCCTTGGCGACCTTCAGTGACTACCGATCGGACGCTATGCAGGTGACGCGGTTCCAGGACGGCGACTCGACGGTCACCCCGATCCAGGCTTCGATCGCGGATGAGCGATCTCGCTACCGGCGCATCGGTTGGTCGATTGCCGCCGCACTGGCGGCATTACTGGTGCTGGTCAAGATCCGAAGGCGTACGGCGGCATCCTGACTCCTTGACCGCCGAGAAATGAAGATTCCGGTGCTTACTTCGAAACACATATCCCTCGCTAAGCTCGTCGCCGGAACATTGGCGATGGGAACACTCGTGATCATCCTGAGCGAGAGCCGTTCGGCAGGACAGGGAGGTGGCACGCCAGTCCCCCTTCCGTGCTGGGTCGAGTACGACGATTGCACTGTCTGTTGGCAGGCCGGGGCCAGAATCCTCTGCGGCAGCGGCTGGATTCTCTGTCCCGACCAGGTCATTGGCACTGATCCGCCCTTCAGGTCCGTTCGCGAGGCGGGTCCGAATGAGCCTGGCGAGCGGAAGAAGCGATCTGAGAATTACGGGAGTTGCACCTGGCAGCCCAGGCA
The DNA here is from genome assembly GCA_030263455.1 of Synechococcales cyanobacterium CNB. Taxonomy (NCBI): domain Bacteria; kingdom Bacillati; phylum Cyanobacteriota; class Cyanophyceae; order Synechococcales; species Synechococcales cyanobacterium CNB. The sequence continues at coordinate 105,171 of SZOZ01000010.1, forward strand.
GTGGTCTGAGGCCGAACAGGAGTGCGTTGATAACGGCCCTCAGATGCAGGTGGAAAACGTCATGGGCGAGGAAACGCACAGGAATGAGTGCACAGGAGAAGTTGTCGAGGAGTGAACAGGAATGGAACAACAGCGCCCCGTCGTGACTCCGTGTGTTTCACAGAGAAGTGGAACTCGCATCGAATCGGCGCGGTCATCCGCGCGGGTGTGTCGCTTGTTATGCTTACGACGGGCGTTCTCAAACTTGCTGACTTGCCCACGTTTATTGCCGCGCTGGAGACATGGAGGCTTTTCTCACCTGCCCTTGCGTTTCCCGTCGCGGTCGGCGTGTCAGGAACGGAAGTGCTTCTCGGTGGACTCTGGCTCATCGGCCTGAATCGCAGGGCTCTCGACTTCGCATGTGTCGGGTTTCTCGCTGTTGTATCCGCCTCATATGCACTCGAGTCGCGGCTTGGGGCTGCTCCGGGCTGCGGCTGCCTTGGCTTGCTCGCGAGATATGAGTGGGGGCGGGAGGCTGGGCGGCGCGTTCTGACGCGGAATGGCGCTGTTGGCGGCATCCTTGTTGTGGGTATGATCCTATCGATGCGCGAAAAACCGGACGCGAGACGTGGGGGGTCGTATGCACCATAGCCGGTCCAGGAACCGGAAAGCAGTGCATTCCCGTTCTTCGATGCGCGGATGTGTGGCTGCATTCACGCTGCTCGAAGCGCTCCTGGTCTCGTTCATAGTCGGTGTTCTGTTGTCACTGCTCTTTCCTTATCTCGCCGATCTAAAGCTGATGACCCGCAGCATTCGCTCAAATGCGAATATGCGATCGCACGCGACTGTCTTTGCCTCTTACAATCTGGACCATGATGATTGTATGCCATACGTCACCGATCCTTCGGCGAAGTTCTCGATCCTGCGCGCGGGCGAATATACATATTTCGCGGTCTATTTCGAGGCTGTCAACAAGTGGAACATCGGCTTGGCGGACATGTACTACGAGAGCATGTACCGGGGCGATTTCTTCGGGTTTCCAGGCGAACCTCTTTCCGTCTGGACTCACTACAACTACTCACAGGTGTTCCTCGCCGACCCGGCATACTGGCGGCGCGAGAGTCGCATTGGTCCGTCGCAATGGCGCGCGACACGGGCCTTCGAAGTTGTCTTCCCATCCTCGAAGGCGTTGCTGATCGATTCCCAGTCGGAGTTGCTGCGGAGAAGGTCGCCTGGCTCGGCTGGGGGCACGCCCGTCGGGGCTGCAATTGCAGACGGCGCGGTTCATAATGTGCCGTACGACGCATTTCTTCGTGGCTATCCCAAAGGAACTGGCTGGGAGTGGCATGGGTGTTTCAACCGTGTGCTACGGCTTGGTATGCACACAACTGACGGGGTTCGGGGACGCGACCTTGCGAGCGGCTGGAATGAGTAGGGGGGGTGGCGCTGGTGTTTCTTGCCTCGCAAGAAGCACGGCCTACCGCATCACCCTGTCCATCTGGCGCCTCTCCTCCGCCGAGGCCCCCTCGACCGGGATCGCGTCCAAGAGGCTGTCGATGATGGCGTCGGTCGTCACCTGGTCGGCTTCGGCGTTGAAGTTGGTGAGGATGCGGTGCCGCAGCACGGGGCGGGCGATGGAGCGGACGTGGTCCGGCGTCGCGTGCGTCGAGCCTGACAGGATCGCCTTCGCCTTGGCCGCGAGGACGAGGTACTCGCTGGCGCGCGGGCCGGCCCCCCAGGCGACGTACTCGGCGACCATCTCCGGCCGCGGCAGCCCCCCGTCCATCGGCTCGTTCACACGCGTCGCCCGAACCAGCCGCAACGCATACCTGATCACGTGGTCGGCCACAGGCGTGCGGCGAACCAGGTCCTGCACGCGGCGTATCTCGTCGTTGTTGAGGACGGCGTCCACCTGCGTCTCCCCCTTGTGGGCCGAGCGCCGCACGATCTCAAACTCCTCGTCAGCGCCGGGGTAGTCGATGAGGATCTGGAACATGAAGCGGTCGAGTTGGGCCTCGGGGAGGGGGTAGGTGCCCTCCTGCTCGATGGGGTTCTGGGTGGCGAGGACGAAGAACGGCTCGGGGAGGGGGTGCTGCACGCCGCCCACGGTCACCTGCCGCTCCTGCATCGCTTCGAGCAGCGCGGCCTGGGTCTTCGGCGGCGTACGGTTGATCTCATCGGCGAGAATCACGTTGGCGAAAACCGGCCCCTTCACGAAGCGGAGTTCTCGCGCGCCCGTCGCCTTGTCCTCTTCGATCACCTCCGTACCCGTGATGTCGGACGGCATCAGGTCCGGCGTGAACTGGATGCGGCTGAACCCGAGCGACAGCGTCCGGGCGATCGTCGAAATGAGCAGCGTCTTCGCCAGGCCCGGCACGCCCACCACGACGGCATGCCCCCGGCAGAAGATCGCCATCAGGGCCTGCTCGACGACCTCGTCCTGACCGACGATGACCTTGCGAATCTCCGCTTTGAGCCGGTCGAACGCCTCGCGCACCTCGGCGAGCGCGTCCTCGGTGTTGCGCGGCGGCTGGTTGGCGGGGTGCGGCGTGCCGGCGAGTGGGTCGGGCATGGGGAGGCTCCGGAGGCTGGGTAGGGGAGGGTAGCAGTCGAGCAACGGGCCAAGTTACCAAATGGCCAAAGGGCCAAATCGGAGGGGGGAGGAGGGGGAAGACGAAAACGGCCGTCGGGGGTTAGCCCGATCGGCCGTGTCGCGGTGTCGTCGGCCCGCGCGGGGCAGGGGGGCGCCCCTCAGGCGTGCCTTCGACGGTGCATCAGCGGTTGCGTTCCCGGTCGCGCTCCAGCGCGTTCACGAGCCGGTCGATGCTGCGTTCGAGCCTGTCGAGACGCTCCTCGATGCGGGCCATCCGGTCCTGCATCCCGTGGTCCGGTGCGGCCGGGGATGCTGAAGGCGGGGTCGGTTGGACGAAGAGGCGACCGCCCTCCGCCGGAGGCGCGATGCGTTCTCCCCAGCGGTACAAGAAGTTCTCTTCGTTGAGCCTGCGGCGGAGTTGGCCGCCTTCGTCCGTCAGCCTGCGGACGAGTTCCTCCACCTCGCGCCGGATCTCGGGCGTGAACTCCGCGCCGATATCTCCGAGGTGCTCGCGGAGTTTCATCGCCAACTCTCGCACCTGGTTGGTATCCCCGAAGCGCTCGACCCACACGCCGGGAGCCGTCGGCGCACCGGGCACCGCAGGGACCGAAGGAACGGCCATCGCGCCCACGCCCAGGCGGGTCGCGTCATACGGAGCGAGCACAACCTTCACTTCCTTCTTCTGCCCGGACTGCAGGACCGTCAGGTTGAGCGTGTCGCCGGGCTTGCGCGAGCGGAGAATCTCTCGCAGACGCGCCTGCGTCGCGGGCTTCTCGTTGTCGATCAGGATGATGATGTCGTGCGGCTTGAGGCCCGCCTCCGCGGCGGGTGTGCCCTCGGAAACCGATGCGATCAGGATGCCCTCGCCCTCGGCGAGGTTGAAGTGTTCACGGATGGACTCGCCCGGCTCGGCCATGGTGATGCCGACCATGACCGGGGGAGGAGACGCGATCTCGGGCTGCATCTGAGTGCGCCCCGTCGCGCCGTTCGGGGGCAGGAAGAAGGTTCCTCCACCGCCCTGCATGTCGATCTTCGGCACCAAGTGCACGATCGCGCCGTCGTCGCCGAACATGAACGCATTCGCGTCGCCGACGGTGACGGCCGTAACGACGTTACCCTTCTCGTCCAGCAGTTCGATCACGCCCCCGTCCTTGCGGCGGATGCGCTCCTCCGGCACAGGCTTGCCGTCGATCGTGGCCGTGGTCCGACCGTCCCGGACCTCGACCGTGACCTCGCGGCCGTTCTCGACCTGACGGACGATCACATGCTGACGGACCTTCGCCGCATCGGTGGTCGCCTGACCCTCGAAGCGGATTCGGCCTTCCTGCTCCGCGGTGCGGCTCTGCGCGAACACCGTGCCGGAGAGCGCGGCGAGGCAGGCGGCCGCGCCGATGACGATCCTTCGCGTGTCGGTCATGGTCGTTGTCCTCCATCGTGTGCGGGCGAGGCCCGCCATGGTGTGGGATCGGGAGCAGAGATGCGCGGTACACAAGGTCCCGTCAGCATCAGTCCGCGCGGGTCGGACGCGGCGTCGGCTCGAAGCGGACGGGGACAGGTTGGCCGGCCTCGTCATACCCGAGGCGGTAGAAGTCATCGGCGCGGAGACGTTCCACGATCTGACGCACGTAGATGACCTCCAGGCCGTTCTCGACGGGGGTCGTCTGCAGAACGATGCGTTCCGGGAGTTCGCCGAGCACCGTGCCGTCGGCCTGGCCCCGGTTGTAGTAGGCGTCGAGGGCGTCCTGCGGCGTGTTGATCCGCACAAGTCCCGGGACGAGGCTCGCGTTCTGCCCGTCCGTCCCGTGCCGCGCCTGCCGCGGCCCGATGAAGGCGGCCAGCGCGAGGCCCGCCGCGAGCGCCCAGCCGCCCCACGCGGCCACGGTGCGGATGCGGAACGTCAGGCGCTCGCTCAGGTGCTCCTCGATCGGCGCGCTCACGTCGTCGGCGACGGCGACCGCGTGCGCAACGGCGGCGGCGAGTTCCGCACGGTCCTGCTGCGCCTCCGCCAGCTCACGCCAGATCGCGGGGTCGCGGTCCGCCATCGCGCGGAACGCGGACCAGTCCTCCGGCGTCGCTTCACCGTCAAGGGCGCGGCTGATGAGAATGTCCCGGTCTGCGCCGCTCATGATGTGGCTCCTTCGGTGGCGGGTGTCGGGCCGATGGCGTGCCGTGCGGCGAGTTCACGCAGCATCCGCCGACCCCTGGCGATGCGGGTCTCGACCGTCGTCTCCGGCAGGCCCACCACCAGGCCGATCTCGCGGTACGACATCCCGTGAAGGCACCGGAGCAGCAGCGGCTCGCGGTACGACTCCGGAAGTTCGAGCGCGAGATTCAGCACCCGGGTCGCGTCCTCGCGGCGGGCAGCGAGCACATCCGGTGTCTCCCCATTCACCGGCTGCGGCACGTGCTCCACGGACGACCGACGCGCGGGCACAACGTCGGGACGCGACCGGGCCTTCCGCGCCGCAAGACGCGCCGCGTTGATGGCGACCGAACGCAGCCAAGGCCGCAACGAGGCGGGGTCGCGGAGGCCTCCCAGTCTGCGAACGAAGGTCATGGCGACATCCTGCAGCAGGTCTTCAAGGTCCGCGTGGCGGGGCTTGTACGCGAGCAGCACGCCGGCAACCCACCGGCGGTGACGCTGCCAGAGCGCACGCACCGCGTCGGGGTCGCCCCCGAGGGCCGCGGCGAGCGTCGGGTCGTGCGAGTCCTCAAGCCCCTCGGCTTGCGGCTCGGGTTCGTGGGCCATCGTCATGCTCCGCGATGCACGCAGGGATGCGCCCCACCCGCGCTCCCGTCAGGACCGCCGCGGCTTCGGGCTATCCTCCTTCTTCGGGCTGGGGGCCTGTCGCGTTCGCGCAGGGGAGGCCCGGGCTGCCGCGAACGCATGGCGACGAACCGCACAACCCGCCCGTCATCCGAACAGGCCGTGATGCCCTTCGGAGATCACCTCGAAGAACTCCGTCGGCGACTCATCCTCGCGCTCCTCGGGCTGGCTCCCATCTTCGTTCTCTCCATGTCCTTCGGGCGGCCGATGCTGGACTTCCTCACCCGGCCCGTCACCCGCCAACTGCGGGCCTCGGGCCTGCCGCCCGAGATGCTGGCGACCAACTTCCTCGAAACCTTCGGCACCTACGTCTTTCTCTCGCTCGTGGTGACGGTGCTGGCCGGCAGCCCCTGGGTGCTCTACCAGTTGTGGAAGTTCGTCGCACCGGGCCTGTACGAGACCGAGCGGCGCTTCGTCTACATCCTGCTCCCGTTGAGTTTCTCGCTCACCGTCACGAGCGCCGTCTTCCTCTACGCCGTCATCATGCCAGTCGTGCTCTCGTTCTTCATCGAGTTCGGGTCGGCCGTCGGGCGGACCGACCCCCACGTCGCTCCTCTGCCAGAGGGGATCGTGCTCCCGGCGTTCCCGCGGCTGGAGGCGGATCCGCCGCGGCCGGAGGTCGGGGCGGCCTGGATCAACACGGAACTCATGCAACTGCGCGTCTGCGTGGGCTACGAGGGCAGCAAGGCCGTGGTTCGCGGGTCGAACCTTACCCAGGGCAGCGGGATCGTCCAGCAGTACCGCATCAGCGAGTACACCAAGACCTTCCTCACGATGGCGATGGCTTTCGCGCTCGGGTTCCAGACGCCGGTTGTCGTGCTGCTGCTCGGGTGGGCAGGGCTGGTGAAGCCCGCCATGCTGAAGAAGTACCGCAAGCACGTCATCATGGGGTGCTGCATCGCCGCCGCGCTGCTCACGCCCGCAGACCCGATCTCGATGGCCCTCCTCGCCGCGCCGCTCTGGGCGCTCTTCGAACTCGGAAGCGTGCTGCTGCGCCTGCTGCCCGCCGAGCGCGTAGCGCGCATGGGCCGTCGCGGCCAGGCGGATCGGGACGGTGAGGCGTGAGAGGGGGGGTGTTCTATTCCCGTCTCGGCCCCCTGCCGCGACCGCGACCTGCGGGCGAACCGACCGCGGCCGACGACGCGATGATGACGCGCGCCCTCGCCCTCGCCGGTGCCGCCGCCGCCATCGGGGAGGTGCCTGTCGGCGCGGTCGTCTATGAAACCGCCTCCGCCCGCGTGCTCGGCGAAGGTTTCAACCGACGCGAGGCGGATCACGACCCGGCCGCACACGCCGAGCTCCTGGCCGTGCGCGCGGCATCGCAAACGATCGGCGACTGGCGGCTGAACCACTGCACGCTGGTGGTCACGCTCGAACCCTGTGCCATGTGCGCCGGGCTGGTCGTGAACGCGAGGGTCGGACGCCTCGTCTACGGAGCGAACGACCCGAAGGCAGGTGCGTGCGAAAGCCTCTACGCCATCCCGTCCGACAGCCGGCTGAACCACAGGCCGCAAATCGTGCACGGCGTACGAGCCGAGGCGTGCGGCGACCTGCTGCGCACGTTCTTCCGGCAACTCCGCCGCGGAGAAGCCTGATGCCCGAACTCCCCGAAGTCGAGACCGTGCGCCGAGGCCTCGCACGCGCCATCATGGGGCGCCGCGTCGAGTTCGCGCGTCTGCTCCGGCGCGACGTGCTCCGCACCCGGCAACCTCCCGGAGCCACCGCCCTGCTCGTCGGCGGCACAGTCCGCGACCTGCTCCGATATGGCAAGCACCTCGCCGTTGTGGTCGATGACGGCCGCTCCCTCGGCGTCCACCTCGGCATGACAGGGCAGTTGCTGGCTACGCGGCTCGGCGAGCCGACAACGACTCGCAACCACGCCCATGCGCGATGGGTCTTCGACGACGGCACCACCCTCGTGTTCCGCGACCCGCGCCGCTTCGGAGGACTGTGGAGCTACTCCACGCTCGACGCGCTGCGAGCCGAGCGATGGGCAGCTCTTGGTCCGGATGCGCTGCGCGTCACCACGCGGCATCTCGCATCTGCACTCGCGGCCGCTCGGCGACCCGTGAAGGCGGCGCTGCTCGACCAGACCATCCTCGCCGGCGTCGGCAATATCTACGCGGACGAGGCCTTGTTCCGCGCGAACATCCATCCGGCACGCTCAGCAGCCTCGCTCTCAACAACCGAAGTTGAACGGCTGACGGAGTCCATCCGGGCAGTGCTCCGCGAGGCGGTGCGCGCCGGGGGTTCAACGATCAGGGATTACGCCGGGTCTGACGGCAGCCCCGGCCGCCAGCAGGAACGGCACCTCGTCTACGGACGGGGGGGGCAGCCCTGCGTGCGCTGCGGCACGCCGCTGACGACCTCGCTCGTGGCCCAAAGAACGACGGTCGCCTGCCGAACATGCCAACGTCTTCCGAAGAGTTATCCACATCGGAGCGCGACCTGTTTACCGTCCGCCAAGGTGCATCGGGCTGCCCCAAAAGCCTGAGAACTCCTCTCCCTGAAAGAAGAGAACTCTTCAGAGTTGAGTAGCAGTATGCCCCGTCGAGAAGTGGACAATCGGGAGAGTTCGCCGCAAGTCCCCGTAGACCAGGCACTTGGTGCTACCCGGCGGTGTGCGTATGCCGACGACAGCCTGTCGTCTGCTGATGACGAAAGACGATCCCGTCGGTCTGGTCGGTCAACACGACTGGAGTGATCCTGATCTGGTTCGCCCACTCCGGCGCTGATCGCGTGGTCGTGCACAAGTTGTTCACACGCCGGCCGACAGCCCGCTATCCCGAACATTGGCCGACCGGCGAGGGCAGTTCGACTGTTTTCGGTTGATCGAGAGAGTTCTCTTGGCAGAATGGGTCTGTGAGCCGTCGCAACGCTGTCGGCCTTGGCATTCTCGTCGCATCGCTCGCCTGGTCGTCCCTCGCCGTGGGTCAGGGTGAGCGAGTCAGCGCCCAGGATGCGGCCCCCGGCGACGCTTTCGGCTTCAGCGTGACCGTGTTGGACCACCTGTTCGTGGTCGGATCGCCGACCAACGACGCCGCAGGGAATGACAGCGGTGTGATCTATCTCTTCGAGCGCGGTACAGGCGGTTGGGTCCAGGGGGCGAAGCTGACGGCCACGGAAGCCCGGCCAGGTGACTGGCTCGGGCATTCGGTCGCACTCGCGGGGGACGTCGTCGTTGCGGGTGCACCCTTGGCGGACCCGGCCGGTTCGGAAAGCGGCGCGGCCTTTCTCTTCGAGAAATCGGCAGGTGAGTGGGTCCAGGTGCAGCGGCTGGTGGCGTCGGACGCGGCCGCGGGCGCGCGATTCGGCTTCGCGGTCGCCGCGGCAGAGGGCCTCGTGATCGTCGGCGCGTACCAGGCCGACGGTGGACGCGGCGCGGCGTACATCTTCGAGAAGAACGCCGGCGTCTGGGAGCAGACGGCACGGCTCGCTTCCCCGAGCGCGAGCGTGGGAAGCTACTTCGCCCAGTCACTGGCCGTCGGCGACGGCGTCATCGCGATCGGATCCATGGGCGACGACAGCGCGGGCATGGACGCCGGAGCCGTGCATCTCTATACCCGCGACGGCAACGGCGTGTGGGAGTTCGCCACCACGATCACGGCCGCGGACGCCACGCCAGGCGCGCTCTTCGGCGCGGGCATCGGGCTGTACGATCGCGCGATGGTGGTCGGCGCGCTCGCAGGCGATTCGGGGCCGTTCACAGGCGCGGCGTACGTGTTTCGCAACACGGACACGGGTTGGACGCAGGAGGCGAGACTCGCACCGCCGGTGCCTGCGCCGAGCCTGTACTTCGGCCGCGCCGTGGCGATTCACGGCTCAACGGCCGTTGTCGGCTCATACCGCGACGACACTGGTGCAACCGACGCCGGCGCTGTGTTTGTCTACGAGGAAAGCGACGGGGCATGGCCCCGCACCGCGACGCTCCTGGCGACCGACCCGGATCAGGGTGACTGGCTCGGCTATTCCGTGGCGATCGCGGAGAGCGTGATCGCCGCGGGCGCGCACGGCGACGACGACAACGGCCCGTTCAGCGGCGCGACATGGGTCTTCGAACGCTGCCGCGCCGACTTCAACGGCGACGGTTCCGTGAACACGCTCGACGTGCTCGCCTTCCTCAACGCCTTCACCTCCGGCGATCAGCGCGCCGACTTCAACGGCGACGGCGTCATCAACACGCTGGACTTTCTGGCGTTTCTGAACGCCTGGGCCATCGGGTGCCGGTAACCTCGCGGCGGCGGGCACTGCTTGCCAGCCCGGCGACGGCCTCACGAATGCCGCACCGGACATTTTTTGAGTAGACCCTTCCAGTCGGGCTGGGGAATCCATTAGCATGGGAGCCAGTGGGGCCGGAGGGCGGTGCGATGTCGCTGCGCACGAGCGTGTTGAGGCTGTCGATGGGGCTCACGGTTCTCGGAATGACGGGTTCAGTTCGAGCGAGTGATGAGCCGGTGGCGCCGGGGGATGCGCTTCAGACACGGGCGATCGCAGTGGATGCCGGTGTGTACTCGAACGCCGTTGTCGGCGGGGCGATCTCGCTCCCGCTGTTCGATGATCTGTCTTTCGGGCTGCTGGTTGAGCGCGTGGACAGGCGAGCGGACGGTGTCACGGTTCGGGGGAAGGTGGCGGGGTACGAGGCCGCGTCGTTCGTGGTGACGGTAGAGCACGGGCTGGTCAGTGTGGGCGTGTGGACGCCACACGGCGCATTCGGCGTGCAACCGACGGGTGTCGTGCTGCCGGACGGCCGGATCGAGTGTGTGGCAGTGGAATGGTCGCCGCACGCGGTGGTACGGTGCGCGGCGGCGGAGATCGGTCACGGCACTACGCCGCAGGCGAAGCACGTTGCAGGCTCGGTGCGCGGAACCGAGGCCGTGGAACCCTCCGGCGCGGCTCGACAGTCCGGCGAGGGGCGCTCGTGCTGCTCGTGCGACGACGATGTCTCACGCGCGGATGTGCTCGTCATCTACACGACCAAGGCAAAGACCGCGGCGGGCGGCGCAGCGGCACTGCAGACGCGCGTGCAGAACGTGATCGACACGACGAACCTGACGATCGCCAACAGCCTTGTGAGCGGGCTGGAGATGGCGATGGTCGGCTTCATGGAAGTGGCGTATGACGAGGTCTCGCCGGACTGGCTCGACCACCTGATTCGCGTGACCGAGTCCGGCGACGGGTACATGGACGAGGTGCACGGCTGGCGCGACGCAGCCGCGGCGGATTGCGTGCTGCTGATCGTGGACGACACACGGTTTCTGGGCGGGGCGGGGTGGTGGGCGATCTGGGACGACGGGGCGGCGTTCACCTGCCTGAACTGGCGGTCAGCGGGCGGCGGCATCCTGACCGGGGCGCACGAGTTCGGGCACAACTTCGGGTGCGCGCACGACCATGAGAACGACCCGTCCGCGCCGTTCTCGTATGCATGGGGTCACTACTACACACACGCCGGGACGAACTACGGCGACGTGATGTCGTACCCGGTGGACGTGTACGTGCCGATCTACTCGCACCCCGGCGTCCTGGGGCCGGGCGGGAAGCCGATGGGCGTGCCGATCGGCGAAACCCGGGCGGCGTACAACGCGTTCGTCGTGGAACAGACCCGTCACACGCTCGCGAACTACCGCAAGAGCGGGCGGATGCGCGACTGCAACGGCAACGGCATCGACGACGCGATCGACATCACCGACGCGACCAGCAGCGACACGAACGGCAACGGCATCCCCGACGAGTGCGAGCGGCGCATCCACGTCGATATGCACTCTGAGAGTCAAGGGCAGGGCGCGGCGTGGGGCGATGCGCTGCGCGACTTGGCGGAAGTAACTGCGGCGGCGAACCTGCGCTGCTCGCACACGCGCGAGGTCTGGGTCGCAGACGGGACGTACTTGCCGGACAGCGGGCAAGGCGATCCTTGGCGGCGGTTCTCGCTCAGGTCAGGCCTTGCGCTCTACGGCGGGTTCCAGGGGCAATCGCACCCCGGCGGCGGCGAAACGTCGATCCATCAGCGCGTGCCGGGGGCGTTCGAGTCGGTTCTGAGCGGCGACATCGGCATACCGGGCGATGACTCGGACAACTCATACGCACTGCTCGAAGCCTTGGACTCGGACGCGAATGCCGTGCTCGACGGGTTCGTTGTCGAGGGCGGGCGCTCGTTCGGCAGCGGGGGAGGGATGCTCGCCGTGCGATCGTCAGCCGTCGTGCGCGACTGCGTGTTCCGCGACAACCGGGCAAGCGGCAGCGGCGGGGCGTCGATCGTCATCGAACCATGCTCGATGCGGTTCGAGCGGTGCTCCTTCGAGGGCAACGCGGCGGGGTACGCGGGCGGCGCGGTCTCCCTGTACGACGGGGCATCGGCGCTCTTCCATGAGTGCAGGTTCGAGGCGAACTCGGGCGAGTACGCGGGAGCAATCGCGGGATACACGGGGGTCAACGTCGCGTTCGTCGGGTGCGAGTTCACGGAGAACACCGCGTCATGGGGCGGCGCCGCGGTCGAGTTGTACGACTCGGCGACCGGTTCGTTCATGGTCTGCTGGTTCGAGGGCAACGAGGCGACGAACGGCTACGGCGGCGCGATCGCGGTCGGCTGGCAGAGCGAAGCGAGCGTTGCGCTGTGCGAGTTCACGGACAACTCGTCGGGGGGTGTCGGCGGCGCGATCTCGCTCGGCGACTCGACGCTGCGCGCGGACGCGAACCTCTTCCGTCAGAACGTCGCGCAGACATACGGCGGCGCGATCGACGCGTGGAACAGCCAGATCACGCTTGTCAGCAACGTCCTGCGCGCCAACACCGCGGGTGTCGGTGGTGGAGCGTTCGCGGCGGGCGGAGGGACGCAGGCGGCAGTCGTCGGCTGCACGCTTCACGCGAACCACGCCGCCGATCGCGGCGGTGGGATGGCGATGAGCGGCTCGCACCTTGCGCTCACAGGGTCGATCTTGTGGGCGAACACAGACCCCAACTCGGCGACGCAGGAGAAGCAGGTGTTCCTCTACAGCGGGACGGCCGCAGTGAACCGGTCGTGCGTGCAGGGGTGGACCGGCTCGTTCGGCGGCGTGGGGAACATCGGCGCCGACCCGAAGTTCGTGAACGCAGGAGCGGGCGTGTTGCTGCTGTCGGCCGGGTCGCCGTGCATCGACGCGGGGGACAACACGGCCGTGCCAGCGGACGGAATGGACATCGACGAAGACGCCAACACGACCGAGGCCGTACCAGTGGACTTCTCCGGCGATCCGCGGTTCCACAACGACATGGGCACGACGGACACGGGCGTGCCGGGCAACGGGCACACGGCGGTGATCGACATGGGAGCGTTCGAGTTCCAGGGGAACTCGTGCAAGGCCGACTTCAACAACGACGGCGTCGTCAACACGCTGGACTTCATCGCCTTCCTCAACGCCTTCACCTCCGGCGATCAGCGCGCCGACTTCAACGGCGACGGCGTCATCAACACGCTGGACTTCATCGCCTTCCTCAACGCCTTCACCGCCGGGTGCTCATAAGGTCCGAGGGCATATGACGGCGGTGGTGGGAAGTCCGTGAACGGGGCGTGACGCTACGATCGTGCTCGGCTCCGCGCGGGGCGGGGCGAGAGGGGTCGGGCGCGTGTCGATCGCGTGGATCATCGGCGGCGTGGGGCTGTTCCTGCTCGGGATGTCGCTGATGACCGACGGGCTGAAGAGCCTGGCCGGAGATCGGCTCCGCCTGGTGCTCTCGGGCATGACCGGCCGCCCGGTGCGGGCCTTCGTGTCCGGCGCGGGGCTGACCGTCGCCGTGCAGTCGTCGAGCGCGACCTCGCTGGCGACGATCGGCATGGTGAGCGCGGGCCTGCTCTCCTTCCCGCAGGCGGTCGGCGTCATCATCGGCGCCGCCGTCGGCACGACGAGCACCGGATGGATCGTCTCTCTCCTCGGGCTGAAGTTCAGCATCGCCTCGGTGGCCATGCCGATGGTCGGCATCGGGGTGCTTGTGAAGCTGTTCACGCGCGACCGCCGCGCCGCCGTCGGCATGGCCATCGCCGGCTTCGGGCTGATCTTCGTCGGCATCGACACGCTCAAAACGGCGATGGAATCGGCCTCGGCTCACGTCAACCCCGCCTCGCTCCCCGGCGGCACCGCCTGGGGAGACGTCGCCCTCGTCGGCATCGGTGTAGCCATGACGGTGGTCATGCAGTCCTCCAGCGCGGCCGTCGCCATGACCATGGCCGCCCTCCACGCGGGAACGATCACGCTCGAACAGGGCGTGTCGTTGGTCGTGGGCGCGAATGTCGGCACCACCGTCACGCCGATCATCGCCGCGATCGGCGCAACCACCGCCGCCAAACGCACCGCCGCCGCACACGTGGTCTTCAACACCGCGAGCAGCGCGATCGGGCTGGCGGCGATCCCGGCATTCCTCTGGGTCGTGGGCACACTGACGCTGGACGCCGATCGGTCGGTGCTCAGTCTGGCCGCCTTCCACACCGGGTTCACGCTCGCCAGCGCGGCGGTCTTCCTCCCGTTCGTTCGGCAGTACGCGGGGCTGATCGCTCGCCTGGTGCGCGAGCGCGACGGCGCGCTCACCCTCCACCTCGACGAGACCGTCGCTTCCGTGCCCGCCGTCGCGGTGGACGCCGCCCGACGCGCCGTGATGGACGCAGGCGCGATCCTCGCCGAAGCGGTGCGCGAAACGGCCGCCATCGGCACGGTGTCGGCCGAGAGCCGGCGCGGCGTCGAGGAAGTCGACGGCGCGCTCGACCGGGTACGGTCGTTCCTCGGACGCGTGCGCACCGATCCGAACGCCCCAGAGCACGTCGCCCACGTCGGAGTCCTCCACGCGATCGACCATTTCGAGCGCCTCATCGAAGGACTTGCGGAGCGCGAACTGGCGGCCCGCGTGCGACGCGCAGGCGCAGAACTCGGCGACCCCGCGGCGCGCCTCGCCGACGTCGCAGCCCGCGTTCGCGACGCCATGCGCCGCGGCCCGGCCGACGCCGACGCACAGGCCGCCAGCGACGCGGGCGAGGCGTCATCGACCATCGCCTCCTATCGCCGCGCGCAGCGCGTGCGCGTGCTCCAACGCACGGCCTCCGGCGATGTGCCACCCGACGACGCGCTCGACGTGCTCGAAGCAGCGCGGTGGCTCGACCGGCTGGCCTATCACCTCTGGCGAGGCACGGTCCACCTGCTCGCGCCGGCGCAGGCGGGCGGCGCGCCGGAACGGCACCGTGTCTTCGCCGAGCCGGAACGACACCCGGGGGAAAGCGGACAGTTGACGGCAGACAGCAGACTTGCGGAACGAGCCGAAGGTCGACATCAGTGACGCACGACCGATAGAGGGTAGGGATTTGATGGGGCCTTGCTTCGGACTTCGCGGGAACCGGCACTGTTTGAAGATCGCATAGCCTGAGTGCGTCGGCCCGATGGCCGATGGCGGTGTCGTTGTCGCCGGGTTTCCCGGCATCTCGGTCTTGAGATTCAGAATCAGGAGGGGGTCCGGCGATGGCTTCCGTTCGCAGTTTCGGCGAGGCGTGTGTTCTCCTGGGTATCGGGTTCGCGGCCTCGCTGAACGGCGCGGCATCGGGCCAGGAGTTGCGACCGGGTTTCGGCGCGCTCGTCTCGCCCGACGGTGTCTGGGTGCATGTTGAGCGCCTGCCGCAAGAGCAGTGGAACAAGGACGCTTGGATTCGCCCGAACCGCTTCGAGGCCTACGCGATCGACATGGCGTCCGCCTGGCGCGTGCTGACGGCCGCGCCGATGGAGTTCACGCCCGAGGCCTCGCTCCGTCCGGTCGTGTTCTATGTGCCGACCCCGGAGGGCGGGTTCGCGCCCTTCGCGTGCTTCGAGTCGCCGATCATGGAACCCGCCCTGGCCGCGAAGTTCCCCGAGATCCGCACCTTCGCGGGGCAGGGCATCGATGATCCTGCCGCGTGCGTACGCCTGGACCTCACGCCGCAAGGCTTCCACGCCCAAGTGCTCTCGCCCGAAGGCGCGTGGTGGGTCGATCCGTTCAGCCGCGGCGACACGGGGTTCTACACGGCCTATCGCAAGGCCGACCTCACGCCGCCCGAGGGGTGGACCTGCGAAACAGTCGGTGCTGACGACCTCGGGTGGATCGCCCCGGCCGAGTACGGCGGCGTCCGATTCGGCGAGCAGCTGCGCACCTACCGCCTCGCCAACGCCGCCACAGGCGAGTACACGCAGTACCACGGGGGGACCAAGACCGCAGGCATGGCCGCCATCACGACCGCGATCAACCGCGTCAACCAGGTCTACGAGGTCGAGGTCGCCATCCGCATGATCCTCGTAGGCAACAACGACCTCATCGTCTACACCAACCCCGCCACCGACCCCTACACGAACAACAACGGCGGCACCATGCTCGGCCAGAACCAGTCCACCTGCGACAGCATCATCGGGAGTGCGAACTACGACATCGGGCACGTCTTCTCCACCGGCGGCGGGGGCGTCGCCTACCTCGCGTGCGTCTGCAAGTCCAACCAGAAAGCACGCGGCGTCACCGGCCTGCCCGCTCCGACCGGCGACGGGTTCTACATCGACTACGTCGCCCACGAGATGGGACACCAGTTCGGCGCAAACCACTGCTTCAACAGCAGCACCAGCGGATGCAACGGGAACCGCAACGGATCGACCGCCTACGAGCCGGGCAGCGCCTCCACCATCATGGGCTACGCGGGACTCTGCGGCGCGGACAACATCCAGAACTTCAGCGACCCCTACTTCACCTCCGTCAGTTTCGACGAAATCCGCAACTACACCGTCAACAGCACAGGCAACGGCTGCGCCCAGAAGGTCAACACCGGAAACCTGCCCCCCACGGTCAGCGCGGGCCAGGCATACGCCATCCCGGTCAAGACGCCCTTCACCCTCACGGCCAGTGGCTCCGACCCCGACGGCGACGCCGTCACCTTCTGCTGGGAGCAGCGCGACCTCGGCCCGACCGCCACCCTCACCACGCCCGACGACGGGAAGTTTCCCCTCGTGCGCTCGCGAAACCCCACCTCCTCTCCCTCGCGGACTTTCCCGATCCTCTCCACGATCCTGGCGAACCAGAGCGACAAGAAGGAACGGCTCCCGGACGTCGCCCGCCAGATGAAGATGCGCGTCACGGCACGCGACAACCGCGCCGCCGGCGGCGGGATCACGACCTCCGAAGTCACCCTCAACGTCATCGGCACGGCGGGACCGTTCGACGTCATTCAGCCCGCGGCAGGCGCCACCTGGAGCGGCGAAGGCACCGTGACCTGGAACGTCGCGAACACGACCGCAGCCCCGATCAACTGCTCCCAGGTCCGCATCTCGCTTTCGACCGACGGCGGGCAGACGTTCCCCTACGTCCTCGCCGCATCGACACCGAACGACGGGTCGGAGACGGTCGCGCTGCCCCAGGTCTCGTCCTCGCAGGCCCGCATCAAGGTCGAGGCGGTCGGCAACGTCTTCTTCGACATCAGCCCCGGCAACTTCACCGTGCAGGCCAACGCCCTGGTCATCTCGATCCCCGGCGGGCCGCCCAGCGTCCTCGCGCCCGGCGTCGAAACGCCCTTCGACGTCTCCATCGAGAACGGAACGCACACGCTCGACCCGGCGACGCCCACGCTCTGGATGAGTGTCGACGGCGGACAGACCTACACGCCGCGCGCGATGAACCCCCAGGGCGGCAGCCTCTGGCTGGCGACCTTCAGTGAGCCGGCGTGCCAGGACGACGTCCGCTACTACCTCAGCGCCAAGACCACCACCGGCCTGACAGTGACCCACCCGGCGTTCGCGCCCGCGTTCCACTTCACCGCGGTCGTCGGCGAGAACGCGCCCTTCTTCACCGACAACTTCGAGACAAACCTCGGATGGACCGTCAGCGGAACCGCCACGAGCGGGCACTGGGTTCGCGCCGTCCCCGGCAACTTCGGATTCGGCGACCCGCCCTCCGACAGCGACGGCTCCGGGATGTGCTACGTCACCGGCAACGCGGCGTTCAACGACGTCAACGCGGGTTCCACCATCCTCACCTCGCCCGTCTGGAACATGGCCGACGGCGGCGCAATCTCGTACGACTTCTGGCTCTCCGGATTCCCGGGCGTGCCCTTCGGCGCGGAGGACGGACTCGCGGTCGAGGTGGCGACGGATGCCGGCGGCTCGAACTGGACGCGCGTCCGCGAGTACAACGACGCCGCCCAGATATGGCGCAGCGACGCCGTACTGATCGGCGTCGATGCACCGGCGAGCACGACCGTCCGCGTCCGTTTCGTCGCGACGGACGACGCCCCGGGTCACGTCGTCGAGGCCGGCATCGACCGCGTCGTCGCCTCGGCGATCGTCTGCGAAGACCCGGACGACTGCCCCGCCGACTTCAACGGCGACACCGTCGTGAACACCCTCGACGTCCTCGCCTTCCTCAACGCCTACACCGCCGGCGATCCCAATGCGGATTTCAACGGCGATACGGTCATCAACACCCTCGACGTCCTCGCCTTCCTCAACGCCTACACGGCCGGATGCCCCTGATCCTTCGGAAAAACGGCTTGTTCGGGGCGGTCGGCCCCGGTATGTTGCACGGCGGAGGGCGTCGTCCCGGAGGGGGACACCGCCGACCGCCCCATCGGAGGTCCGATATGACTCGCCTGTTCTTCGGTCGCGTTCTCGGCGTGCTTGGCCTGGTCGCGGCGTCGTGCTTCGGGCAGGAAGCCGGCGGACCTCGCTCCATCCCGCACGATCAGCCCATCCTCGTGGACGGGCAGCTCGTCTTCCCCGACGGCGCGGAGATCCCACGCTTTCTGACAGAGGCGGAACGCCGCTACCTGGCGACCAACCCCCTGGCGCCCGAGCGCGGCACGCGCGGCGCGCCCGTCGGCAACATCTACTGCGTCCCCGAGTACGACCCCATGGAGTCCATCCTCATCTCCTGGGAAGGCTCCTCGGCACAGAAGACCATCCTTGCCGAGATGGCCAAGCACATCACCACCACCGGCGACGCCGACCTCCACGTCGCGATCGACACCTCCGGCGCGATCCCCGCCGCACAGGCGACCCTCTCGGCCGCCGGCACGGACATGAGCCGTGTCAGGTTCTTCGTGCGCACCATGGACACGATCTGGATCCGCGACTACGGCCCGCGCTACGTCTACCGCAACGGCGTTCGCGCCATCATCGACCATACCTACAACCGCCCCAGGCCGAACGACAACGCCTTCAACGGCTTCTACGCACAGCAACGCGGGCACGAGTACTACATCATCCCCCTCGTCCACGGCGGCGGGAACTACCACCTCTCCGCGCTCGGCGACTCCTACGCCACGAAACTCATCGAGAACGAGAACCCCACCCTCTCGAAGGCACAGATCGTCGGCTACTGGCAGGACTACCAGAACGTGCTCACGGAGATCACCCCCGCCTTCCCCACCAACGTCGACCTCACCCAGCACATCGACATGTGGCTGATCGTCATCGGCGACCGCGAGGTCATCATCAGCGACTGGCCGCTCGCCCCGGGGAGCACCCAGGACGTCATCTGCGACAACCAGGCCGCCTCGATGGCGGCGGCCGGCTACACCGTTCACCGCATCCCCGCGGTGACCTCCGGCGGCGTCCACTACACCTTCACGAACTCCGTCATCTGCAACGACCTCGTCCTCGTCCCCACCTACACCAACGCCACCGCCGCGCAGTACAACGCCGACGCTCTCGCGGTCTGGCAGGCCGCAATGCCCGACAAGACCGTCGTGCAGGTCAACTGCCAGGGCATCGTCAACCTCGCCGGCGTCATGCACTGCATCGTCATGCACGTCCCCCCCTCGCTCGGCGGCGAGAACCCCGTCGCGAGCATCGATGAGCCGAACGGCGGCGAGGCCTACGCCAAGGGACAGCAGGCCGAAGTCCGCTGGGCCTCCGACGACAACGACCTCACCTACTACGTGCAGATTCACCTCTCGACCGACGGCGGGCAGACCTTCAACACCGTGCTGACCAACTTCCACCCCGACACCGGCACCTTCACCTGGACCGTTCCCAACGTGGACACGGCCAAGGCCCGCATCCGCGTCATCGTCCACGACTTCGACGGCAACACCGGGCAGGCGATCTCGGAGGCCGACTTCACCATCGGCGACCCCACCTGCCCCGCCGACTTCAACGGCGACACCGTCGTGAACACGCTCGACTTCGTCGCCTTCCTCAACGCCTTCGCGAGCAGCGATCCGAAGGCCGACTTCAACGGCGACACCGTCGTGAACTCGCTCGACTTCGTCGCCTTCCTCAACGCCTTCGTGGCCGGCTGCCCGTAACCCGACATCGAAACCCAGGAACCGCGAGAAACACCGGGGCGAAGCCGCCAAGGCTCCGCCCCGTTTTCATACATGCCGCCCAGACCCCTGAGATTGCCCAGTTTGACGCGGAGTCGCGGGTTTCATGCCGGGTGTGCTTGCGTCGATCGGTGATCTTCCGCTAGGTTGACCCCGCCGCGCATGTGAGTGGCGCGGTGGGCCTGGAACCAGGTCCGGGTTCCATGCAGCCGCACTCGTGGGGAGCAGCGAGGGAGTTCATGCGAAGCACGATGTGTTGGTCGGCCGCGCTCGTTCTGTGCGCGAGCGTCGGTGTGGCAAGCGGGCAGGCCCAACTCGACCTGCCGCGAGGCGAGTTCGTCGAAGTGGCGCTCGAAAGCGGCGCCCTCGACAACCCCGGCGACAACTGGGCCGCGATCGAACTCGGCGTCGTCTCCGTCGAGGGCGCGGCGTGGCTGCGCCTGCACTTCGACGAACTCACCCTGATCGGCGGCAGCCGCCTCAGGGTCACCTCCTCGCTCGACGGCCAGATCCAGACCCACGATGCCGTGTCCGCCTCCGACTGGAACCGCACCACCGCCTACTTCAACGGCGACCGGGTCACCATCGAAGCCATCCTCGCGCCGCGAACCGCCGGAACCCGCGTCACGCTCCGCCGCGTCTCCGCCGAGCGTGAGGCGCCCGCATGGCCGAGCGCGCTCTGCGGCATCTGCGTCCCCGACACGCGCGAGCCGACGATGGGTCTCGCGTTCGGGCGGCTCATGCCCGTCGGGTGCAGCGGCGTCGTGTCCTGCACCAAGAGCGTCGTCCTCTCCGCGGGGCACTGCGTGACAGGCGACCTCGTCGTCCAGTTCAACGTGCCCACGTCGGGTGCGGACTGCAAGCCAGCCCACCCACCCGTCGAGGACCAGTTCCCCGTCACCTGGGCGCAGTTCGAGAAAGGGGGGGTCGGCAACGACTGGGCCGTGCTGACCACCGGCGCCAACAGCGAGGGGCAGACGATCTTCGAGAAGTACAAGGCGATGGCCCCGGTGTCCGAGACCGTCGCCGCTCTCGGCCAGGCCGTGGACGCCTTCGGCTACGGCGCGGTCGAGGCCCCGGACTGCGAGAAGACCCAGACCCAGCAGCGGAGCGACGGCGTCATCACCCTGGTCAAGGGGAGCCACTACAAGTTCGACAACGACGTCACCTACGGCAACTCCGGCTCCCCGCTCATGCTCAACGGCGAGATCATCGGCATCGTCACGCACTGCGGCACCGTCTGCGGCAACAACATCGCCACCCGGGTGGACAGGCCGGCCTTCCTCGCAGCCCGCGAGGCCGCCTCGGACTGCGCCCGCACCTGGTGCCTCGCCGACTTCAACCTCGACGGCGTCGTCAACTCCATGGACATGCTCGCCTTCCTCTACGCCTACGCGCAGGGAGAACTCTCCGCCGACCTCGACGGCGACGGCCGGCTCACCACCCTCGACGTGCTCGTCTTCATGAACGCCTGGGCGGCAGGCTGCCCGTAGGACCGTGGACACGAGGAGGCGCGCCCGACTGGGGAGCGCCCCTGCCGACACGGCGTGCCGGATCAGGCGACCTGGAGGAGTCGCATGGCGGCGGCGACGATGTCCTGGGCCGTCAACCCGCACTGCGCGAGAATCTGCTCGGGCGTGCGAGCGCTCCGGGGGATGCGCCGGACGTGCAGCTGTTCGAGCGTGAAGGCGTCGCCCGAGGACACGAGGGCGTCCGCCACGGCCGACCCGATCCCCCCCCCGTAGTTGTCCTCGAGCGTGATGACGTAGCCGTTGTTCGCCCCGATGATGTCCAGCAGCTTGTCCGCGTCGAACGGCAGGCTGTAGAGGTCAACGAGCGTGGCGTTCACGCCCGCCTTGTCGAGCAGGTCGATCGCCTTGTTCGCCTCGTGGACCATGTAGCCCGCTGCACAGAGAACGACGTCCCGTCCCTCGTTCAGCACCTCGAAGCCCCCGAGGTTGAACACCTGATCGTCGGAGTAGATGAACTCCGTGTCGGCCCGGAGCGTGCGCATGTAGCACGCGCCCTCGTACTCGGCCATCACGCCCGTGAGCGCATAGGCCGCGTAGGCGTCCGCGGGCTGGAGGACGTAGCAGCCCGGGTTGCCCCGGTGGTCGCGCATGGTCGTCCACGCCCGGAACCACGCGACGTCGGGCAACGCCATCTGGCTCGGGCCGTCCGCCGCGAGGGTGATGCCCGCGTGCGAGCCGACGATCTTCAGGTTTGCCCCCGAGTTGATCGCCATCTCGACCTGGTCGTACGCGCGGGTGACGAACTTGGCGAACGTCGAGCAGAACGGAATCCTGCCCGCCGCCGCCAGCCCCGCCGCGACGGACATCATGTTCTGCTCCGCGATCCGGCACTCGATGAAACGGTCGGCGAGTTCGGACGACTTCCCGAACGTCTCGGCGTAGGTCGAGTTGCTCACGTCCGCGTCGAGCACCACGACGCGATCGTTCACGCGCCCCAGCGCCCGCAGCGCGATGCCGTAGGCCTTCCGCGTCGCCAACCGCCCCGCGTGCAGCACGCTCTCCATGTCCATGCTGCGCATCGCCTCGGCGAACGAGGGGAGCTCGCCGAAGCCCTGCTCACGCGGCGCGGCCTGCGCGGGCGGCTCGATCGTGAACGCGTCGGACGCGGTGAGCGCGCTCGTCAACTCGACACGCCTCTCGTCCAGTTCCGCAAGGGCCTTCTGCAGCGCGTCCCCCGTCGCCGGCTTCCCGTGCCAGCCGCCACCCTGCACGCTCGGCGCGCCCCACCCCTTGACCGTCTTCGCCACCAACGCCATCGGCGCGGCGCCAGGCTGACCGGTCCGTGCGATGAACTCGTCGAACGCCGCCTTGATCTCCTTCGGCGAGTGGCCGTCGATCGTCTTCGCGTGGAACCCGGCGGCCTCGAGCTTCGCCGCCAGACGCTCCGGCGACTGCTGCTCCGCCACGCGCCCAGCCTGCCCGTAGCCGTTGCAGTTGAAGATCGCCAGCACGTTCGTCAGCCCGCGCTCCGCGATGAAGTCCAGCGCCTCGGCGACCTGCCCTTCGCGCGACTCGCCGTCACCGATGATGCAGTAGATGCGACGGTCGATGCCGTCGAGACGCGCCGCCTCCGCCAGCCCGGCCGCGACGCTCAGGCCCTGGCCCAGCGAGCCGGTCGCCGCATCGAAGAACGGGAACCCCTCCATCGGGTTCGGGTGCCCGTCCAGCGGCGAGCCGTCCATCCGCAGCGAACTCAGGTCCGCGACCGTCAGCCGCCTGCGCGAACCCGGGTCACGCCCAACCATCACGCCCAGCTTCGCGGCGGCCGCATAGACCGCGGGCACCGCGTGGCCCTCGCTCAGAACCAGACGGTCGCTGGTCGGGTAGTCCGGGTAGTCGGGGCTCCACCGCATCGTGTGGAACATCAGCATGGCGACCAGGTGCCCGATGCTCATCGCCGACGACGGGTGCCCGCTCCCAGCCTCGGCCGTCATGGTCAGAGAGAGTCGGTCCAACTCGATGGCCTGGGCGTGCATCGCGGCTTCGAACGACATGCGGAGTCCTCCCGCGCCCGGGGCGCATCGGCCACCACCTCACCCGGGGCAGACCCCCGGCGCGGCCCCGGGGACCGGACCCGTCCGACCGTCGGCTGTACCGGTCGCCCCGCGGCCGCCATGAGCGGCAGAGTCTGAGTATCCCCGCCCCCGGACGCCTTGACAACCCCGCAAGGCGATTCGGCCCGAGATTTGCTGGCGGACGACGCCAAGCCCGTCTTCGGGGCACTCCCGCCGCTTCTGCGCGGTACACTCTGGCCCAACACGGAGGAGCCGACCCCATGAAGGTCACCTGCGATCGCGGAGCGTTGCTGGAAGCGATCAACTTGGCGTCGAGCGTGGTCGCCACCCGCTCGCCTCGACCCCAACTGACCTGCATCAAGCTGACCGCCGAGCGCAAGGGCAAGGCGGGCACGCTCACCCTCGCCGCGACCGACGGCGAAATCTCCATCCGCCTCTCCGTGGCGCAGGTGGACGTGCAGACCCCCGGCGAGGCCCTGCTCCCCGCCGACAAGCTCCGCCAGATCGTCTCCGCCGAGGACAACGAGCCGACACTCTCGCTCGAAACGGACGAGAACCTCGTCTGCCACATCCGCGGCAACGACGCGCACTTCAAACTCATCGGCCAGCCCGCGGGCGAGTTCCCGCCCATCACCGAGTTCCGCGCAGCCGTGGCCGGCTCCGGCGGCCGACCCCCCGCCAAGGCCGTCTTTACCCACGACGCCCGATCGCTCGGCGAACTCATCTCGCGCACACTCTTCGCCACCGCCCGCGAAACCTCGCGCTACGCGATCAACGGCGTGCTCATGGTGCGCGAGGGCAAGCGCCTCCAGATGGTGGCGACCGACGGCCGCCGCCTCGCCCTCTCCAGGGCGACGCTCTCCGGCGGAGAAAAGGACGCGCCACCCGTCCGCTGCATCGTCCCGAGCAAGGGACTCTCCACGCTCCAGAAACTCCTGGGCGGATCGGACGAGACGGTCCAGATCGCCGTCACCGACAACCAGGTCTACTTCAACGTCGGCGCGCCCGACGCCAAGGACCACGCCGACGGCCGCGCCGTCCTCTCCTCGAACCTCGTCGAGGGCGCGTTCCCCCCCTACGAGGACGTGATCCCCAAGGACCAGGACAAGACGATCGTCGTGGACCGCGATGCGCTCACCTCCGCCGTTCACCGCGCCGCGCTGCTCACCAACGAGGAGTCCCGCGGCGTGCGCATGGCGTTCGACTCCAAGGGCCGGCAGGCCCACCTCTCCGCCCACGCGAGCGAGGTCGGCGAGGCGAACGTCGAACTCTCGCTCGCCGAGTACAAGGGCGACGACATCGAGATCGGCTTCAACCCCGCCTTCATCACCGACGCCCTCAAGGTGATCGCCGACCCGCAGGTCGTCATCGAGCTGAAGGCGTCGAACAAGCCGGGCCTCATCAAGTCGGGACAGGACTTTACCTACGTCGTCATGCCCGTGAACCTGTCCTGAACCGGCACACCGCGTTCAGCCCGGCGGCCGCCCGCTCTGCACGTCCTGCCCGCGCAGGTACCGTGTCAGGTCGCGCATGAAGACGGTGATGCGCTCGCGCTGGTGCGCCGTGGCGTGCTCCTCGATGCGCTGGCTCATGAACGTGACCATGCCGCCGGCGTCCTGCGCCGAAACCTGCCCAGAGCGCATGATGCGCTCGTTCCGCCGCGCGTCGCGCTGCCCGCGCGCCACGAGCTCCTCGTCCGATCGGCGCTCGATCGAGCCGTCGAACGGCGCGGTGAGCCGGGCCATGCGCACGTAGGCGTCAGCGAGGTACTTCTCGCGCTGCTCGGCGGGGACGTTGGTGTAGTCCTTGGCGGCCAGGTCCACCACGTCGAGCATCAGCCGGCTCGCGTTGCGCTCGATCTGCTCCCGCGCCGCCCCGGAGATGCCCGCGAAGAACGCCGCCATCTCCGCAGAATCCGACGCGCTCAGCGACCGCATCCGCTCGTACAACTGGCCGATCAGCCGGATGCGCTCCTCCACCGGCAGCCGGTTGAACTCCTCCGTGAGCAGGGTGAAATCGAACACCGCCGCGATGCTGTCCGCGCGGTAGTCCGGCACGGGCTTCGGGCGGATCATCAGCCAGGTGCCCACGCCGCCGGAAGCCACGAGCACCAGGAACCCTGCGCCGAGCGCGTTGCGCGCCGCCGGCGAGCGCCACAGGGCGCGGGCGAGCGAGCGGAAGCGAGCGTCGATGGCGTTCAGCCCGGCACGAGCGGAACGACGACCGCTCGGCGCGCTGAAGTCCACGCCCTCGAGGAGCGAGCCGAAACCGGGAGTGTTCCGCGTGTCTTCGCTCATGGCTGCGTCTGCTCCTTGGTCCTCATCCCGGGAAGCCGGAAAGCTTGAGGATCATGGCGAGGATCTGCTCGAGGACCGCGGCGGACGGGTCGCCCGGGTAGACGTCCGCGCTCCCGTCGAGGTAGACGGCGTTCCGCCCCTCTTTGCCGCGCTTGGTGTGCCAGTGGTCGCCGTCGATCATCACCGCGAGCTTCTCGCCCTTGCTCGAGAAGACCTCGTAGGTGCGCGAGATCGCGGTCATCGCCGACCAGCGCGAACCACGGTCGTCCGGGTTCAACACCCCGAAGAGTTCAAGCAGGACATACCCGTCCGCAGGAGGGAAGCGGTACGACAGGCCGTAGGTCCGCCACCACGGATCGGGGTTGTCCGCGTCCTCGCCCCCGCGGTCGCTGGGGCAGAGGTAGGGGTCGCTCACGATCCAGTTGTTGCTTGTGACGTCGTCCGGGTTCTCGCGGCGCGGGCGGGCGGCGTCGACGTACTGCTCCAGCACGTCGAAGAGCGCAACGTCGTTCTTGTTGTCGTCCGCCCCGGCGATCGGCCGAACGAACGGGAACCGGTGGTCGGAGTCGCCGAAGTAGTTCTGCATGCCCGTGCCGAGCGAACGGAGATTCGTCAGGCACTTGAGCTTGCGCGCCTCGTCGCGCGCCTTGCCCAGCGCGGGCAGCAGCAGCCCGATCAGCAGCGCGATGATCGAGATCACGACGAGCAACTCGATGAGCGTGAACGCCCGCCGGGGGGACTCCGCGGCCCGACCCCTCACACCGGGAGCCGGAGCATCAGCCCCTCGCGCGTCGCCTCGTCCACCACGCGCTTCGCGGTCGGCGTCTGCGTGGCGCGGAAGGTGTCGGCGTGTCGCCTGAAGCATGACCTGAACTCCTCGTCCTCACGCATCGCCGCGCCGATGCCGCGCGCCACCGACGCCAGCCCAGCCTTTAACCGCCAGGCCCGTGCCGCCGCACCCAACGCGCCAAGCGCGAGCAGCGCGGGGAGACGCGCCGGCCCGGGCATCCACGCCGACACCGCCTGACCGACCGGGTCCGACGGATTGTTGGATTCGGCGATCGCCCGCTCCAGGCTGGAGAGAGCCGCCCGGACCGCCGCCGCACCCGCCTCCGACGCGGCCTGCCGCGACACCGCGGACTCCCGCAGCGGGTCGCCCTCGGGGAGCGATTCGGCCAGCCGACCCCACTCGGCCGCGTCCGCTTCCAGCGATCGCTGCAGCGAGGCGGCCTCGGCCCGAACCCGCTCCACCTCCTCGGCAGCAACGCACCCCGAGAACACGAGCGCGGTCCCGACCACGGCTCCCACGAGGGCCGTTGCCAACACGAATCGGCGTGCAGCGCCTTGCAGCCACCCAGACCTCCGACTCGACCCCGAACCTCCGACCAGACCGGCCATGACAGCCCCCTTTCCTACCCGGAGAAGCCCACCGGGCTGCATCGGGGCGTCCGGAAGCCGCCCCGGCCCGGGGGAGAGGGGGATTCGTGCGCTCCCCCGATTGTCGCACAGCCGGGGCGGGAACGGAAGCGCAACGCGACGGATGACCGCCAGACAGCGCGCGCCGAGTGCCGGTGGGGGTCAAAGTGCAGCGTCGAGGATCGCTCCCGTCAGGCGGTGGGTCAGCGCATGGCCCGACCGCTCCGCCCGCACGCGGGCGAGCAGGGGTCGGCCCAGCAGCGCGAGATCGCCGACGAGGTCGAGCAACTTGTGGCGCGCCGGCTCGTCGGGAAAGCGGAGCGTGTTGTCGATGGGGCCGGCGGTGTCGAGCACGAGCATGTCGCGCGGCGTCAGGTGCGCGAACAGCCCCGCCGCCCGCATCGCCTCCGCCTCGGCGCGCAGACAGAAGGTGCGAGCGGGCGCGATCTCCACGGCATAGGCCGAGGGATCGCCGGACCACTCGGCGCGCTGCGCCGGCACCGGCGAGCCTGGGCCGTAGTCGAGCGAGTACGAGGCGGAGAACGCGTCGGCGGGTTCGGCGGCGATCGTCGCGCCGCAGGCCTCGACAACGACGGGTGCGCGGAGCCGGATCGGCGCCGAGGGGGGGGCAATCTCGTGCAGGCCGGCGTCCAGGATCGCGCCGACGAACGGCGCCGCCGAGCCGTCGAGGATCGGGAGTTCCGGGCCGGAGACCTCGACGAGGGCGTCGGTTACGCCCAGGCCCGCGAGGGCGGACAGGACGTGCTCGACCGTCGAGACGCCGGCGTGCGCGGGGCCGAGCGTCGTGCAGCGAGGATCGATGGCGCGAAAGGCCGGATGGACGGGGCGATCGGAGAGCGACGCGCGCGCCGCGGGAAAGGGGGGGGCACCCGGAACGTCGGACCGCCGGAGGAGGACGCCCGTGCCCGGACCGGACGGGCGGATGGTGCATCGCGCCGCGGCGGCGGTGAACAGTCCGACGCCCTCGACGCGTGCGCCGCGGGCGAGGGTTCGTCGTGGCGTGCCCGGGACGATCACGGTCGGTCTGTGTGTTCGGATTCGAGAGCCTTGATTCGTGCCTTGATCTCGTCCAACCTGCCCGCGAGCCGCCGGAGAAGCGCGATGTTCCTCATCGCCTCGTGCGCGTTGAGCGCGGGCGTTGCGAACCAGGACTCACCCGCGGGGACGTTGTCCATCACCCCGGACTGCGCGCCGACCTTCGCGCGCGCGCCGACGCGGAGGTTGTCGCCCACGCCGACCTGGCCGCCGAGCATCGCGCCGTCCTCCACGACAACGGAGCCGGCGAGACCGACCTGGCCGCAGAGAACGCAGCATCGGCCGACTCGGCAGGAGTGGCCGACCTGCACGAGATTGTCGATCTTGGTTCCCGCGCCGATGACGGTGTCGTCGAGCTTGCCGCGGTCGATGGTCGAGTTCGCGCCGATCTCGACGGCCGGCTCGACGAGGACCGCGCCCAGGTGCGGGATCTTGACGAGGCCGGAGCCGTCCGGCGCGGGCCGGTAGCCGAACCCGTCCGCGCCGATGACCGTGCCGGCGTGGATGATGCAGTGGTCGCAGATGCGGCAGTTGTGGTAGACGGTGACGCCGGGGTGGAGCGTGCAGCGCTTGCCGATGGACGCTCCGCGCCCGACAAACACGCGCGCCACGAGCACGGAGCCTTCGCCCACCGACGCGCCCGCCTCGACGACGCACCCCGGGCCGACCGTGGCCGACGCGGCGACGGCGGCCGCCGGATCAACGACCGCGCTCGGATGGACGCCCGGAGGGGGGGGCGGGGGCGCGGCCCGCGCCGCGAAGAGCTCGAGCGTGCGGATGAGCGCGATGTCCGCGTCGTCAACCAGCAGAAGCGTGCGCGCCTCGGGGTTGTGCCCCGGCACGCGCAGCGCGCGGGAAACGATGGCCGCCGCCGCCGCAGAGCCGGGCCACAGCCGCGCGTACTCGTCCGTGCGGATGAACGTCAGCGAGCGCGGGCCGGCACGCTCGATCGGCGCGACCGCGTCGATCGGCAGGTCCGCCCGCCCGATCAGATCCGCGCCCAGCGCGTCGGCGATCGTTCCTGTGGTGGTCTCGACGGCCATGCGGTCGGTCAGTTGCGAGCGCCCGCGCTGTGCAGGTTGTTCATGTACGTCAGCACCTGGTCGCTGATGTCGATCGCGCTCGACGCATAGATCACCTGACGCGCCTGGATCGCCGCGTTCACGTTCCGGTCCGGCATCCCCTCGGGAATCGTCATGCCCTGGTCGTCGAACAGCACCAGGTCGTAGCCCGCCTTCGCCGCCACGTCGCGCGTCGCCTCCACCATCTTCAGGTACATCGCGCGGATCGCCTCGCCCTTCTCGATGTTCAGCAGCGTCTGCAGCACCTCCTGCCGGGCCTTCGCCTGCGCCTCGAGCTCGAACAGCTCGGCACGCACCGAACGACGCTGCGCCACCGCCGACTTCTGGAGCTCGTCCAGCTCCGCGGCCTTGCCCTCGATCTGCACCTTCAGACGGTCCAGGGACTTCTGCAGCTCGTCCACACGCGCCTGCAGCCGCGTGTTGAACTCCGTCAACTCGTTCAGACCGTTCAGCACACGTTCCACGTTCAGCACGCACACAGCGGTCGGCGCGGCGGCCGGCTTCGGCGCGGCGTTCGCCCCGGCACGCCACGACAGCGAGGCGACGAGAACCACCGCGAGCACGGCGACGGCCAGAGCGTGCGGCGAGAATCGACCCGTGGTCATCTTTGTGTCTCCCTTGAGAGGCCCGCGTGCGAGTGGGGCGCCGCTGCGGCGCGTCTGCGGGCAGACAATCATACCGGCCACGCTCGCCGCGGTCGCGTCGACGATCCCGCCCAAGAGCGGCGTTCGGGCATCAGAAGGGCACGTCCAGCGAGAACGTGAACAGGCGGTCGCGGTCGCCCGGCTGGTCCACGATCGGGAACCCGAAGTCGAACGCGAGCGGCACCGGGCTGAGCTGGGGGACATACACGCGCACCCCCAGGCCGACCGATACGCGGTAGTCGTCGAAGCCCGGGTCGTTGGTCACGGTGCCCGTGTCGATGAACCCGACGACGCTCACCATGTCCTCCCACACCGGCTGCTGGATTTCCGTGCCGAAGAAGAACTGCCACGTGCCGCCGACGGCGTCGTCGCCCAGCTCGCCCGTGTCGTTGCGGATGCCCTTCGGGCTGACGGTGCGGTAGGCGAAACCGCGGAAGTTCGCGCCGCCGAGGTAGAAACGCTCGTAGATCGGCGTGTCCCCCTCCCCCTGCGGGATGTAGCCGACAAGTCCCTTGAACGAGAGCACGGTGCGCCGCCCCATGAAGTCCTCGGAGATCGGGACGTAGATGGTCTGCTCGGCGGTGAGCTTGGTGAAGTCGAAGTCCCCGCCGAGCAGGCCGACCTGCTCGACGCCGAGTTCCGTGCGAGACCCCTTGGTCGGGCGGTACGGGTCGTCGAGCACGCCGCGCGTCATCGTGAACCCGACGCCGGTGATCACGTTCTGGTCCGCGACTTCGAACACGTCCACGGGCCGGTCCTCCGCGATGTTCTGCAGCTGGACCGCCTCGACACGGACGATCATGTTGCCGGTCCATCGCGTGCCGAAGCGGCGCCCCAGGCCGAAGCGCGCGCCGAAACGCTGCTCGTCGAACTCGCGGTAGTCGCGGTCGCGGTAGAAGGCCGCGACCGAACCGGTGTAGTCCGTGCCGAGGAGATACGGGTCCGAGAGGGCGACCTGGTACGTCTCCACACGGTCGCCGGGGAGCGCCTCGATGCGGAACGTCTGACCCGCGCCCCGGAAGGCGCGCCCGGAGAAGAAATCACCGAAGGAGTCGGGCGTGTCGTACAGGTCAAAGTTGCGCTGAACCAGGCTGATGCGACCCACCACGCCCGCGTCCGAACTCACCGCCGCCCCGAGATTGAACTCGCCCGTGTTCGTCTCCGCGACCTCCACGAGCACGTCCCGGTACTCGGGTTCGTCCGGGTCCGGCGGCTGGAGCGTGATCTTCGGCGGCGTGTGCTGAAGCTCGAACAGGCGCGTGTTCCGCAGCCGGCGCTGGGCCTCGTCAACCGCCGTCCGGTCGAGCGGGCGATCCGGCCGGACACCCGCCGCCTGGACCTCGCGGCGCACCACGTCCTGGCGGGTGATGCTGTTGCCCGCGATGACGACCTCACCCGTCATGTACGCCGCACCCTGCGTCACCTGCAGCAGCAGGTCCACCATCGGCGCGTGCTCGTCGCGCAGTTCCAGCCGGCGGACCGTCACGTCCGTGTAGCCGAGCTTGTGGTAGGCGGCGCGCACCTGCTCGATGCTCCGGCGCAGCCGGTTGATCGAGTACACGTCGCCCGGCTTGAGGTCCATCTGGCCCGAGAGCTGGTCGGCGGTGAAGACCGGCTCGCCGTCCAGCGTCTCCACACGCAGCGATCGATACGTGTACAGCGGCCCTTCCTCCACGAAGAAGGTCACGATGGCCTCGCGGTTGTTCGGCGCGGGCTGGATCCGCTTGTCCACACGCACGTCCAAGTGCCCGCGGTCGCGGTAGAAGGCGTAGATCGCCGCAACGTCCTGCTCCAGGATGTCGTCCTCCAGCGGCGCCTTGCCGAGCAGCCACGCCTCCCGCGTCCGGATCTGCCGCTTCAGTTCCCGATCGGCGAACGAGTCGTTCCCGACGAACCGCAGCCCGGTCACTTTCAGCCGCTCGCCCTCGCGGATTCGGAAGAGGACGATCCCCGAGCGTTCGAGCTCCTCGTCGTCCCAGTCGACGTTGACGAGGTAGTAGCCCTTCTTGCGGTAGAGGTCCTCGATGCGACGTGCCGCGCGGTCCAGCTGGAAGCGGTCCACCGGCGTGCCCACCAGCACGTCCACCTGCTCCGCGATCTCCTGGTCCGTGATGCGCCGGTTCCCAACCGCCTGCACGTCCTGCACAATCGGCTGCTCGGTCAGCACGAAGGTCAGCACCACCGTGCCGTCGGCGAGCGTCTCCAACTCAGTCTCCACTGCCGAGAAGTGACCCGTCCGGTTCAGCCTCGTCAGGTCGTCGGCCACCGTGCGCCGCCGGAACGGCTCGCCCCCGACCGAACGCAACTGGTTGCGCACGAACTGGGCCGTCGTCGCGGAGACAGGCTCCAGAACCCGCCTCCCATCCACCAGCACCGGCTTCATCAGGTCGATCCGCCGGATCGTCCGGCCCTCGACGTCCTCGGGCTGGGCGTGGCAGCGAGCGACCAACCCCGGAGCGAACACCGGCAGGCCCCACGCGCACCCCGCGGCCAAAACGACGGCACACGCTCGGGCGAGCGCGGGTCGGCTCCGGTGGTGGGGGGGAGGCCGGTTCACGGAGGGGGACAATACCGCTCGCCGGGCCGGGCCACAATCCACGCCGTTGCGACCCCCGAAAACGGCGTGTAGCATCCGCCCCCCGGGTTGGGCCGGGGTTGTGGAGGGACTCGACGCCATGAGCCGCCTCATCCGCGTCGCCCGCCGCGCCGGCGTCGTCACGATCACCGCGTGTTCGGTGCTGGCGGGCCTTGGGCTGGTCTTTCACCTCGTGAAGCCGGATGTCCTGCCGCGCGTGGACACGACGAGCCTCGCGGGCGTGCTGGCGATGCTGGTGCTGCCGTGCGCGACACTGGGCGCGCTGGGGATCGACCGCGCGGCGGTGAAGCGGGAGCGGGGGGAGTCCTGACAGTCGGGGACGCTCTCGTGGGAAACCACTCCCTTACGGTCGTGGCTCGTCGGGGGCATGGCGAGCGTTGAAGGCGAGGGCGGTTTCGAGTTCGTGGGCGATGCGCAGCAGACGGGTCTCGCCGAAGGCGGGGGCGATGAGTTGCACGCCGACGGGGAGCGTGCGCCCGTCGAGCGTGGCGACGCCGGCGGGCAGGGCGATCGCGGGCAGGCCCGCGAGGTTGACGCTGACGGTGTAGACGTCCTCGAGGTAGAGCGCGAGGGGGTCGTCGGTCTTTTCGCCGAGACGGAAGGGGGGGGCCGGGCTTGTGGGCATGAGGACCGCACTCGCGCCGGCCTCGAAGGCGCGGTCGAAATCATCCTTGATCCGCCGCCTCGCCCTGAGCGCGGTGAGGTAGTACTTGTCCTGGTAGCCGCTGGAGAGGACGTGCGTGCCGAGCAGGATGCGCCGACGGACCTCCTCGCCGAAGCCCTCGGTGCGCGAACGCCGGTAGAGGTCTTCGAGGCCCTCGCTCTCGCGCACCGCGGCCCGACGCCCGTAGCGCACCCCGTCGAAGCGGGCGAGGTTGGAACTCGCCTCCGCTGCGGCGACGATGTAGTACGCCGCGACGGCGTGCTCGGCATGGGGCAGATCGACCTCGACAATCTCCGCGCCGCGCTCGCCGAGCGCGCCCGCCGCCGCGTCCAGCGCGGCATCCACCGCCGCGTGGTTGCCCCCCCCCCTCGCCTGACGGGGAACGCCGATGCGCAGCGGACGCACCGGCTCCCCGATCCTCCCCGCGAAGTCCTCGGGCGGGCGGGTGCACGACGTCGCGTCCAGCGGGTCGTGCCCGGCCATCACGGACAGCGCGAGGGCGCAATCGCCGACCGTGCGCCCCAAGGGGCCGACCTGGTCGAGGCTGGAAGCGAACGCCACCAGCCCCCAGCGGCTGATGCGCCCGTAGGTCGGCTTCATCCCCACCACGCCGCAGAACCCCGCCGGCTGACGGATCGACCCGCCCGTGTCCGAGCCGAGCGCGAGCGGGACGATCCCAGCCGCTACGGCCGCCGCGCTCCCCCCGGACGAGCCGCCGGGAACGCGCGACTCGTCCCACGGGTTGCGCGTCGGCCCGAAGACGGAGAACTCGCACGAGGAGCCCATGGCGAACTCGTCGAGGTTGGTCTTGCCGACGACGATCGCGCCGGCATCGATGAGCCGCTGCACCGCGGTGGCGGTGAACGGCGACTCGTAGGCTTCGAGCATCCGGCTGGCGCAGGTGGTGCGCCCGTGCGCGAGGCAGAGGTTGTCCTTCACGGCGACGGGGACGCCGGTGAGCGGGCCGACCCGTTCGCCCGCCTGCACGCGAGCGTCGATGGCGCGAGCGTCGTCGATGGCGCGATCGGCGAAGACCTGCACGAAGGCGTTGAGCCGCGGGTTGAGGGCGTCGATGCGGTCCAGCGCGCCGCGCACCGACCGCTCGGCCGTTGCACGTCCCTCGCGCACCGCCGCCGCGAGCTCGACGGCCGACGGCGCGCCCTTCACGCTCCACCACCCTCGCCCATTACCTTCGGCACACGGATGAACGGGCCGAACGACTCCGGCGCGAGCCTGGCGACCGCCTCCGCCGGCAGCGTCGGGCCGGGCGCGTCCTCATCCAGCCGGTTCACCTCGCCCCCCACGTGCGTGAGCGGCTCGACCCCTTCGAGGTCGAGCGCGGCCAGCCGCTCGACGTAGCCGAGAACAGCGTCGAGGCGCTCGGCGGCGCGGGCGACCTGGTCGTCCGGCACATCGAGCCGTGCGAGACGCGCGACCTTGCGGACAGCGTCGGGGCTGAGACGCGGAACATCGACCATGCGGGCAGTCTACGCGACGGCACGCGCAACGGGATGCGCGGATACAACCACCGTGCGGAAGCAGGGGTGTGGAGAGGCAAAGGTCACGCCGCGGGCGAGGGAGGGGCGCCCCTGCCGCCATCGCCGTTGCCGTCCGTCGCGTTGCCGTTCTTCGCCACGCGCTTCACCGCCTGGTTGGCGATGTGCCCGATGACGGCGATCACCGCGACCGCCAGCACGATCCCGCTCACGATCATCCACACGGGGCGCGTCTCCTCGCGGCTCGTCAGGTCCTGCACCTGCGTGGCGACATAGACGGCCGCGGCCGTGCGGGGAGCCATCCCCAGGGCGGTCCCGATCAGGAACGCGCGCTTGCCGACACCGGTCGTGGCCATCACGAAGTTCGTGATCGCGAAGGGAGAGTTCGGCGGGACGCGCAGCAGCGCAACGATCCCCAGCGTGCGCCAGAAGCCGTGGCCGATGAGGGCCTCGCGCACGGCCCGGGCCTTGCGGTTCTCCTCGATGAGGCGCTCGACGCGGTCGCGCGAGGCCGTGCGGGCGACGACGTAGCCGACCGCCGACGCGCCGACGAAGCCCGCGAGCGCGCCCGGGAAGCCCAGCACGAACCCGAACGCCCACCCCGCCAGGATCGCCTGCGAGTACGTCGGCAGCACGCCGAAGCCCGCGCTGAAGATGAAGATCGCGACGTACAAGGCGTAGCCGAGGGCCTGGTGGTGCGTCAGCCAGTCGGCGATCGTGCTGATGTTCGCCAGCAGCAGGAAGCCGCCGAGCGGTGGCAGGATGAGCCACGCGACACCGAGCCACCCCGCCGGCCCCATCCGCCGGAAGAGCTCGCCGGCGCGCAACTTCGGCTCGTGGTCCGTCGTCGTGCTGTCCGCGGGCTTCGCCCCGTCCTCGGGCATATGGGCGAAGCATACCGATCACACCGCGCCCGCATCTCGCTGCTTCACCGCTGGGGCGCGGCGGGGACGGGGGTGCCGATCCAGACGACGGCCTGGGTGCGGGTGAAGGTGGCGCGGCCGGCGACGTAGACACGCCCGGCGCGGATGGCGATGTCGTCGGCGTTGGTCGTGGAAACTGTCGGGATCGTCGCCGAACCAGATGCCGGCGCGCCCGCTGGATCGGCCCACGTGCAGGTCGCCCGTGGTGGCGAACATGTACGAGTTTTTGTTGGGATGGAAGGAGGGGTGCATGTCGATCCAACTCTCGGGCGTGTCGCGCCAGAGGATGGCGTGGTCCCTGAGGGGCTGGAAGAGCAGGGCGCTCCCGACCTGCGCTCCGGGCGCCATGCCGTTGATCTGC
>SZOZ01000011.1 GCA_030263455.1 Synechococcales cyanobacterium CNB
GGCGGATCGGCCGCCCATCGCAACCATCACTCGGAGGACCAACGACCATGCAGCCGCTCACCATCGCCGGACGCCCAGCCGCGCTCGCCGCCCTCGCCCTCGTCGCCGGGGCCGCGCACGGGCAGGCCACGCTGACCTACGCCGAGCACCGCGCCCAGGTGGTCATGGAGGTGAACTCGACGAACAACAACGGGCTACAGACGGACTTCTCCGGCAACGACGTGCTGCTCTACGAGGATCGATGGCTCTTTCACAACGGGTTCGAGGGGAACGCGTGGGCGAAGGACGGCGCGGCTTACGGCCCATCCAGCCCGGGCATCTTCGGCACGTTCAATCAGGTCGATCTCACGGCCTGCACGTCGGCCGCCGTGTACGCCTCGAACATCGGCCCCAACACGTGGGAGAACGCGGATGCGCTCGCGCGTTCGACCATCCACTTCACGGTCTCGACGCCGATGATCTGGGAGTGGGACCTGGGCTGGGGCGGGGTGTCGGACGCCAACGGGTCGTTCAGCCAGGTCTGGGCGGAGCAGTCGCTGTTCGACGTGTCGGGCGGAACGTACCTTGTCAACGAGTTCCGGCACTCGATCATGGGCGTGGGAAACTGGAGCGAGACGATCCCGTTCAGCGGGATCCTCAACCCGGGGTCGTACATCCTGCACTGGGAGTCGTTCTCGGAGCAGGCGGGAGGGAACACGACGTTCGGCCACTTCCCGTGGTCGCACGGCACCGGCAATGCCTGCATCGAGAGCCAGTTCCGGGTTCGACCGATCCCCGCGCCGGGTGTCATCGCGCCGTTCGCGTGGGTTGCCCTCATCGCGTCACGTCGCCGCCGGGCTTAGATGCCGCGACCGCGGGCGGCCTGGGCCAGGCGCAGTTTGAGACGGGCACGGGCCTTGTCGGCGCGGAGGCGCTGCAACTGGGCCTCGCGGTCGGGGGCGTCGGCGGGGACGGTCCGCGCTTCGGCCTCGGCGAGTTCGGCCTGGGCCTCGGCCTCGGTGAGCGTCTCGGTCGGGATCGCCCGGTCGGCGAGGACCGTGAGCGTGTCGCCCGCCATCTGCACGAACCCTCCGTCGACGAGGTAGGACCGGCTTCCGCCCGCGGCGGACCCGGACTGCGGGAAGGTGAGCGAGAGTTCGCCCAGGCCGAGCCGCGCCATGAGCGGGGCGCGCCGCGGCAGGACGCCGAACAGGCCGTCCCAGGCAGGGACGGAGGCGTAGGTCACGGCCTCGTCGACGAGTTTCTGCGTCGGCGTCACGAGGCGGCAGGTGAAGGTGTTGGACACGCGCATCTCCGTTCGGTCTGGGTCTCCCGGCGGGGTCTCGACGCCGGGTCGCCATGATAGACCCCGCCCGCGTCCGCCGGTCGATACCCTCCACCTGTCATGCGACCCCGACAATGGGCAACGCTCGCGGTGCTCGCGGCGCTCGCGCTCGCGGCGCTCGCTTTCCGCCTCGGCGCCGGATCGACCGGGCTGGCCTGGCCGGATTCCGAGGCCGTCTGGTCGCTGCGGCTGGACCGGGCGGCGTGCGGCGTGGTGGTGGGGGCGTCGCTCGCCGTCGCGGGCGTGCTGCTCCAGTCGCTGCTGCGCAACCCGCTCGCCTCGCCCGATCTGCTCGGGCTTGCGTCCGGGGCGGGCCTCGGCGCGATGGTCGCCGTCTACGCGGGGTTCCTCGCCGGGCACGGCGTCGCGCACCAGAGTCTGGCCCAGGCGCCGGCCGCGCTGGCGGGTGCGCTGCTCGCGCTCGCGGTGGTCTATGCGCTCGGCCAGCGGCGCGGCGTCATCCAACCGGTCTCGCTGATCCTCGTCGGCGTGATCGTCGGCGTGATGTGCGCGGGCGGCACGATGTTCGTCCAGTACCTGCTGCCGGACCGCGGCCAGGCGACGGGCCGGTGGCTCGTCGGGGCGATCAGCGACGACGTGAGCCGCGCGTCGGTGATCGCCACCGGCGCGGTCGCGCTCGCCGCGGTCGCGCTCGGCGCGTGGGGGGGGCCGGCGATGGACGCCGCGAGCGCGAGCGACGACGAGGCCCGCACGATGGGCGTGCCGCTGGGTGCGCTGCGGCTCGCGCTCTTCACCGCGTCGGGCGTGCTGGCGGCGGCGTCGGTGTACCTCGCGGGGCCGATCGGCTTTGTCGGGCTGGTCTGCCCGCACGTGGTGCGTCTTGCGGCCGGGCCGGGCCATCGAACCCTCGTCATCGGTTCCGCGCTCGCGGGGGCGGCGATGATCGTCGCGGGCGACGCCGCGATCGCGCTCATCGACCTCGGGGGCGGGCGCATGCCGCTGGGCGTGCTGACCGCCATCATCGGCGGCCCCGCGCTGATCGTGCTGCTCCGCGGGCAGCGAGGCGCGGCGTGAGCGCGCTCAGCAGCCCGCGGTCCAGTTGTTCAGGAAGAAGAGGAAGTCGAGCGTGTCCACCTTGCCGTCGAGGTTGAGGTCGGCCTCGGGGTGGCCGCCGGCGAAGAAGTTCAGGAAGACGAGGAAGTCGAGGGTGTCGTACGTGCCGTCGCCGTTCATGTCGGCGATGCCGTGCGTCTCGAACGCCGAGGGGTAGGGCGTCGAGTCTCGATCCCCGGAGCCGTTGAACGCGGTGACGCCCCAGTAGTACGTGGTGCAGGGCTGGAGCTGGCCCGGCTGCAACTGGTACGTTGTCTCGGCCAATCCGGCCGCGCTCACGATAAGGTTCGTCATGGCGGGATCGGTGGCGACCCGAACGGTGTACGTTTCAGCGTTCGACGAGGTGTTCCAGCTCAGGATCGCAAGCCGCGAGATGCCGGTCGCGCCGTTGCCTGGGAACTGGAGCAGGAACGGACCGGGCGGCGGAACCGGCTCGGTGGTGAATGAGCGTGAGAAGGGCGTCGAGCCGGTGTCGCCCGCGGAGTTGTGGGCCGTCACGCCCCAGTGGTACTGGGTCGAATGGTCGAGCACGCCCGCCGGGAGAAGATAACTCGTGCCGCCGATGCCGGACGCTGAGAAGATCACGTCGCCGAGACCGGCATCCTCCGCGATGGTGAGCGAGTAACTCGTCGCGCCGAATGAATCGGACCAGGAGAACGTCGGCCGGAGCGGCTCGTCGTTCGCGCCGTCCTCCGGCGAGAGAAGCACGAACGCGCGGGGTTCATCCTGGGCGGCGAGGGGAAGGATGAAATCGACGATGACAGGCCTGTGGTCCGAGGCCGCGCCGCTGGCGAGGACGGGGTTGGGATAGTTGAGGAGTTCGGGAGGGTGCTTGCCGCTCGGGATCGGGGACGAGTTGAAGATCACCATCCGCGCGGGCGTGGCCACGCTGTCCCACCACGCGATGTAGTCGAGTTTGCTGGTGGAGAAGGTGCTCCTGTTCCCGCTGAAGAACTCGGCCGCGTCGTCGTAGGTCGCGTCGGTGGTGTCGCGGTCGGTGCCGTCGGACCCTCCGGCGGAGCAGCCCTGCACCATGCGTGCGGCGGGGCCTCGGTACGCGCCGTTCTTAGTTTCGTCCTCGTTCCAATCGCCGCCCCAGATGACGGGAGTGTTCGAGGAAAGCACGCTGGTTGCGGGCGGGCTGTCGGAGATCTTGTTGTTCGGGTCCGGGGTGCCCGTGCCCGCGCCGGCGTACCAGTAGTAGATGTAATACGCGGCCTTGTCCGCCGCGACGGCTCGGTCCTCGACGTCGTTCTGGGTGCTGCCGGACTTGAGGTGGCTGTTGCCGATGACAAGGTCGCCCGCGTAGACGCCGTCGGGGAGGTCGATCTCGGCGTGCTGGAACCCGCGGATGCCGCCGGTGCCTGCGTTCGAGCACCCGTCCGCCTGCTTGAAGGCGATGTCGGCATAGAGGGACTTGCCGTCGCCGTTCAGGTCCGCGAAGGGGAACCGGCTGAGGATGACGTTGCGGTTGAAACCGTCGGTGATGGAGCTGACGAAGACGTGGGGCAGGTCGAAGTCCGGGGCGTACTTCTGGACGTAGGACGTGACCTGCCCGCCGACGAACGGGTCCGCGCCGCCGTACATGAACAGACCGAGGGTGGTGGTGAGCGCGGCGACGGAGTCAACGCCCGAGCCGGTGCCGTTGCCGCTGTTGTCGCCCGTTTCCTGGAGGATGAGCACGTCGGGCCGGAGCGAGGCGACGATGCACACGAGCGCGTGCCAGTTGCCGTGCTGCTCCTTCTTGCGATCGGAAGTGGAGCAGATGCCGTCGCGGACGTTCCAGGTCATCACGCGCACGTGGGTCGGGTCGGACTTACGCCACTGGCCGTTGTTCGGATCCCACTGCCCGAGGGCGCACGGAGAGAACAGGGCCAGACCCAGCACGAACGCCATCCGTCTGCGCATCACGACGCTCCGTCCCCCGCGCGAGCCTCGACACGGGCGATCATACGGTGTGTTGAGCAAAGACGAACCCCCGCCTTTCGACGGGGGCTTGCGTCGGTCGTTCGGGCCGCGCCGGATCACGGGCAGCCGGCGACGTAGGCGTTGAGGAAGGCGATGAAGTCGAGGGAGTTGACGACGGTGTCGCCGTTGAAGTCCGCCCTGGGATCCTGGACGACGTAGAGGTTGAGGAAGCAGATGAAGTCGAGGGAGTTGACGACGGTGTCGCCGTTGCAGTCCACGGGGCAGGCATCGGCGACTTCCGCGCCCGCGCCGATGAAGAAGGCGACGCGGTAGTTCTCGTCGTTGGTGTTGTCGAAGTTCCCGTCGCCGTTGCTGTCGTAGGTGACGCGGGCGTTGACGATCAGGCCGCCGAGGGCGCGCGGGTCGGTCGTGCCGTCGAGGTCGGCGGGCGAGATCGCGCCCCAGCAGTCCTCCATGACGTTGCTGGAGTAGATGGTGGAGGAATCGATGGAGTTGCTGTCGGCGATCGAAAGGAAGGTGATCATGTAGGGCGTCGCGGAGTTCGCGCCGACGAAGATGTCCCCGGTCGTCATCAGGAGTTCAAGCTCGTACTTGAAGGAGGCGGGATCGTAAACGGCCCGGACGAGACAGACATCGAAGTCGGAGCCGGACGAGCCGTAGATTTCGGCCGCGGCGATGAAGTAGATGTTGCCGGCGCAGTCGAAGGAGGGCGACGAGATCGAGGGACCGAGCGGCGAACCGCCGGTGACCTCGTACAGCCCGGCGAGGCGGCCGACAGCGTTGCCGCCCGGGCCGTCCTTGATCACCTTGCCCTTGGCCGCGATGGCGTCGAAGTACGCGGCGAGCGTCCACTGGGTCTGACCGGTCGAGGGGTTGAACCTGGCGACGATGATGGCGTTGGTCGGCGTGTCGGGCATGCCGCCGGTGACGTTGTCGTAGGCCTGCGCGGCGGCGAGCCTGTTGCCCTGGGCGTCCACGGTGAGGGCGACCTGGCCCGTGCCGCCGCGGAAGGGCACTTGGCTC
Source organism: Synechococcales cyanobacterium CNB (assembly GCA_030263455.1). Classification (NCBI taxonomy): domain Bacteria; kingdom Bacillati; phylum Cyanobacteriota; class Cyanophyceae; order Synechococcales; species Synechococcales cyanobacterium CNB. The sequence continues at coordinate 5,351 of SZOZ01000011.1, forward strand.
TGGGTGTTGCCCCACAGCCAGTCGCCCGCCGAGGTGATGGTGAAACCGTCGTCGTTGTCGGTGACGGAAGCGCCTCCGGTGCGCGAAGCGGGGTTCAGCAGCACGACGCCCGGGAGGAGCGGGTTGCCGTTGGCATCCACGTTGTGGATGGAGAGGGACTCGGTGCGGCTGGCCGCGCTCTGCACCAGGAATCCGGCGGTTCCCGCGGACCCCGGGATATTGAACCACGAACGCGTGGAATAGCCGACCGTGCCCCGGTGGTCGGGAGCGCCCTGGAGGTGCGAGGACGTGAACGAGAGGATGCCCGCGGCGGACTCGTACACATACTGCTGGACGAAGTTGGCGCCGATGAGCAGAGGCCGACCGGCGACGCTCTGCGGGATGACGCCCGGCGTGCTGTAGGTGTCGGCGGAGTTCACGAGCAGGTGGGCGGTCGTGCCTGCGTCGGAACCGCCGTTGCTGTCGATGACGTTCAGGACGCCGCACGTGCGTGCGAGCGAGGAGACCCGGAAGAGGTTGTTGCCGGTGAGACGAGTCGCACCGGAGGTGCCGACGCCGTCGCCGCGGAAGGCGACGTTGCCGTGGGCGTCGATGGCGCCGAGGCCGAACTGCGACAGGTTCGCGCCATCGAACGTCCCGTTCGAGGCGGCGTGGACGGCCTTGACGTACAGCCGAGCCGGATCGTCGCCCTTGTAGTTCACCACGGCCGAGGAGATGCCGTTGTAGGTGCTGCCGAACTCGGCGAAGGCGGCGGCGAACTGGAAGCTCTCGCCGGTCGGGCTGGTGCTGCCCGGTGCATCGTTGTTGACGCCGTGCACCCCCTGGCCCGGCTGCGTCCAGACCGCGTACGAACCGGCGGGGAAGCCGGTCACCGTGCGCAGGTCGCGGCTGATCGCCTGCGAACTGAGCAGGTTGTTGAAGAAGTTGGCCTGGGCCTTGTGCGACTTGAGGAGCGGGCCTGCCTTGAACTTCGTGCCCCACGAGCCGCTGAGGTCCACGAGATCGACGACGAAGTTGTTGCAGGTTTCGGCGGTTTCCCATGCGCCCGGCGCGTCGCCGGGAAGAGCCTTGTGCTTGGAGATGCTGTCCTGAGCGCACGCCGCGCCCGCGATCCCGCAGGCCGCAACGACGGTGGCGATCCGTTTCGCCGTGGTCATGACTTCTGGCTCCTTCGTTCGTGTGTGCCGTTCTGGTCCGTCCGCGTGCGCCGACGCTCGGCGCGGCAGCGGGCATTTGTGCGAGCGGGGTCGGCGGGTCTCTCGATCTCCCCCAACGACCCGGTACGAAGACTGCATCAGGCCGATCGGGAGAGGCAGCGTGCCCCCGCCCGAGGCCAGGCGGTCAAGTGCCGCGCATGGTAGCGAACGCACCAAAACGGACAAATTTTGCGCGGCCGGAATCCCGCCAAGATTCGGTCAAACCTGGCTTGCCCAAGTTCCCAAGGCTTTGCTCGGCAAGCCGATGCGCGAGGCCAAGGCACCGGCGAGACGGGCATTCGACTCGACCAGCCCAAGGTTTGCCCGGAGTGTTGCTCCGTCGGAGACCACGTGGAGTGCTTCGAGCATGAGAGGCGTCAGGGAGCGGCCGCCCGCGCCAGCCGCCCGTTTCTGCGCCGCGGCCATCCAGCGTGTCCAGTCGGACCGGGCGATCTCCAGTTCGGTCGGCACGGGGTTGCAGACGAGCACGGCGCACGCGCGTCGGGGCAACTCCGCGACCAGGAACGCGGCGAGATCGTCCTCCGAGTCGAATCGCCCGTCCACGCTCGTGCCGCCGTCGCGCATGTAGAACGCGGGGAAGCGGTCCGTTCCGTACCCGACGACGGGCACGCCGAGCGTTTCGAGCACTTCGCGCGTGGCGGGCACGTCGAGGATGGACTTGACACCGCTCGCCACGACGGCGACAGGATGGCGTGCGAGCGCGTGCAGGTCAGACGATACGTCGGGCAGCATGTGGTACCCGTGGTGCACACCGCCGATGCCGCCGGTGGCGAAGACTCGCACACCCGCGGCCGCCGCCAGTTCGAGCGTCGTGCTCACGGTGGTTGCGCCGTGCGTTCCGCGGTGCAGGGCGAGGCCGAGGTTGCCCGTGTTCAGTTTCGGCACGTCGTCGGCGGCGAGGAGTTCGGACAACTCGGCATCGGTGAGGCCGACAGTCGGCACGCCCGCATAGACACCGACGAACGCCGGCTCCGCACCCTGCTCGCGGACGATCTCGGCGAGCCGTTCGGCGAGGTCCAGCCCCTCGCCGCGCGGCACCCCGTGCGCCAGCAGCGTGGTTTCGAGTGCCACGCTCCTCGGCCCCGCACGATTCAACAGGTGTGGCGGCATGTGTGAGTGGGGATGCGCGTCGGGGTGAGTGGGGGGTGAGTGAGTACCGGGCGGAATCCCTTGAGTCTAACCGCTCCGGACTGCCGCGCAAAGCCCCTTCCCGCCAGTATCATGGCGACCGGGCGGCTGCGTCAGGGGAGACCCGGCGGCCGACCCCGGAGTTCCCGATGGCCACCGTCATCATCGCGGCCGGGGCGTTTGTTCTCTATCTCGTGGCGTACCACACCTACGGCCGCTACCTCGCCCGACGCATCTTCCGGGTCGAGCCGGAGCGGACCGCCCCTTCGGTCGAGCTCAACGACGGCATCGACTATGTTCCCAGCCACCGCGACATCGTTTTCGGCCACCACTTCACCAGCATCGCCGGCACCGGCCCGATCGTCGGCCCGGCGATCGCAGTGGTCTGGGGGTGGGTGCCCGCGCTGGTCTGGGTGCTCGTGGGGTCGATCGTCATGGGAGCCGTCCACGACTTCGGCTCGCTGATCGTCTCCATGCGCAACCGCGGGCGAACGATCGCGGACCTCGCGGGCACGGTCGTGAACGCCCGCGTGCGGCTGCTCTTCCTTCTGGTTGTGGTGGTCGGGCTGTGGATCGTGCTGGCGGTCTTCGGCCTGGTCATCGCGACGGTCTTCAAGTTATATCCATCGAGCGTCATCCCGGTCTGGACGCAGATCCCCATCGCCGTCGGTCTGGGGCTGTGGGTGCGTCGCGGCGGCAACCTCATCCTCGGCACGCTCATCGCCGTCGGACTCATGTACGGCACGATCGCGTGGTCGGCCTCCATCCCGTGGGCGACGCCGGACAACGCCGAGGGCGTCGCGATGCTCCCGGCCGCGCTTACGGCCGTCATCTCGCCGGTCGCGTTCTGGACGCTCCTGCTTCTTGTTTATATCTTCGTCGCCAGCGTGCTGCCCGTGCAGACGCTCCTCCAGCCGCGCGACTTCATCAACGCCTGGCAACTCCTGATCGCGATGGGGCTGCTCGGCGTCGGCCTCGCGGCGTCGCGCCCCGAGATCGTCGCGGACGCGGTGAACTTCACGCCCGCCCCGGCCGCCGAGGGCGCGAAGGTGCCGGGCTTCCTGCCGTTCCTGTTCGTAACGATCGCGTGCGGGGCGATCAGCGGCTTCCACTGCCTCGTGGCATCCGGGTGCGCGAGTCGGCAGCTGCGCAGCGAGGCCGACGCCCAGTACGTCGGCTACGGCGCGATGCTGACCGAGGGGTTCCTGGCCGTGCTGGTGATCCTCGCGTGCGTGGCGGGGATCGGGCTGGGGACGGCGGGCGGGCTGACGGGGCGCGAGGCGTGGCTGCACCACTACGCCGTCTGGGGGGGGGACAAGGGGCTGGGGGCGAACCTCGCCCCCTTCGTCGTCGGCTCGGCGAACATGATCGAGACGATCGGCGTCAGCCACGCCCTGGCGGTGGCGATCATGGGCGTCTTTGTCGCCTCCTTCGCCGCCACGACGCTCGACTCGGCGTGCAGGCTCCAGCGGTACGTGCTCATGGAGCTCTTCGGGGGGGGGAAGGAAACCGGCGCGGCCTCGGTGCGCGTGCCCCTGCTCGCCAACCGCTGGGGGGCGACGACGCTGGCCGTCGTCTCGGCGGGCGTGCTCGCCCTGAGCGATGTGCCCGCGCGCGGCTGGGAGGGAGCGGGCATGGGGGGCCTCGTCCTCTGGCCCGTCTTCGGGGCGACGAACCAGTTGCTCGGCGGACTGGCGCTGCTGGTGGTAACAGTCTGGCTGGTGGGCCGGCGGCGGCCGGCGTGGGTGACGGCCGTGCCGATGGTCTTCATGCTGGCCATGACGGGCTGGGCGATCGCGGAACTGATCGTCGGCTTCTACGCCGCGGGCACCGCCAAGGCGCACCTGCTCGTGGTCAGCGTGCTGATGCTGGGGCTGGAGGTATGGATCGTGGCGGAGGCGGTGGGGGTGGTGGGGAGGGGGAGGGCGAGAGCGATGGTGGGAGAGAGAATGTAGTGCAGTTCAACCGGCCGTGCTGGCTAGGTCGAAGCCACGAAGTCTGGCATCCAGCATGGAACGGAGATGAAGTCAAGTCCAGGTTAGCAGGACTTCCCCGAGCCTGTGCAGCCGCTAGTTGATCGACGTACACTCGAAACGATGCCGACTGCGCCACCGCTGAGTTCCGAAGTCCGAGCGCTCGCGGCGAGCATGGAAGCCTTCGAGGCCTCCGAGAGCATCGCCAACACAGGCACGGGGGCGCGACGGGAAGGCGAGGATTTCGAGCGACTCATCGCCCGGCTGTGGCTCTCGATCCGAGGTCTTGCGGAGGCCGGCGGGGCCACGGTTTCGGTCGTCGCGGGGGCCCGCTCGCGCCGGTACGCCAAGTTGACCGTCGGCACAAGGTCCGTGTTCGTTCCCACCTCGGCGTCGGACGGCGTGACGAATCCGAATGCCGAGCAATCGCGATGGCTTGAGGTGGTCTTTGGCGTCACTGACCTGATCGCAGCATTTCCGACCGAGGTCGAAGCTGTGCGCAAGTACGCGCCGGAAGCCGGTCCCTACGCAGGTCCGCGGTATCCGACCATCTATAACGGGCTGACCACGAAGTTTGATGACACGGTCGTCCTTGTGGACGGTGGCGTACTGCGCGAGAAGATCCTGCTGGAGTACAAGACGGCCAAGTCAAGCGCCGGGAGGCAGATCGACGGGAACGCACACGAGCGGCTCTCCTTCCAGATCATGCAGTACCTGGAGGTCGCGACCCATTACACCAAGTGCAGCCTCATGGTCATGGCGAATGGTGCGTTCATCCGCTACCGGAACAAGTACCACGTCAACTTTCACGTCCAGGCGGATCGTCTGAAGAACTTCGCGTGGTTCTCGATGGAGCACGCCTGCACGACGACGGAGTACACCAGGTTCCTCACGGGCCTTCTGTCGTGGCTGTTTGAAGGCACGCCGCGCGAGCAAGGGAGCGTTCGTTGATCAAGTACATCGGTTCCAAGCGCACATTGATCCCGGTGATTATCGAGGCCGTCCGCCGAGCGGCGAACGCTCATTCGGTCATTGACCTGTTCTCGGGGACGTCCCGGGTCGGGCACGCGCTCAAGGCCGCCGGCTACCGGGTTCTGTCGAACGACCACAACTCCTACGCCGCCGCGCTCGCCCGCTGTTATGTGCAGGCCGATGCGGAAGACGTTCTCGATGACGCCAAGAAGCTCGTCCGCGAGTTCAACGCAATGAAGGGCGAACCGGGCTACTTCACCGAGACATTCTGCGTGAAGTCGCGTTTCTTCCAGCCCAAGAACGGAGAACGCATCGATGCCATCCGCGAGGCCATCGCGGCGAAGGGGCTAGAACCGGAGCTCGAAGCGGTGCTGCTCGTGTCGCTCATGGAGGCTGCGGATCGGGTGGACTCTACGACGGGCCTTCAGATGGCGTACCTGAAGGACTGGGCGCCACGTGCCTACAACGATCTGGTGTTGCGTGTCCCCGAGGTGTTGCCCCGCGCCAGGCACGGCAAGGGGCAGGCCACGTGCCTCGACGCGATCGAAGCGGCGAAACTCCTCGAAGCCGACGTGGCCTACATCGACCCGCCGTACAACCAGCACTCGTACCTGGGCAACTACCACGTCTGGGAGTCGTTGGTCCGCTGGGACAAGCCCGAGGTGTACGGCGTCGCGTGCAAGCGTGTGGACGTTCGGGGGCGTCAGAGTGTCTTCAACTCACGACCGCAGTTTGCGGGCGTGATGCGGCGGCTTCTCGCCGCCGTGCGAGCCCCGGTGCTGGTTGTCTCGTTCAACAACGAAGGGTACCTGTCCCGCGAGGCGATGGAATCCATGCTCGCGGCGATGTGGAACGGCGAGGGCAAGGTCACGACCATCGAGAACGATTTCAAGCGTTACGTTGGCGCACAGATCGGCATCTACAACCCGCAGGGGGAGAAGGTCGGCAAGATCAGTCACCTGAAGAACAAGGAGTACGTGTACGTGGTCTCGCGCGAATGCTTGGCCGACCGCCTGGCGCCAATGCAGGCCGCACCGGCTGAGCAGATGGGGTTGTTCGCCTGAGTCGCTGCTTACTGACGGCACGCCACCCTGTCGCCTCGGCGATCAGTTTGCGGGTGCAGTCATCCATGACCACAGATGGCGCGGTGTGTTTCTCGACCCTGCCCCCGAGGGGCAGGGGAATATCCCGCGATCGCGTGGTGTTCCCGGGCTGCAGACGGTTCCCTGCTCCGCCGCTCCTTCGGGGCGGGGAGAAGATGAGGGGAACCCGGTCCCACGGGTTGCGCGTCGGCGGGCTGCGCCGCGCCGCCGCTCCACCCGTGGCTACAGCCCGCCGCCCCTTCGGGGCGGGGGGAGATAGTGGGCAGTGGACAATGGACAGTGGACATCAGAGGGGGAACCCGCTCCCTCACGGTCGCGGCTCGTTGAGGCACCGTCGAGGCTCGTTGGGGCGTTGTTCAGGTCGTCGGGCGTCGGGGCCGGGGGTGTGCCGGTCATGGCGGAATGGGTGGGAGTCCGGGATTTTTCTTGGGCGGGTCGGGACGGGGGTGGTAGCATGGCGGGCGACTGAGTCGGTCCTGTAGGGGTCGGCCGGAGAGAGAAGTTCCTCACACTTCGAAGGAGAGACACGCATGAGAGGGTTTATCGCGTTGGGCGCGGCGGCATCGGTCTGCATGGCCGCTTCCGCGCAGGTGGCGTACGTGAGCGGGACCGGCGGCGAGCCGTGGGGCATGCCCGGGAACGTGAACGCGTTGAACGACGTGTTCGGCGGCGGCGGGTGGACGCGGCTGGACTTCCCGACCGCGGTCGGGAACGGCATCTTCACGAACTACGACTGCATCATCATGGACGGCGGCAACGGCGCGGACGCTGAGTTCAACGCCTTCGTCAACGCCAACCGCGCGGCGATGGAGGCCTTCGTCGCGGGCGGGGGCAAGATGCTCATCAACGCGGCCCGCTGGGGATCGGCCCCGATGGTGCTCGACGTCGGCTTCGGCGTGTTCCTTGACAACAACTTCCCGCACGACTTCGGCAACGCCGTGGACACGAGCCACCCGATCTACCAGGGTCCGTTCGGCGTGACGGGCGGGTTCTTCGACGGCGACTACTTGGCGCACGACATCGTGTACGGGAGCGGGCTGACGGACCTGATGTTCGGCTCGAGCGGGCCGGACGTGATCCTGGCCGAGAAGTCGTACGGCGCCGGCCACGTCGTGTTCGGCGGGCTGACGCTGCCGTTCTTCGGCGAGCACCCCCTGTGGACCGACAACACGGACGAGTTCCACCGCAACCTGTACTACTACGTGTGTAACGTTCCTTCGCCGAGCGGCCTGGCCGTCCTCGCGCTGGGCCTTCCCATGCTGCGTCGGCGTCGCTGAGCGGCGGCGGGTGTGACCCGCGTGACACGCATCACGGCGGCGGTTCGCGTTCTGCGGGCCGCCGCTTTTCTTTCCGGATCGGGCGGGGCGCGCAGGGGGGGCCGATCCCCCGCGCGGGCGCGGCCCGACGAACGCCCGGTGCGGCTCGCAGGGCGAGGGGCGCGGGGGTAATGTGCTGCCGGGGGGTGGGATGGGAGGCACGCGATGCGGGTGATGAGCGTGATCGCGGCGGCGGCGCTTTGCGGATCGCTCGGAGGCGCGGCCGCGCGACAGGATCGGGCCGCCTTTGCGCCGGTGGACGAGCTGCCGTGGTGGCCCGCTGCCAAACGCGATGGGTTCGCGGCGTACGAGGCCCGGCTCAACGCGATCCCGGATGCGGAGCGGCTGTGGGCGTGGCACGACCTGCTCGCGTCGCGGCCGCACGTCGCGGGCATGGAGGGGGACCGGGAGACGATCGACACGCTCGCCGCGGCGTTCGCCGACATGGGCCTCGAGGTCGAGGTCCACCGCTTCTGGGCCTACCTCTCGCGGCCGATCGCGGCAGAGGTCGAGGTCATCGGGGGGGGGCTGCTCCCGCTCGGCGAGACGCCCCTGCCCGAAGACCCCGACACCGCCGCCGACCCCGTCGGCTTCGGGTGGAACGCCTACTCGGGCAGCGGCGAGGCGACCGGCGGGGTCGTCTACGCGAACTACGGACGCAGGGAGGACTTCGAGCGTCTGGCCGCGCTCGGCGTGGACTGCGCCGGCAAGGTCGTCATCGCGCGCTACGGCGGGAACTACCGGGGCTTCAAGGCCAAGTTCGCGGAGGAAGCGGGCGCGGCCGCGCTGCTCATCTACAGCGACCCCGCCGACGACGGGTACGTCAAGGGCCTCATGTACCCCGAGGGCGGGTACCTCAACGACTCGTGCATCCAGCGCGGCTCGATCGTGACGCTCGCCTCGCCCGGCGACCCGCTCACGCCGGGCGTCGAGGCGACGCGAGACGCCCCGCGCCTGGACCCGGACGCGGTCGCGCTGCCGCGCATCCCGGTGCAGCCGATCGGCTGGGGCGCGGCCCACACGATCATGCGGCGCATGCGCGGCGATGTCGTGCCGCAGGGATGGCAGGGAGGGCTGCCGCTGCCGTACCGCGTCACCGGCGGCGACGGGCTGCGCGTGCGCGTGAAGGTCGAGCAGGAGCGGCGGATCGTCGAATCAGCGAACGTGCTGGCGACGCTGCGCGGACGCGAAGAGCCTGAGCGCTTCGTCGTCATCGGGTGCCACCACGACGCGTGGGGCCACGGCGCGGCCGACGCGATGTGCGGGATGATCTCGCTCATGGAGGCGGCAAGAGCGTTCAGCGAGCGCGCCGCGGCGGGCGAGCGGCCGCGGCGGAGCATCGTCTTCGCGGCGTGGGGCGCGGAAGAGCACGGGCTGATCGGCTCGACGGAGTGGGTGGAGGGGAACCGCGATCGGCTGGAGGGCGTGAGCGGGGGTGGGGCCGTCGCGTACATCAACCTGGACATGGCGTCGATGGGGCCGAACTTCGGGGCCGCGGCGACGCCGAGCCTGCGGCGCGTGATCGCGAGCGCGGCCAAGGCCGTGCCGCAGGCGCGCGACCCCGAACGATCCGTGTTTGAAGCGTGGGGCGCGGGGGGTGAGCCGGGCATGGGCGAACTCGGCGGCGGGAGCGACCATCTGCCGTTCGTGGCGCACGCGGGCGTTGCGGGCGCGGGTTTCTCGGGCGGGGGCAGCCCCGGGGTGAACTACCACACGGCGTACGACACGCTGCGGTGGTACCGCCACGTCGTAGGCGAGGATTACGAGCCTGCGCTGATGATCGCGCGGATGACCGTGGCGACGACGGCCAGGCTCGCGGACGCGCCCCTGCTGCCGCTGGACCCCGCGGCGGGCGTGTCGAGCCTGCGCCGGCACCTGCGGGAGATCACGAAGCGCGGCGTGGAGACGGGCGTGTTCGCGGGGCCGGCGGCCGAGAGTGGGAGGGCGGAAGGGGGGGGAGCGGTGGCTGCGGAGCTGGCCGCGCTGGACGCCGCGGCGGCAGAGTGCGAGGGCGCGCTGGTGCGGGCGCTGGATGCGATGGAGGCCGCGATGGCGGAAGGGAGGCTGACCGGCGACGACCTCGCGCGCGCGAACGCGGCGTTGTTCGCGGCGCAGCGTGCATGGTCGGACGGGGCGGGCCTGGCCGACCGGCCCTGGTACAAGAGCCTGTACATCGCGACGGACCCGGACAGCGGGTACGGCTCCTGGCCGCTGCCCGGCCTGCGGCGCGCGGTGGAGGACGGGGATGCCGAGGCGGTGCGGCGGGAGGTGGCGAGGTTGAAGGCTGTGGTCAAAATGCTCAGGGCCGTTCCGGCTTCGCTGCATTCAGGCGAATGAAGCGTGCGACGCCATGCAGGCTGCTCGCGCCGGCTTCTGTCAGGGACGACCGGAGCAGGCGGGTGCCGTTGATTCGTCGGTCGGCGACGACAGCGAAGGAGCGGTGGCGGATGCACGCCGCGCTGCAGCGTTCGCCGAGGGCGCGGCGATCAGCGGTGATCGTTCTCGTGCTTGCCTTGCCGGCCGTCTTCCTGCCGGCATTGATCGTGCCGTTGGTGACGGGCACGATTCTCGGTTCCCCCCCAGGTCTGACTCCGTCCAGAATCACGCTCGCAATGCTGAGCGGCGCAGCCGTGGGCTTGCCCGGCCCGTTGGCAATGGCCTTCCTGGCACGGCGGTTCTTCGCGTCGGAGATCGCGCGCTTCATTGTCGGCGCTGGCGCGTGCGCTTCGTGCGACTACCCGCTGGCGGGAGTGCCGGAAGACGACGACGGCTGCACCGTCTGCCCCGAGTGCAGGGCCGCGTGGCGGAGGGAAACGAGAGCGACAGGCCGCAGGTCGGCAGGGCGGTAGTGGATCGGAAATGAGACAACACGTGCACCGGGCCGGGGCAGCTCATCTGCGGCGGCGGGGTGCGCATTGCATCACGGTGAGGTGCGCGATACTCTGCGAGCAGCAAACACTGAGGCGAGCGAGGAGGAGCGTGCGATGAACGGAGCACAAGGGCTGATGCCGGCGATCTGGGTTGCGATCTCCGTGCACGCGGCGGCGGCCCAGACGGTGTCGCTGTCGTTCGTTGATCGCTCGACCGGGCTTCACCTCCCCGGCATGGAGGGCGGCCGGACGGAGTTCGAGTTCGCCGACCTGAACGGCGACGGGCACCTCGACCTGGTGTCCATCGGTGATCACGGCAGCCCATTCGTCAACAGCAACCAGTCCGGCATCATGGTCTGGTTCGGCAACGGGCTTGGCGTCTGGTCGCACTACCAGACCGGATACTTCGGCTACGGAGGCATATCGATCGCCGACGTGAACAACGACGGACTGCTGGACGCCGCGTACGGCATGCATCACGACTGGTCCTCGAACGACTTCGGCAACCAGGTGCTCGAGGTTGCGCTCGGCGACGGCACGGGGCGGAACTGGACGCCGTGGGACGACGGGCTTGGCCAGCACGGCCAATCGTGGGGCATGTTCTCGACCGATCTCGCCGACATCGACAACGACGGTTTGCTCGACGTCGGATCGGTCGCATTCGGCTGCTGCGACGGCGTCCACGTGCACCGAAACAACGGCGACGGGACGTGGCCGCGCACGTTCGGGTTTCTCGGCGGCAACTCGTCGATGGAGTTCCATTTCGGCGACTTCAACGCCGACGGTAACGCCGACTTCGCGGCCTCGCACGGAGCGGGGACCGTGTATCTCGGCGACGGGACCGGGGCGTTCGTGCTCGCGGACGGGAATCTCGGCGGCGGACCGTGGCGTTCCGGACTGTCGATCGGCGACGTCGACGGGGACGAGCGCGAGGAGATCGCGTGGACTTCGTCAGGCGCGCTGCACGTCTGGAAGATGATCGCGCCCGGGCAGTGGCAGAATCTGTCAGGCAACCTCTCCTCCATCGGCGTGTCGTACCACCGCACCCAGATCGCGGACATGGACTTGGACGGCTCGGGCGAGGTCATCGCCTATCGGCCGGGGCAGGTGGACATCTACGGACGGGACGGGAGCGGCGGGTGGTCGCTCTTCGCGCAGATCGTGACGCCGGAAGGATGCGGGAACGCGGCCGCGCTGCGGACCGGCGCGGATGCCGACCATAACGGCTACCCGGACATCGTGACGGTGGCGGAGGAGAACTGCCACTGGTGGACCGGAGGCACGAACCGCCCGCGGTTCTATGCGAACGCCTCGGCGCCGGAGCAGGCGTGGGTGCATCCGGTCTATCCGCGCGGCGGGCAAACGTTCATCGCGGGTCAGACTCGGTTTGTGCGCTGGCACGCGGCCATTCCGGAGGGCGACCGTGTCGGCGGGATGCCGACCATGACGATCGAGCTCTCGACCGCCGGCCCGAACGGTCCCTGGAGCGAAGTCGCGGCGGGCGTGCCGAGCAACGGACGGTTCCAGTGGCTGCTGCCCGCGTCGCTCCCCTCGACGACGAACGCACACCTGCGGTTCACGCTGGCGACGAACCCTCCCGCTTCTGCGGTGACGCCCGGCCCGTTCACGATCCTCGGCGTCGATTGTCCGTCGCCCGACTGCCCCGCGGACTGGAACTGCGATGGAGACGTGAACACGCTGGACGTGCTGGCTTTCCTCAACGCATGGGTGAACGGGGACGAGCGGGCGGACCTGAACATGGACGGAGAAGTGAACACGCTGGACGTGCTCGCGTTCCTGAACTCGTGGACGGCTGGCTGCGGCGGATGAGCCTCAGGCGACCCAGCGCCCGCCGTCGACACGGACGATCTCGCCCGTGACATAGTGCGCGTCGAGGGCGAGCCAGCGCACCGCCTCGGCTGCGTCCTGCGGCGTGCCGGCGCGAGCGAGCGGGACACGCTTGAGGTAGGCCTTCTGTGCCTCCGGGTCGGCCTCGGCGCCTGACTCGGGCCACGCGACGACGCCGGGCGCGACCCCGTTGACCCGAACGCGCGGGGCGAGTTCGCGGGCGAGGCTCTGGACCATCTCGGCGAGGGCGGCCTTGGACATGGAGTACGCCGAGTACCCGCGTCGTGGGCGGCCCAGCGAGTGGATGTCCAGCATGGCGACGATCGAGCCGCCGCCGGGTCGCGGTGACTCGGCGAGGCGGCCCGCCAGACGCGAAGAGAGCAAGAGCGGCGAGAGCGCATTCACGCGGAAGTGGCGCGAGATCGCCTCGGAGGTGATGCGGGCAAGCGGCGTGGGGCCGTACACCGAGGCGTTGTGGACGATCACGTCCAGGCGCTTGAGTTCGACGGCGAGCATCTCGCCGAGCGCGGCAACCGAGGCGAGGTCTTCAAGATCGAGGCGTTCGAGACGGACGCTGGCGCCTGCCTTGTGCAGAAGCGCGGCGGCCTTGCGCGCGGCGTCCGCGTCGCTGCGCCAGGTGACGATCAGGTCGCAGCCGGCATCGGCGAGGGCGTGCGCAACCGCAAGCCCGACCCGCCGCACGCCGCCTGTCACGAGTGCAACGGGGCGATCCGCGAGCGAACTGGTCGGATCGCCGGCGGTATCGGAATCGGAGCGTGGCATCTTCGGTCCTCGGGTGCGCGTCAGTCGGAGCCGGGTTCGGTTGCGGGGCCTTCTTCGAGCGGAACCCTCCGGCCCGCCTCTGCCCAGGCGTCGATCGGCGGCTCGTCGGGGGAGGAAGGGACCTGCGCGCGCGCGAGGCGGCGACGGCGAGAAACGATCAACGCGAACGCGCCCAGCGCGATGACGACCAGCAACGAGGCAACGAGCACGACCGCGAGCGCGATGAAGGCCACCGCTTCGCTCTGCGCCGGGGCGGGCGTCTGGGTCGAGACGCCGATGGCGATGGTTCCCGGCATGTACGGCACGGGGGACGATAGCCGGGGGTGGGTCAGCCGGTCGGCGCGGCGGGGAGCGCGCCCGGATCGCCGCCCGGCAGGGGCGGGGGCAATGCCGCGGAGCGCACGATCGGGGCGATGGTGACGCGATCGGGTGTGCGGATCACGCCCGCCGGCAGACCAGCCTGCGCGAGGGCATCCGCGAGGGCACGGTCGTCAAGAGTCTTGGTGCGCGAAGGCGCGACGACAATCGCGGTGCGCTGGAGGATGCTGGGGTCGGAGCGAACGATCTCAACACGGGAACCCGGGGAGACAGGGGGCAGGAGCGGTTCGGACGCTCCCTCCGAGTCTCGATGAGCGATCGGCAGTGGCGCTGGCTTCGGCTGCTGCCGCGTGAGCACGGCTCCTGTCGCGATGGCTACCGCCAGTGGCAGCGCGGCGAGTGCGGCCCGGACTGTGATGCGACGGCGCACGCGAGCGCGCAGGGCACCCTGCGCTAGCGAGAGAATCCGGTCGCGACGTGCGAGGCCAGCGGGACTGAGCGCTGTGTTGTCGGTCGGGCCGGCGGTCATGGGTGTTTCTCCGATGCGGTGTCGCGTAAACGGTTGAGGATGCGCCGCAAGCGGCCGTGGGCGGCATCACCGGTCAGGCCCGCCTGATCGCCGGACTCGCGCAGCGTGCGCGACCGGCCGAAGCGAGCGTCGATGAGCGAGCGATCTTCGGCGGGAAGTCCGGCGAGGACAGCGCGAAGTCGGTCGATCCGTTCGAGCACCTCGCAGAGTTCGTCGGGACGAGCGGGCGCTGGTGCAGGCGAGCGTGAGCGTTCACGGAGGATGCGGCGCTTCTCGCGGCGCAGCCGGTCGAGCGCGGCCGATCGCACAACTCGAACGAACCAGCGTTCGAGTGACTGTTCGTCAGGCAGCGTCGGGATGCGGCGTGCGACTCGGATCATCGCGTCCTGGACCACGTCGAGGCAGAACGACTCGTCACGGCCGGTCAGGGATCGGGCGGCGTCAAAGGCGCGATCGAACCAGGCTTCGTAGAAGCAGGCGAGGGCGGAACCGTCGCCCCTGGAAATGGCGGCTGTCAGATCGCGTGTGGCGTCGCCGCGCTCGGATGGGGCGAGCGCGGCGGGCGCTGGACGCGGCATGGACGGCGTGGGTTCCACGCGGGCGGGCCGGGCTGCGGCGATGGCGAGCGATGCGGTCAGCGTCCCCCTCCGGCCCGGCCTCGGAGCCGGGCGATCTCCTCGCGCATGGCCTTGAGTTCGGCTTCGAGCGCGGCAACACGCTCTCGCAGCGACAGGTTCTCGGCGGCGAGCCGCGCGGCCGGATCGGTTCCCGCACCCTGCGACGGCGCCCGCGCGGTCTCGAGCATCGACTGCATCGCCGTCATGCGATGGGCGGCACGCTCGCGCTCGACCTCTGCCGCACGCATCATCGTGACCGCTTCCGCGAGCCGTTCCTCGCTCTCCCGAAGGTCCGAGGGAGGAATCGCCGACTGCTCGGCCAGTTTCCTGCGTTCGTTGAGTTCCTGCTCGGCAACGGCGACACGCTGCTTTGCACGCTCGATCCCGATCGATTGCAGCTCGAAGTTCGCCCGCGCATCGGTGAGTTCCATCTCGAGTCTGGCAGCGTCTGCCATCGAGCGGGACAACTGCGACTTGACGATCTCGCGCCGGCGGGCAAGGTCCGCGCTGATGGCGTTGATCGCGCTCTGTGCCGCCCCGAGCGCGACCGGCGGCGCGTTCATGATGACAAGACCCGTATCCTCGTGGAAGCGGACGGCTGGATCGGCGTCGGGGGTGGCCGTGGTGAGCGCGGTCTCGATCGCGGTGAGCACGGCCTCGCGCGGCAGGGGCGAATCCGCAGGTTCGCCCGGCAGTGGCGTGATCAGGTCGCGGATCGAGACCACGAGGGTCTCCGCTGGCATGAGACGGCCGGTCTGGAGCGTCCGTCGGCCGGTCTCCCGTCGGACTTCGATGAGGTAGATCGGTTCTCCCGGTCCCGTGAAGGCGTTGGGGAACGCACCGGGAATCGACAGGTCCACTCGAACAGGCAGATCGTTGATGGTGTAGGAGCCGGTCACGAGTTCGAGGGCGGACCTCGCGGAGACACGTTCGAGGAACACCTGCGGGATGCGAACGTCATCGGCCTCTCCGCGGATGACGACGTTGACCGGGCTGCCTTCGGACGCCAACTTCACGGCCTGGGCATACTCGGGCAGCGAGCCGCCGGGGAACCGGAGCGTGAGAAGGGGAGAGGTGTCCTGGGTGCGTGACGCGGCCGCCTGCGTGAGGTTCTGTCTCGCTTGCACGGAGCCAGGCTCCGGCTGGGTACTCGGGACGGACTGGGCGGTCAGGAGGGGCGTGGCGCAAGTCAGAGCGACGGTCGCAAGGGCGAACGGGCGCATCCGGGCATGGTTCGTCGGCATGGCGGTCTCCTTGTCGAGCGGCCGTGGCCGTTCGTGGAGCATGAACGCCGCCGGGGTGGGAGTTCGGCGCGGTCTGACAAGAATATCGGCCCGGTCGTGCGGGGTTGCCGGATCGGGCGAAGCAGGCCGGCGGTCGGCCTAGAGTCCCGTCCGAGCAGGAGCCGCCATGCACTTCGACGCCCACCAGCCCGTGATCGACGACCTTGAGGCGCGGATCGTAACCATCCGCGACTCTCTTTAACTACGAGTCCAAACGCCGCAGGCTGGCGGAACTTGAGACGAAGATGGGCGAGCCGGGTTTCTGGGACGCCCCGGAGGCCGCGAAGGCCACGGTGGCGGAACTGAAACTGCTCAAGGCCCAGACGGACCCGCTCAAGTCGATCGTTGAGGACTTCGAGAACGCGAGACTCGCGTACGAGATGGCGAAGGAGTCGGGCGACAAGGACCTGCTCGCCGAGGCCGACGAGTCGTTGCACGGCCTGGTCGGGCGAATGGAGCAGGTCGAGCTGCAGTCGCTGCTCTCGGGCAAGCACGACCATCGGAACTGCTACCTGACCATCTCGGCCGGCGACGGCGGCACCGAGGCCAACGACTGGGCCGAGATGCTGCTGCGGATGTACATCTACTACTGCGAACGGATGGGATGGAAACTCGAAGAGATTTCCAAGACGTTCGGCACGGAGGTTGGGATCGACCACGTGACGCTGCACGTGAAAGGGCCGTACGCGTTCGGATACCTGAGTTGCGAGCGGGGGACGCACCGGCTGGCGCGGGTGTCGCCGTTCAACTCGCAGGGCAAGCGGCAGACGAGTTTCGCGAGCGTGGACGTGACGCCCGAGTTCGAGGATGTTGCGCTGGAAATCCCGGACAAGGACCTCGATATCACGTACTTCGCGCGATCCAGCGGCCCGGGCGGGCAGAACGTCAACAAGGTGGCGTCGGCGTGCCGCATCGTGCACAAGCCGACGGGGATCATGGTGGTGGCAAGCACCTACCGTGACCAGCCGCAGAACAAGCATCAGGCCATGACGCTGCTGACGGCGAAACTGGAGCAACTCGAGGAAGAGAAGCGCGAGCGTGAGCTGGCTGAGGCCAAGGGCGCGGAGATGGGCCGCGGCTGGGGGACGCAGATCCGCAGCTACGTGTTCTACGACAACCGTGTGAAGGACCACCGGACCGGCTACGAGGAGAGCAACTACGAGAAGGTGCTGCAGGGGTATCTGGAGCCGTTCGTGGATGCGGAACTGAAGCGGCGGCGGGCTGAGAAGGAGAGGGCGGGGGTGGGGGCGTAGAAGCAGGAGTCGGCATGACGCGCGAAGAAATGCTGATCGCGTTTCTTGCGGATCGCGACGTGCCCTGCCCGCGGTGCAGGTACTCGCTTCGCGGCATTGCGGCTCCGAAGTGCCCCGAGTGCGGCGTCGTGCTGCGGCTCAGCCTGCGTGTCGATGCCGTGCCGTCCGCCGACCCGGACGCCGAGCGCCGTTGGCTCGTGGAGTATCTTGCGAAGCACGGCGCGGAGTGCCCAGAGTGCCGTCTACGATTGCACGGCGAAGCCGGCTCGGCGTGTCCGGCGTGCGGGGCTTTGCTGACGCTGAGTTCGATCCGGCAGGCGGCGGTCGGGCGGTCCCTCGCGGTCGAAGCGCGGACAGCGGGGCTGTGGCTGGTCGCGCTGCTGCTGATGGCGATCGCGTTCGCCGCGGTGCTCGTGTTCGTGACGGCGCGGCCGTAGGGCTATCGCAGGCTGCGCGGCGGGCGAGGGCCTGGGCAGCACCCGATGGGGCGGCCGTCGTCGTCAGGCTTTCGTTGCGGCGGGGGGAAGTGGCCCTCGGCCTTTGCGGTGAGCAGTGAACCGAGCACGATCGCGGCGAAAGCGGCGAGCGGCACGATCGGCGGCAGGTGGACGCCGAAGCCCGGCAGCACAACGAAGCAGACGAAGCCGAGCAGGATCACGAGGCCGAACGCGACGATGAGCCGGAGCAGCAGGCGCCGGCCCTCGCGGCGATTGTGCTCCTCGTCGGCGGCAAAGGAGAACGCGGCTGGGTCGGCGCGGCACGGCTCATCGGGGAGGCGTTCGGAGTCGATGCCGGGGCCGATGATGATGACGCTGTCGGACTCGCTCGGATCGCGGGCCATGCGTTGAGATGATAGGAGCGAGGCCGCAACGCGACGCGCACGGCAGGGGAAGCCACGACAAAGAGCGACGCGCTGTCTACGCCAGCATCCGGCGCAGGTACTGGCCCGTGTAGCTCCGCTGGACGCGGGCGACCTGTTCGGGCGCGCCCTCGGCGACGATGTTGCCGCCAGCGTCGCCGCCCTCGGGGCCGAGGTCGATGATCCAGTCGGCGCACTTGACGACGTCGAGGTTGTGCTCGATGACGACGAGGGTGTTGCCGGCGTCGGCGAGGCGGTTCATCACCGCGACGAGTTTGCGCACGTCCTCGAAGTGCAGGCCCGTGGTCGGCTCGTCGAGGACGTAGAGGGTGCGTTCGCCCGTGCCCGTGCCGTCGGGACGGATGCCCTTGCCGAGTTCGGCCGCGAGCTTGATGCGCTGGGCCTCACCGCCGGAGAGAGTCGTCGAAGGTTGCCCGAGCGTCAGGTAGTCCAGCCCCACGTCGTGCAGCGAGCAGACGAAGCGGTGAATCTTCGGGTGGTTCTCGAAGAACGTGCGGGCCTCCTCAACGGTCATGTCCAGCACGTCTGCGATGCTCTTGCCGCGGTAGGCGACTTCGAGGGTTTCGCGGTTGTAGCGCCGGCCGCGGCAGACCTCGCACTCGACATAAACATCCGGCAGGAAGTGCATCTCAATCTTCTTGAGGCCCTGTCCCTGGCAGGCTTCGCACCGCCCGCCTCCGTTCTGGGCTGAGACGTTGAAGCTGAACCGCCCGGGCTTGTAGCCACGGATGCGTGCCTCCTTCGTCTGTGCAAAGATGCGTCGCACGTCGTCGAAGAATCCGGTGTAGGTGGCGGGGTTCGAGCGCGGGGTGCGGCCGATCGGCGACTGGTCCACCTCGATGACTCGGTCGATGCGGCCGAGTCCGGTGAAGCGCGCGTGCTCGCCGGGCGTCTCCCGCGCGCCGAGCAGGTGCTTTCGGGCGGCCTTGAGCAGCACGTCGTTCACGAGCGTGCTCTTGCCGGAGCCTGAGACGCCGGTGACGCAGACGATGCCGCCCAGTGGGAACACGGCGTCGATGTCCTTCAGATTGTTCTGCTTCGCGCCCCTGACGGCGATGGCGTTGCGGGTCGGGTCGAGAGGACGGCGGCTCAGTGGGGTCTCGATCGAGCGTCGCCCTGCGAGATAGTCGCCCGTGATCGAACCTGGCGTGTCGCAGACCTGCCGCACGGTTCCCTGCGCAACGACGGTCCCGCCGTGGACGCCCGGGCCGGGGCCGACGTCGATGAGGTGGTCAGCGGCGCGGATCATCTCCTCGTCATGCTCGACGACGATGACGGTGTTGCCGATGTCGGCAAGATGACGGAGTGTGCGCACGAGCCGGCCGTTGTCACGCTGGTGCAGACCGATGGTCGGCTCGTCGAGGACATAGCACGCGCCGACCAGCCCCGACCCGACCTGCGTGGCGAGGCGGATACGCTGGGCCTCCCCTCCCGAGAGCGTGCTGGTACGGCGGTCGAGGCTGAGGTATTCGAGGCCGACGCTGGTCAGGAAGCGAAGACGGCTGCCGACCTCTTTCAGGATCGGTTCCGCGATCGTGCGCTGCTCGTTGGTGAGTCGGAGTCCCTCGACGAACGCGATCGCGTCGTTGATGGTGAGGCGCGAGAGCTCGGCGATGTTGAGCATCGTACCGTCGTTCGCGGGTCGGCCGATGACGGAGCCAGACGCGGCGCGGGCGGCGTCGGCGCGGTGCTCGCTCGTCAGCATCACGTGCAGCGCTTCGATGCGCAGGCGGTCGCCGCGGCACTCGGGGCAAGGGCGCTGAGAGAAGAACCCGCTGAGCCACTCCTTCACGCCGGGGTTCTCGGTGGATTCCCACCATGCGGCGACGTTCGGGATGACCCCCTCGAACTGGCGTGTTCGGGGGGCCTCCTTGCCCGTGCCGTGCAGCAGCGCGCGGCGTGTATCGGCGGAAAACTCGCGGACCGGCTGATGGAAGGATACGCCGAAGGTCTTGCAGAAACGGCGGAGTTTGCGGTTGTACCAGGCGCGGACCGGGCCGTTCTTGTTCCACGCCGCGACCGCGCCTTCGGCCAGGCTCTTGGCGTCGTCGGGCAGCACGAGATTCTCGTCGAACTCGGCGAGGTTGCCCAGGCCGTGGCAGCGAGGGCACGCGCCGTAGGGGGAGTTGAAACTGAACAGGCGCGGGCTGATCTCTTCGAGGGCGTACTCTGGGCGTTCGGGGTCGGCAAAACGCGTTGAAAAGGCGTGGTCGGTTCCGGAGTCCCGAGTCCCGGGTGTTGAATCCTGAGGCGATGCAGCGGGCTCGACAGCAAGGATAACGGAGCCTTCAGACAATCGGAGCGCGGCCTCGACAGATTCGGCGAGTCGCTGGCGCGAGTCGGCGTCAAGGGTGAGCCGATCGACGACGGCCTCGATGGTGTGTTTCTCGTAGCGCCCGAGGCCGAGCGGGTTCTCGCCGCCGCGGGCGAGGGCATCGCGCAGGTCAACGACCGTGCCATCGACGCGCGCCCGCGACCAGCCCTGCCGATGCAGCCGCTCTGCCGTGTCCTTGTGGAACCCTTTCAGACCGCGCACAACGGGGGCAAGGACCATGAGTCGGCTCGCGGATGCGGGTCGGCCCATGATCGTGTCCACGATCTGCGTCGCGCTCGTCGCCGAGATCGGCACGCCCGCCCGCTCGACGATCGTGCCGTCCTTGCGGGTCTTCGTGGGCGCCCATGAGTACGGCGTGCCGCACCGGGCGTAGAGTAGGCGCAGGTAGTCGTAGATTTCGGTCGTTGTAGCGACGGTCGAGCGGGGATTGCCCGAGGCGGACCGCTGCTCAATGGCGATGGTCGGCGGGATGCCCTCGATCTCCTCAACATCGGGCTTCTTCAGTTGTTCAAGGAACTGACGGGCGTACGCGGAGAGCGACTCCATGTATTTGCGTTGCCCCTCGGCGAAGATCGTGTCGAACGCCAGCGAAGACTTGCCCGAGCCGGACAGACCCGTGATGACCACGAGCCGGTCGCGCGGGATGTCCACGTCAAGGTTCTTGAGATTGTGCTCGCGTGCCCCGCGCACGCGGATGAACCGGTCCGGAGGCGGCTGGCGGCGAGGTTCCGGCGCGTCGGCGGGCAGGGGCTGGGGCGAGGCCTTCGGCGCTGGTTTCGGGCGGCTCTTCCTTGGCTCTGTCGCGGCGCGGGGCATCCATCTCCCTCCGTGGGAGCGATCGTAGGTCGTCGGTGTTACTCGCCGGTCTCGGCCGGAGCGGACGGCTGGGGCTGTGGGGCGGTCGCGGCGTGCTTCGCCCGCTGGACCAGCCCGAGCATGATGAGACCGATCGCCACGCCCAGCAGGTACAGCCCGAGGCGGCGAGGGAACTCGCCTTTGCGGCGATGTGGGGGCGTTCTCGTTGCTGCTGGTTCCACGGACCATGCTAGGGGCGAGTCAGTGGGGCTTGCGGCGGGTGCGGCGCTCCTTCGCCCTCGGATGCACCCCGGCCATCCCGGGCTTGCGCCGGCGCTGGCCGCCCTTTGATCGCAGGGCTTCCTCGACCTCCGCGCGTCGGAGCAGGAGCGGTTCGTGAGGCTCGCCATGGGTGGGCAGCCCGGGGGCGTGGCCGCCGTGCTCTTCGATCAGCCTTCGGATCGTCGCGGCCTGGTCTCGCAGTTCGGCTGCACGCTCGAAGTTCAGCGATTCGGCCGCTTCGCGCATCTCGCCCTCGATCTCGGCGAGCAGCGTCGCCGCATCGAGCGGGCGTTCGCTGGTGAGCGAGGCCTCGCGGGCCGTGCGGCGGGCTTTGAGTTCACTCTCCAGCCCCCGCCTGATCGCCTTGCGGATAGTGGTGGGCGTCACGTCGTACTCACGGTTGTAGGCGACCTGCTTGGCACGACGACGCTCGGTTTCGTCGATCGCGGCCTGCATGGCGGGGGTAACCGAGTCGGCGTACATGACGACCTTGGCGTTCTCGTTGCGTGCCGCGCGGCCCATCTGCTGGATGAGACTCGTAGCGGAGCGCAGGAAACCCTCCTTGTCCGCGTCGAGGATGCACACGAGCGAAACTTCGGGCAGGTCAAGCCCTTCGCGGAGGAGGTTGACGCCCACGAGCACGTCGAACTCGCCCAGGCGCAGGTCGGTGAGGATGCCGACGCGCTCGAGCGTGTCGATCTCGCTGTGCAGATAGCGTACTCGCAGGCCCTGCTGGTCGAGGTAGCCGGTCAGGTCTTCGCAGAGCCGCTTGGTCAGGGCGGTGATGAGCACACGCTCGCCCGCGGCGGCACGCTCGCGGCAGCGCACCAGCAAGTCCTGCACCTGGTTCGACGCCGGACGCACCTCGATCTCGGGGTCGAGCAGTCCGGTCGGGCGGATGACCTGCTCGTGGACCGCACCGCTCGTCATGCCGAGTTCGTACGGTCCCGGTGTCGCGCTGACGAACACGACCTGCGGCACCATCGACTCGAACTCCTCGAACCGCAGCGGTCGGTTGTCGAGCGCGGCAGGAAGGCGGAACCCGTGCTCGACAAGCACCTCCTTGCGAGCACGATCACCGTTGAACATCGCGCGCACCTGCGGGATTGTGACGTGGGACTCGTCAACGATGAGGAGCCAGTCGCTCACGGAGGAAGTGGGGGAGTAACGAAGTGACGGAGTGACGGGGTGTGCGGCTTCTTCGCCTCCAGGCTCGTCACTCTGCCGCTTTGCCACGTCGCCGCGTTGCGACTGCTCATCCCGCGTCGGAGCGCGCTCGAAGTAGTCGAGCAGAGTGAACGGACGCTCGCCGGGGGCGCGACCGTCAAAGTAGCGCGAGTAGTTCTCGATGCCGGAGCAGTACCCGACCTCCTCGATCATTTCGAGGTCGTACTTCGTGCGCGCGAGCAGGCGCTGGGCTTCGAGGAGTTTCCCCTGCGAGCGGAGTTCCAACACGCGGTCGTCGAGGTCGGTGCGGATCGAGTCGAGGATCGGCTGAATCTCCTCCTCCGGCATGACGTAGTGGACCGCCGGGTACAGGAAGAACTGCCGCTCTTCGGCGAGCAGGTCGCCGCCGGTGGGGTCGATCAGGTCCACACGGTCGATCTCATCGCCGAAGAGCTCGACACGGACGGCGAAACGTTCGTAGGCGGGCCACACCTCGACGGCGTCTCCGCGGACGCGGTACGAGCCGCGTTTGAACTCGACGTCCACTCGCTGGTATTGCATGGCGTTGAGGGCGAGGAAGAAGTTGCGCCGGTTGATGCGGCTGCCGCGGGTGATGCTGAGCACTCGCTGGGCGTATGCCTCCGGCGAGCCGAGGCCGAAGATGCAGGAGACGGAGGCGACGACGATGGTGTCGCGGCGGCTGAGGATGCTGCTCGTTGCGGCGAGCCGGAGCATGTCGAGATCGTCGTTGCGACTTGCGTCCTTCTCGATGTAGATGTCGCGGGCTGGGATGTACGCTTCGGGCTGGTAGAAGTCGTAGTAGGAGACGAAGTAGTTGACGCTGTTGTGCGGGAAGAACTGGCGGAGTTCCTCGTACAACTGGGCCGCGAGGGTCTTGTTGTGGCTGATGATGAGCGTGGGTCGCTGGAGTGTGGCGATGACGTTCGCCATCGTGAAGGTCTTGCCCGTGCCCGTTGCGCCGAGCAGGCAGACGTGCCGCGAGCCGGCGCGCAGGTCGCGGCATACGCCCTCGATGGCGTGTGGCTGGTCGCCCGTGGGCACAAAGTCACTGACGAGTTCGAAGCCACGCGGCGGGGGCATGCGCGATTCTACGCGGCGGGGTGGCTGCGCTGTTCCGGCGCTGGTGACGCCTGCCATGTCGCGCCGCAGGCGATGCAGACGCGGCAGCCGTCGGGGTCGGGTGGGCGGAGTTCGCCGAGGCAGGCGGCGCAGAGGCCGCGTTCGGTGGTCGCGGACGCGAACCGGCGCGGCGTGATTCCGAGTTCGCCGGTCAGGACGCTGAACGCGCCGAGACCGAGCGCGAGCGACAGCGCGGCGATGCCGGCAGCGGCGACGGTCCATTCGGAATCTTCGAGGTTCCCGATCCGGGTGAACAGGCTCAACACCCAGAACGTCGCCACGCCGAGTAGCATGGCAAGCGACCAACGGATCCAACGCCCTTCGCTCCGCACAGCGTGCCGGAGCGACCGAACCTGCTCTGTTCCGATCGTTTGTCGCCGCGACTTGCCGATGCCGATCAGCCAGGAGTCGGTCCGCCGAACGAGGACGCCGCGGGCGTCGTTGACGATCGGCGGATTGAGCAGCAACATCCTGAGAACAACCGGGGGCTTCGTCGTCAGCGGTGGTTGAGGGCCGTCCCAGTGGGGACGGGTCACGCGGGAGGCCGCCCAAGCCGCGCCGCACTCGGGGCAGATGACCGCGCCGTCGGCCTGCCGTTCAAGCCCCCTGAGTGAGTAGCCGCACTGCGCGCAGAATCCGTGCGCCGTGAGTGTCGCGCCGATACCCCGCCGGATTCTGAGCGTGGCGAGCGCTCGATCGACGTGCTGCATCACGGCGAACGTGATCAGGACGGCGAGCAGACCGCCGATCGAGCCGACGCGGCCGCCGAACAGCCAGAGCAGTGTCGGGAAGACGACCACCAGAACGACAAGCGTCGCTGGCATCGCGAGCAGAATCCGTTGCATCGACCATCGGCGCGATACCTCGTCGCGTACTCGCTTCAGATTCCGTTGCAGCCTGCGAGCCGCATCGCGTTCTGCCTGCGAGTCGGCGCGGAGGGCCAGTTCCGCCAGGGCGACCGGCTGGTACGGCGCGCCGCGATCGTCAATCGGTGAACGTGGCATCATCGAGCAGCATACACGCCGCCGGTGGCTGCATCAGCCGCGCACGGCGGCAAGGAGTTCGCACGGCCTCCGGCGGTTCAGTCGCGCGATCGATGGCGCGGCCGCGCTCAGGCACATCAGCAGCACGAAGCCCCATCCGGCCGCGATCGGCAGCAGCGGCGGGCGTGGGGTGAGCGACAGGCCCAGCAGCAGGGCGTTGAGCCGCGTGCCGCCCCATGCGCCCTGCGTGCCCATGAGCGTCCCGAGCAGGCACGCTGCGGACGCGATTAGCAGGGCCTCGCCCGCGATCAGGCGGAGCAGGAGGCCACGTTGAGCGCCGAGGGCACGCAGCACGCCGAACTCGAACTGGCGTGCCTCGACCCCGGCAACGATGACGTTGGCCACACCGAAGCAGGCGATGAACATGCTCAGCACGGCAAGAGCGCTGACAGCGAGCAGCGTGCCGCGGATGAACTCCTCGATCTCACGCCGGATCATCCGTCCGCTGCCGGCGTCGAGGATGCCCGCTGCAAAGAGTTCGCGCCGGATGGTGCGAATCGCGTCGGCATCGTCGGCGTCGTCGGCCAGATCGATCTGGATCATGTTGATGGCGTCGGAGCCGAAACGCTCGCGCAGGTCGCGCCGGCTCCCGAACACGGCATGGACGGCCTGCTGGAGGTACTCGTCGCCGACGTTGAAAAACTTGCTGACGACGTCGAGGCCCGGGCTGGTGACGACGCCCACGATCTCGAACTCGTGCAGCACGCCGTTATCCTCGCAGCGGAAGACGTCGCCGACACCCATCCCCTGGGCGACCTTGAACTCGCGGGCAACGATGACCGCGCCGCCTGCTTCGAGTCGGCGTTGCGCTGTGGCGGGGTCACCCTCCACCCAGGTGAGATTGGACATGCGAAAGAACGGCTCAGGCTCGAAGGCGATGAAGGTGGTGCGGTAGCGTTGCAGGGCGCGCACCCCGAAGGCGTCGGTCTCCACCGGGTGCAGCGTGATGGCGCAGGTGTTGGTGACGAAGGGGAGGGCGTCGAGGGCACGCACGCTTTCATCCGTGAGCGCGAGGCCGGTGACGAACGCGTCGGGAAACTTCAGTTTGCCGAACCAGTCGCGGAGAACCGCGCCGCCCTGGGTCCAGAGCGCGACCATCAGGGCAAGGCCGGCCATCATCGCGCCAGCGGTGAAGCCGTATCGGAACGGCGTCGCCCGGATCGTTCGCCCGAGCAGCCTGCGAGGCAATCCGAGCACGGCGGAGACCACGGGCCCGAAGGCAGCCGATGCGAGGAGCATCGCGGGAAGGCCGAGCAGGAAGTAGCCGGTGAGCATGGCGGGCAGGCCGAGGGTAACGTAGAGCCAGAAGGCAGTCTGGCCGTCGTTGGGCGTGCCGATCACGATCGCGTGTGTCGCAGCTCCGGCGAGTCCCGCAATGGTGACGGCGACGACGGCTCTGCGTGTCGGCCTGCGTGCGCGAGCGGCGAGCGCTCGCAGCGGGCTGGTGCGAGAAGCCCGCCATGCCGGTGCGAGCGCGCCGGCAACACCGCTCGCCAGCGCGCCGGTGAACGCAAGGCAAATACCGAGCGGCAGCACGCGAGGGCCGGCGGGCACCTGCTCCGGAAACGCGGCAATGAGCGACCCCGCGACCAGCAGGCCGAGCGGGACGCCGATCGACCCTCCGAGACCGCCGACGACGGCGCCGACCAGCAGTTGCGCGCCGCCGAGCTGGCCGCGCGAGGCGCCGATGCACCGCAGCACGGCGAGTTCTCGCTCGCGCTCAACCGCATCGGTCATCATGCCCGTGAACGTGATGAAGGTGGCGGTGAGGAAGGCGAGGAAGGTCGCCAGCGCGAGGCCGAGTTGCGTCGAGGCAATGCTGCGTTCGACGCCGGAGGTCACGCGAGCGCTGGTCTGGAGCACGACGCCGGGCGGCATCTCGGAACGGCGTGTCACGACGATCTCCTCGGCGCGGTCCGGCTCTCGCAGCACGGCGTCGATCTCGCTGAGCCTGCCCGCGCGCCCGGTGATCGAGCCGAGGCCGTCGAGCGTCATGTACGCCTGCGGTCGGCCTCCGAGCGGCGGCTGGGCCGCGATGCCGACGACGGTGAGCCGCACGGGCCGACGGAGAAGCCGGACAATCTCGACCTCGTCGCCGACGCGCACGCCGACGCGGCGGTTGATCTCCTCGGCCTTTCGTGCGTCATCCAGGCGATCGGGAACCTCGGGCGCGGAGGTTTCCCAGACTCCAGGCCCTGCCACGAGCGTGAAACCGCCAAGCGAGGCCTCGGCGTCCCGTGCGGCGAGCCAGGTCAGCCGCTCCGCGAGCGCGGCGTCGATGACGATCTCGCCGGCTTCGCGTGCCTCGCGTCCGGCGAGGATCGTGATCGGCCGGACCAGCGAATCATCTTCGAAGGAGACGCCGAGCGCGAGAGCGGACGCTCTCAGCGTGAGTTTCGCCGCCTCGCTCCGGCCGTCCATCTCGGCCAGGAACGCCGTCGTGAAGACGATCGATACGGTGTCCTGCAACCGTCCCGCGGCGGCTTTCGTCTCCGGCCACGAGCGGACCGTGCCGAGGAGCGAGGCGTCGAAGGTCTGTCCCGTTCCGGTCGGGCGAACCTGCAGGTCGGCGCGGCCGACCGCGGCATCGAGCCGCATGCGCACGGACTCGTTGATCGAAGCCATCGCGCAGGAGACGGCGGCGATGAGTGCGGCCGAGAGGGCGACCGCCGCGACGAGCAGCGCAGTGCGCCTACGCCGCCCGGACAAACTGCTGGTAGCGAGCCGCCACGCCGGACGCATCGAGTCCCTCCGTGTCGATCTTTCCCTCGACGCGCCCGTCGCGGAGCACGTACACACACCGGCAGTGCGTCGCGGCGGCCGGTTCGTGCGTGACCATCACGACTGTCATCGCCCGTTCCGCTGCGAGCGAGGCGAGCAGGCACCAGAGACGGTCGGCGTTCGCCGAGTCGAGCGCACCCGTCGGCTCATCGGCGAGCAGCACGGGTGGCGAGAAGAGCAGCGCCCGTGCGATCGCCACCCGTTGCTGCTCGCCGCCTGAGATGGCATCGGGGCGGCGATCGGCAAGGTGTCCTACGCCCAGTTCGTCCAGCAGTTCGCGGCTTCGCTGCGCAAGCGTGTGCGTCGGCTCGCCGGCCAGCACTCCCGGCAGTTCGACGTTTTCGCGGGCCGTCAGAGTCGGGATGAGGTTGAACTGCTGGAAGACGATGCCGACGCCGCGACGCCGGAACTCAGTCGCCGCCCGTTCGTTGAGCGTGTGCAGGGGCCGCTCGCCGTGCCAGACTTCGCCGGCGTCGGGGCGGTCGAGCGCGCCGAGCAGGTGAAGGAGCGTGCTCTTGCCGCTCCCGGACTGCCCCATGATGGCGTAGAAGCCCGGCTCGGGGACGTGCAGGTCCACGCCGCGCAACGCCTCGACGCGCTGCGACCCTGTCTGGTACGCCTTGCTGACGCCGACGCACCGGATCATGCGGCCACCGCCCCTCGCCCGTGCCGTTCGATGCTGGAACGTCGCCGTCTCACGCGCCGTACTTGGCGTCGTAGGCGGCCGCTTCCATCAGGCCGCCAAGCCCTGCCGCGTCCTTGATCCTGATCTTCACGAGCCAGCCGGCACCGTACGGGTCGCTGTTGAGCAGACTCGGATCTTCGGCGACGGCCGGGTTCGTCTCGACGACTTCACCGGCGCACGCGCAATAGACGTCGCTGGTGGTCTTGACGCTCTCGACTTCGCCGACCGAGTCGCCGGCACGGAATGCGAAGCCTGGCTTCTTCATCTCGACGTAGGTGACGTCGGTGAGTTGATCCACGGCGAACCGCGTCAGACCGAGCGTGAGCGCGTCGCCGTCAACCTTGTGCCATTCGTGCGAGTCGGAGTAGCGACGGTCGGACGGGCTTGCCATGAGCGTTCCTTCGGAAGTGGGTGGTGTCAGGTTCGGCTCGGTCGCTTCGGGTCGGGGTGAGCCTGCCCGAACGGGCCGAATGGTATGGGTGACGACCACAAGTGGAAACCCCAAGTCTTTTCTCTACTTGCGGGTCTGCTTGACACGAGTTGAACGATTCCGCTATCGTGGCTGCTTCACGCAGTCTCTCCCCTCCGGACGGTCGGTGCCTCACGGCCCGACCGTCTTTCTTTGTCTTGCCCACCCTTCCTGGCTTGTCGTGGCGGTTCAGGGGTTGCTCGGGTAGAGTGTGTCGGCTGGAGGGGTATCCACGGACATGCTGCTGACGCTGACAGTAACCGACGCGCGACCTTTTCTGGCCACGCGCCGCCCGTCTGGAAAGCCGGACCTTCATGCCCTTCCGACCGTCGTGGCCGACGATCTGGGGCTTCACGGCCTGAACCTTTCGACCGCCTTGCTTGCCGGTGCGGAGGCACGCGACCTGGAGCGGCTTAGGGAGAGCGCGGACAAGGCTCGTTGCTCGTGCCTCGTGCTGATCGAACCCGGCCCGCTCGGCTTCGCCAGCCCGGACGAGGACGAGGGCGAGAAGGTCGTTGAGAGGGCAAAGAGGGTGTTGCAAGCGGGGGCATTCCTCGGCTGCAACGCGGTCTCTGTCCGCATCGAAGCGGACGTCTCGGAAGAGAGCGGGGAGATCGTTGCCGAGCGGCTTCGGCCTGTCGTTGAGCGGGCGGAGAAGCTGGAAATCAACTTGGCCATCAGCCCCGCACCCGGCCTGACAGCCGAACCGAACCGGCTCACTGACCTCATCAAGTCGGTGGGAGGATTCCGGATCAACACCATGCCCGACTTCCAGGCCGCGGCGGCGTCCGCCGAGCCGGTGCAATACCTGCGCAGGCTGACTCCCTACGCAGCGGCGGTCTCTGCCTCCACTGTCGCGTTTGCCGTGCCCGCTGGGTCCAGACCGCGCAAGAAGGCGGCGCCGGAGGCGGAAGCATCGGAAGGATTGGTGCCGCCTGAGCACACGGCCTACCCCCTCGACCCGATGGTTCGGGCGGTCGTGTCCGTGGGGTTCGAGGGCAATCTTGCCGTGGAGTACCGGGGCGAAGGAGACGCTACACTGGGCGTAAAGATGAGCCGCGCGGCCTTGGAGGATGCGATCCGCCGGGCCGTTCAGGCATAGTGCCTTTGCCGACGGGGGTTGGGCCGAGCGATGGATTCACGCGGCGCAACGATCCCGACCCGCCCCCGACCACGGATCGCCGTGCCTGCCGACCTGCCCATCATCATCACGATCGACGGCCCCGCGGGAACGGGCAAGTCGTCCGTCGCCCGTGCCCTCGCGTCGCGGCTTGGGCTGGATTTTCTCGACACCGGGGCGATGTACCGGGCCGCGGCGGCCATCGTGATCGACCACGGCATCCCGCACGATGACTACGGCGCCATCGTCGAGAAAGTGCGGAGCGCGGACCTGCACTTCGACTGGTCCCGGGATCCGCCAGCCATGCTGGCGTGGGACAGACCCATCAACGGTCGCATCCGCGAGCCGGACGTGACCGCGATCGTCTCCCCGATCTCTGCGATCCCGGAACTGCGAGCGCACATGGTGCAGAAACAGCGGATCATCTGGCACCAGCACCCTCGGCTGGTCTCAGAAGGGAGGGACCAGGGGTCGGTGGTCTTCCCGGATGCAGCGGTGAAGTTCTACCTGGACGCTGACCCGGCAGAGCGTGCCCGTCGCCGCGCCGACCAACTTCGTACGGCAGGCCTGCCCGCTGACGAGGCCGACTTGCTTCGGGACATTGTCGAACGGGACCGGTCTGATTCCACCCGGCCGGTCGGGCCGCTTATCTGCCCGCAGGACGCTGTCCGGGTGGACACGACGCGGCTCTCCTTTGACGAGGTCGTGGACCGGCTCGAAGACGAAGTCCGAGCGCGGATCGCCGCCCTGCTCTGACGGCTGGCATGGCGCGTGGGAAACGCCGGACCGGTACCCTCCGCTCATGTTCACAAGGCTGCGGGCCAGGCGCCCGGGAACCACACTGGGCAACCTGTTCGTCTACGAGACGATGCGGCGGCTGCTGTCGCTGATCCTCCGCGTGCTGTACCGCCCTGTTGTGCAGGAAGTTACGCGTGTACCGCCGACGGGGCCGGTCCTGCTTGCCGCCAATCACCAGTCGTTTCTCGACCCTCCCGTGATCGGATTCGCGGTTCGGAACCGGCATCTGGATTACGTCGCCCGAGCGGGACTTTTCGCCTCACCCGCGTTCGGTCGGCTGATTCGTGCTCTGAACGCGATCCCGATCAGCGAGGAGGGCGCGGACGCGGTCGCCATCCGCGAGATTCTCAGGCGGCTGGAAGCGGGGCGGGCGGTGCTCATCTTCCCGGAAGGCTCGCGCACGCCGGACGGGGCGATGCACGAGTTCAAGCGGGGGGTCGCCGTTCTTGTCCGCCGGTCATCGTGCCCCGTCATGCCCGTGGCGATCGAGGGTGTCTACGACATCTGGCCTCGTTCGTCGAAATGGCCGCGCCTTTTCGGGTGTCGTGTCGCCGTCCGCTACGGCAATCCGATTCCCCACGACGAACTGCTTCGCCACGGCCCGGACGCAGTGCTGGACCGACTACGACGGGAGATCGACGCGATGCGGCTCGAACTACGCGCGGAACTGCATCGTCGCTCAGGGGGGAGGTTCCCCCCGTCAGGGGCGGGAGATCAGGGTGTTGAGGCTGCCTGATGGGCACTCACTTGGCCGTTGAGCGTCCGACGACGCCGCAGAGCCGGTAGAGGATTCTGGCACCGACGTTGGCGTCCCACTCGTCGCCGTCCGGGCCGGGCGCAACCTCGACGAGGTCGAACCCGACGACCCGTCTCCCGGATGCCGCGAGCGTCGCCAGGAGGAGCGAGACTTCGCGCCACGACAGGCCACCGGGCACGGGGGTCCCGGTGTGGGGGCAGAGGGCGGGGTCGAGGCCGTCGATGTCGAAGGTGACGTACACGCGCTCGGGCAGGGCCTCGACGATCCGTCGGCAGCGCTTGGCGAATGAGCGGGCGTCGGCCAGACGGTCGAAGAGGTCGTCGTCGTAGTGGACGATGACACGGCGCTCGTCGCTGCTACGCAGGTCGGCGTAGGCCTCCTCTCGCTCGCCGAAATCGCGGATGCCGACCTGCACGACGCGCTTCACGCGAGGCTCGTCCTCGAGCACGTTGAACATGACGGAGGCGTGCGACCACCGGAAGCCCTCGAAGCGGTCACGCAGGTCCATGTGGGCGTCGATCTGCAGTACGCCGATGTCGCCCCAGCGTTCGGCGCACGCGCGGATCGCCCCATAGGAGACGCTGTGCTCGCCGCCGATGACGCCGGGCACTCGGCCCTCTTCCAGCGCAGCGAACACGCGTTCGGCGACGAGGGCGTTCATCTGCGAGCCGACCATGTCCACCCTGCCGACGGCTTCCTCATCGCCCGGCCCCGCGCCGCCGTGCTGGATGATGCGACGCGCGTGCTCGCGGGCCTCGTTTCCCCAGAGGCGGAAGCGGGCGTCCTCCTCCTCCATGAAGATGCCGTGGTGCCAGACGGGTCCGAATCGTCGATCGTGCAGGTCAACCTGTGCCGACGCGGCGCGGATCGCGTCCGGGCCGTGCTCGGTGCCCCCGCCGTAGGAGGTCGTGGCTTCGAAGGGCACGGGGATGAGGACAATGCCGGCGTCGTCGCGTGCCGTCGGCAGGCCGAACACGCCCGCGCCCGGCGCGACCGCCGCGTCTGGGTCGAAGGTCATCTCGTCGCTCCTCTTGCGCGGGCGTCCGCCCGACGGGGCACGATAGCCGAACGGCTATCCTCCGGTATCCCAACAACCAATCGGGAGCCGACATGAGCGACGCCACCGAGTCCGGCAAGTCCAGGCCCGAGGAATCCGGCCCGATCCCGCTCGGTCCCGAGCCGGAGCCGACCAGGCCCGCGCCATTCAAGGAAGGCTTGCTCGACGACTTTGACGAGGATGCGGACCTGCTGAGCGATCCCGAGGTCGAAGCAGCGATCAAGGGCAAGCCGAAGACCGACAGGGCGAAGCCAGACGACGAGAAGCCGAAGGAGCGGCTCGATTTCGTCCTGCCGATGCCCGGCGGCTGGAGATTGCCGGCGATCCTGGGAACGGTCGCGCTCGTCGCCGCGCTGGTCTTCAACGGCCTGAACACGCCGCTCCGCCCCGTCGCGCTCGCGGTCGTGAAGACGCTCTACGAGACGCTGATGCACACGGGCACGGGCGTCGCGGCCGTCATGGTCGCGTCGCTGCTGACCGAGCGACGCTTCTCCCGCTTCGAGCAGGCCGCGGGGCGGATGTTCCTGGCGGTATCGGCGTTCGCACTGGTCGTGAACCTGAAGGTGCCGATTCCCGGGCACATCGACGAGTTCGTGCTCGCCGCGGTGGCGTACGCGGGCGTGGTGTGGTCGTTCTTCCGCCTGCCGCCGCGGGAGACGCTCATCCTGATGGCGTGCCACTTCGGGATGTGGCTGGCGGTCGCGGCCGGTGGGCTGCTGGGGGGCGCGCTCAAGCCGGTGGCGGCGTAAGGGCGCTTCAGCGGGCGTCCGGCGCTTCCGCTTCAGCCATGGGCGCGGCATCCTCGGGCGGGAGGCCCTGGATGAACGTCTTGCCCCGGTAGAAGAACTTCGCAAAGACGACGTACGCGACGGACGTCGCCGCCATCAGCCCCGCGAAGAACCAGTAGTAGTCCACGGGGCCGAGCCTGGAACCCGCGGCGGTGATCACTTCGTTCGTCGCCGAGTCGCGCACCTCGGGAATCTCGATGACCTTGTTGACCGCCGCCGTCACGAGATTGCCGAGCGACACGCCGAGGAAGTAGACGCCCATGATGAACGATTTCATGCGGGCGGGCGCCTGGGTGTAGGCGAACTCGAGGCAGACGATCGACACCATGACCTCGGCGGACGTCAGGACGACATAGGCGAGGAACTGCCAGCCGATGTTCGGCATCTCGCCCATGTACTGCTGCACGCGGGTGTCGTGCCAGCCCGCCTCGGCCGCGGCGCGGAGCGCGGCGTTCAGGTCTCCGGCTCCCGCGATGCCGGCCTCGTTCAGCGCGGCCCAGAGCGCGGCGGCGGCCTCGGGCGCCAGCTCCTGGATGCCCATCTCGATCCAGGCCGAAATCACGAACGAGAAAGCCGTGAGGGCAAGCCCTAGACCGATCTTGCGGAGCGGTGTCGGCTCGAAGAACCTGCCCATCAGCGGGTACACGCCGTAGGTGAACGTCGGGATGAGGATGAGGATGAGGATCGGATTGACGGCCTGCACCTGGGATTCGAGCCAGGTCACACCGAGGAACTCGAGGTCCATCGCTCGCGCCTGGAGCACCCACGCCGAGCCGGTCTGGTCGAAGATGCACCAGAACATCGGCACGAAGACGAGGAAGAGCGGAGCGAGGCCCGCGATCGCCCGCAGCCCGTCGGGGCTGAATGTCTCCTCACGGAACCGTGCCCACCCCGCGGGCGCGATGTGAACGAACCGCTTGCGCCCGAGCCAGAAGACGAAGGTGGCGACGCCCATGAGCACGCCGGGGACGCCGAATGCGAGCCACGGTCCGCCGAACGTGCGCAGCACCTCGCCGGTCGCGGGGTCCTTCTCCAGCGGGATGCCCGCGAGAAAGACGGGGGTCAGGAGCGAGCTTGCGGTCGCGCCGAGGTTGATCGAGAAGTAGAACCAGTTGTAGACCTGGGTGAGCAGCCGCTTGTTGCCCTTGCCGAACTGGTCACCGACGTGGGCCGAGACACATGGCTTGATGCCGCCCGCGCCGATGGCGATGAGGATGAGGCCGGCAAAGAGCAGCGGCTTCATGTCCCACGCGCCGGTGATCGGGCCGAGGTCCATGAGCGCGAGGCAGCCGTGACCGACGCAGTACATGAGCGAGATGAGCAGGATGGTGCGGTACTTGCCCCAGAGGATGTCCGACACCAGTGCGCCGAGGATCGGGAAGAAGTACGCGGCCGCGCTGAAGAGGTGGTACCACTGCTTGGCCTGCTCGTCGGACATGAACGCGGGCTGCCCCGCCGAGTCGAGCAGGTGCTTGGTCATGAAGACGGTCAGGATCGTCTTCATGCCGTAGAACGAGAACCGCTCGGCCAGCTCGTTCCCGATGATGTACGGGACGCCCGGCGGCATCGTCGTGCGGGTCTGGTCGGGCGACGAGCGGTACTTCGAGGATGCCATCGGCGTCCCTTCCTGCTTCGGGTGGGGCGGCGGGGAGGATAGCGGATCGTCCTTGCGGATGCGGCGCTTGTGGCCGGACGCGGGAGGCCGTACCTTGACCGCCCGACCCGCGACGCAGGAGAAACCCCGATGTCCGACGCCGCCCCCGCCCGCCGCAAGGGCCTGCTCGACATGATCGAGTGGGTGGGCAACAAGCTGCCCGATCCTGCCTTCATCTTCGTCTTCGGGGCCGTGCTGGTGATGGCCCTCTCGGCGATCGGGCACTCCGCCGGTTGGGCGGTGCAGCCGAAGATGCTGCGGCCGGTGGTCGAGACCGTGCTGGACAATGAGGGCAGGCCGGTGCTCGACGCGGAGACCGGACGGCCCGTCACGCGCCCCGTCCTGGACGAGCAGAGCAGGCCGGTTCTGCAGCTCGTCGATGACCTGAGCCGCAACGACGGCCGGCCGTTCCGCACGCGGAACCTGCTCTCGGCGGACGGGCTGTACTACGCGATCTCGAGCATGGTGGACAACTTCGTCAACTTCCCCCCGCTGGGCGTCGTGCTCGTCGGGATGCTGGGCATCGGACTGGCGGAACGGTCAGGGTTCATCGGGGCCGCGCTCAAGGCGATGATGGTCGTCGTGCCGAAGCAGCTGCTGACGCCCACGATGATCTTCCTCGGCATCATGTCGTCGCTGGGGACGGACGCGGGCTACGTGGTGCTCCCTCCCGTCGCCGCGGCGTTGTACAAGTCGGTCGGCCGCTCGCCGCTGGCGGGGATCGCGGCGGTCTTCGCCGGCGTGTCGGCGGGCTTCAACGCGAACCTGCTGGTGACGAGCCTCG
This sequence comes from Synechococcales cyanobacterium CNB, assembly GCA_030263455.1. Taxonomy (NCBI): domain Bacteria; kingdom Bacillati; phylum Cyanobacteriota; class Cyanophyceae; order Synechococcales; species Synechococcales cyanobacterium CNB. The sequence goes on from SZOZ01000011.1 coordinate 41,096, forward strand.
ACCCGCTGCTCGCGGGCTTCAGCACCGCCGGGGCGCAGGTCGTCGACCCGGGCTACGCCGTCGCCCCGACCTGCAACTGGTGGTTCATGATCGCGTCCACCATCGTCATCACGGGGGTGGGCTGGGTCACGAGCGACTTCCTCGTCGAGCCTCGCTATGCGCGCAAGGCGGCCGCGGAGGGCGGGCCTTCGCCGGTGACGGCCGAGGACGCCGCGGCGCAGCGGCTGCGCCCGGAGGAGATTCGCGGGCTGTTCTGGGCGTTCGGCGTGCTCGCCGCGGCCACGCTGCTCTTCGTCTGCTTCAAGCTCATCCCGGGCTGGCCGTTCGACGACGCACGGGGGCGCATGGGCGCGATCCCCGGTCTCAGCCGCGCGGGCGACCACTTCGACCGATGGGTCGAGGCCATCGTGCCCCTGCTCTTCATCCTGTTCCTGCTCCCCGGCGTCGTGTACGGGGTCGTGGTCGGGACCGTCCGCAACAGCGGCGACGCGGCGCGGCTCATGGTCGAGTCCATGGCGGGCATGGCGCCGATCATCGTGCTCGCGTTCTTCGCGGCCCAGTTCATCGAGTACTTCAAGTACTCGAACCTCGACAAGATGCTCGCCTACACCGGCGGCGAGTTCCTCGCGGGGGCGAACCTCAGCCCCGCGGTGCTCATGGTCGCCTTCGTGCTGCTGACGGCCGTCTTCAACCTGTTCGTCGGCTCGATGAGCGCGAAGTACGCCATGTTCGCCCCGATCTTCGTGCCGATGTTCATGATCATCGGCGTCAGCCCGGAGCTGACGCAGGCCGCCTACCGCATCGGCGACTCGACGACGAACATCATCACGCCGCTGAACGCGTACCTCGTCATCATCCTCGTCGTGATGCAGAAGTACGCGCCGAAGGCGGGGATGGGGTCGCTGATCTCGATGATGCTGCCGTACACGGTCACGTTCACGATCGTCTGGCTCGTGCTGCTGCTGCTCTGGATGAACGCGGGCTTCAGCCTCGGGCCGGGCGGGCCGCTCGTCTACGAAGTGCCGCACTGATCGCTCAGACGCGCGCGGGGACGGGCCTCCCCGCCGCGAGCGTCGCGGTGATCCACCGGTCGTCCCAGGCGTAGAGCAGCCGCGCCAGCGGGTCCGGGGCGTCGCGCCACGGCACGTCGGGCGTGACGACGACGAGATCGGCCCACGCCGTCGGCGCGATGCGGCCCGAGTCCTTCCATCCGAGGGCATCCGCGTTGCCCGCCGTGATCTGCCGCCAGCAGTCCGCGGCGGTGGGGGGGGTGTCGCCGCGCGCCTTCGCGGTTTCGAGCATCGCCCGGGCGACGCGGACCATCGAGCGGTCAGGCCCGCCGGCGATGTCGCTGCCGAGCGCGAGGCGGACCCCGTCGCGCAGCAGCCCGGCGCGGTCCATGCTCCCGGATCGCAGGAAGGTGTTGGCGGTGGGGCAGTGGGCGACGACGCTCCGCGTGCGCGCCAGGGCGGCGCGCTCGCGGCCGTCCAGCCGGATGCCGTGGCCGAGGATCGTCCGATCGCCGAGCAGCCCGGCGCGGGCGTAGACCTCGGTGTACGGCGTGCCCGCGAAGAGTTCCGCGACCCTCCGGCACTCGGCCTCGGTCTCGGCCAGGTGCGTCTGCACCGGCGCGCGGGTCCGCTGTGCCAGCGCGCCAGCGCCGGCCAGCAGCTCCGGCGTGCACGAGACCGCGAATCGGGGCGTCACCGCGCCCTCGACGCGGGCCGTGCCGCGGAGCGCGTCGAGAAACGCCCCGGTCTCGGCGAGCAGTTGCAGCGCGGGCCGGACCAGCTCGGCGGGCGCCCCGCGGTCCATGAGCGTCTGCCCGAGGATGGCCCGCACGCCGAGATCGTTGACGGCGCGCGCGGCCGCGAGCGAGCCTTCGTAGTGCACCGTCAGGTACGCCGCGATCCCGGTGGTGCCGAAGGAGGCCAGCTGCCGGCAGGCCCGCAGGGCCATCGCACCGGCGACGTCCGGGTCGGCCCATCGGGCCTCGGCCGGGTAGATCACGCGGTCGAGCCATGTCAGCAGCTCCATGCCGTCCGCGCCGATGGAATCGAACTGCGGCAGGTGGACGTGGGCGTCGATGAAGCCGGGCAGGATGAGGGCGTCGTCGCCGCCGAGGTCCGGCCTGTCGGCGCGGTCGCCCTCGCGCACCGCCACGATGCGGCCGTCTCGAACGACGATGCTGCCGTCGGCGAGGCGCAGGCCGTGCCCGCCCTCGCGCGGGTCGGGCAGGAGCATCGTGCCGGTGATGAGCATGGGCCGATCTCGCGTCCGCCGCGCTCGCGGGGTACAGTGCGGCGGCCCAACGGTAGCCCTTGCGCCGCCCGTGGCCCGTTCGTGTATGACGACTCACCCCGACAGCACGCTGCCGCCCCAGGCCCGCGCCGCGATCGCCCGCTTCAACGATCGGTCGGCCACGGTCGCCGTCGTCGGGCTTGGCTACGTCGGTCTGCCGCTCGTGCGGGCGGTGCACGACGCGGGCTTCCGCGTGGTCGGGTTCGACGTTGACGCCGCCAAGATCGCCATGCTGCGGCGCGGCGAGGCGTACCTGAAGCACCTCGGCGAGGGTTTCGTGCGCGGCCTGGCCGCGTCGGACCGCTTCGAGGCGACGGACGACCCCGCCGGCCTCGCCCGCGCGGACGCGATCGTGCTCTGCGTGCCGACGCCGCTCTCGCCGGAGCGCGAACCGGACCTGTCCTTCGTGGAGCGTTCGACCGCGCTGGCGGCGGCTGGCGTGCGCGCCGGGACGCTGGTCAGCCTCGAATCGACGAGCTACCCGGGCACGACGCGCGAGGTCTGCCTGCCCATCGTCGAGCGGGCGGCGCGGGCGCGCGGCCTGGAATGCGGGCGCGACTGGTTCCTCGTCTTCAGCCCCGAGCGCGAAGACCCCGGCAGCGCGACGCACTCGACGCGCACCATCCCCCGGCTCGTCGGCGGCGTCGACCCGGCCTCGACGGCCGTGGGCGTCGCGCTCTACGCGGCCGCGCTGGAGCGGGTCATTGCCGTCGAGTCGGCGGAGGTCGCCGAGGCGGCCAAGCTGCTGGAGAACGTCTACCGCGCCGTCAACATCGCCCTCGTGAACGAGCTCAAGCCGGTGCTGGCCGCGATGGGCATCGACGTCTGGCAGGTCGTGCGCGCCGCGGCCACCAAGCCCTTCGGCTTCCAGCCCTTCTACCCCGGGCCGGGGCTGGGCGGGCACTGCATCCCGATCGACCCGTTCTACCTCGCGTGGAAGGCCCGGCAGGTCGGCGAGCGGACTCGCTTCATCGAGCTGGCGGGCGAGATCAACAGCCGGATGCCCGAGCGCGTGGTCGATCGCGTGGAGGCCGTGCTGCGCGACGAGGGCCGCGCTCTGCGCGGGGCGGACGTGCTCGTGCTCGGCCTGGCGTACAAGCCGAACGTGGACGACGTGCGCGAGACGCCCGCCGCCGAGATCATCCGGCTGCTCTCGGAGCGCGGCGCACGCGTCGCGTACCACGACCCGCACGTCCCCGCGTTCCCGCGGATGCGGCGCTACCGCTTCGAGCTGGCGTCGGAGCCGCTCACGCCCGGGCGCCTCGCCCGGGCCGACTGCGTGCTCGTGGTCACGCACCACGACGCGATCGACTGGCAGCTCGTGGCGGACCACGCCCGGCTGGTCGTGGACACCCGCGACGCGATGGCGCGGGCGCGCCCGTCGCGGGCGCGGATCGTCAAGGCGTAGGTCGCGCGGATCGGGTGAAGCCCCGCCCTCCGGGGCGGCCCGACGCGACGCGGCGGCGCCGTGCATCCCGTGCGCTTGCCCCCGGCGCCGGGTTCCTGCCGCCCGGACGCGGCCGATCGCGCGGCCTTTGCGCCTCTGGACGCCCCGGAAGCCCCCGCAGGCCGTGCCCGCGCGCCTCGGGCACGGGTCCGAACGGCTGCGGCACGTGCCCGCGCGCCTCGGGCACGCGTCCGAACGGCTGCGGCACGTGCCCGCGCGGCCCGGGCACGGGTCCGCGAGCCCGGGACACGCGCCCCGACGACGGCGGCGGCGGCCGTCCGGGCGCGGGCGGCATGGAACGCCTCCGGCGCGGGGCTACGGCCGCGCTTCGGCGTGCGGGTCGTCGGCATCGGTCGGCCCCGAGGACGCGGCGGCGGTCTCGGAACGCCCCGGCCACGGCTGCCCGAGCCACGACTCGTACACCGCGACCTGCGGGTCCGTCGGCTCCTTGACGCGCGTGAGCGTGTACCCGCCCGGCCTCGGCTCGGCGGCCTTGAAGCGCGTCTCGCGCAGCTCGTCGCGGCGGATGAACGCGATGAGCACGTCCTGCCCCGGCTCGATGCGCCGCAGCCGCCGGTCGAGGTCCGCGGCCCGCAGGCGCATCCCGTCCAGCGCGACGATCTGGTCGCCCGCGATCAGGCCCGCGGCGTAGCCCGGGCCGTCCGCGCGGGCCGCGGCGACGACGGCGAAGTCCCCCTCCTGGCGCAGGTCCAGGCCGAGGTACGACTTCGGGTCGTCGTCGCGGGGCTTGCGCGGTTCGAGCGTCAGGCCGGCGACGGCGCAGGCGGCTTCGAGGTCCAGCGGCTCGACGCCGGTGACGTACCGCTCGAAGAACTCGTCGAAACTCGTGCCCGTGTGCCGCTCGAGCGCGGCGAGCAGGTCCGCGGTCGTGAAGCCGCCGGACTCGACCGTGTGGCGGCGGTACAGGTCAGCCATCACGACGTCGAGCGAGGCGGCGTTGTCCGTCAGCCGCCGGACCTCCATGTCCAGCATCAGGCTCACGAGCGCACCCTTCGAGTAGAACGAGACCGTCGCGTTCACGGAGTCCGGCGTCGAGCGGTTGAACTTGATCCAGGCGTCGAACGAGGACTCCGCGAGGCTCTGCACGCCGATCCCGGGGCGGGCGCGCTCGCTCGCCACGCGGCCGGCCGTGTCGCGCAGGTAGTCGTCCGGCCTGACCAGCCCGGCGCGCACGAGCGTGACGTCGGTGTAATACGTCGTTGTGCCCTCGGCGACCCAGAGCAGGTCGGTGTAGTTCTCGCGCAGGTAGTCGTAGGGCACCAGCCCCGCGGGCCGCAGCCGCTTCACGTTCCAGGTGTGGAAGAACTCGTGCGAGGCCAGGCCGAGCAGGCGGCGGTAGGCGTCCCCCCCCTCGACCGCGGCAGGCGTCGTCTGCATGATGGTCGAGTTGAGGTGCTCGGTGCCGCCGCTGCCGCCGGGGTAGGCGTGGATCAGGAAGACGTAGCGGCCGTAGGGCAGATCGCCGAAGATGTCGCGCTGCGCGGCGACGATCTTCGCGAAGTCCTCGCGGAGCCTGTCCGCCGCCGGCTCGCACCGGCCCCAGATGACGATCTCGTGCGGCACGCCGTCCACCTCGAACTCGACCAGGTGGTGCAGGCCGACCTCGACGGGCGAGTCCACGAGCACGTCGTAGTCGCGCGCGATCCACGAGCGGTCGAGGCGCGGGTCGGGGTCGAGGCCGGTGGCGACGCGCCAGCCGTCCGGCGCGTCGATCGTGACGCGGACCGGCTCGGCGCGGCGCTCTTCGGCGTACATGAAGACCGAGGAGCCGCTCAGGAAGGCGTGCGTGTCGTCGGCGTGGCGGGTCCGGTCGGCGAGCGAGTTGGCGTACAGGTCGTAGTGGACACGGACGGTCTTCGCTCCCGCGGTTCTCACCCGCCAGGACGACTTCGCGGTCTTCTCGATCGCCAGAGCGCGTCGGTCGCCGTCCTCGGCACGCACGCGGCGCACCGTCCCCGCGTGGTCGTTGATGGCGTACCGCCCCGGACGCCAGACGGGCAGGTGCAGGTCGATCGTCTCCGCGTCGACGGCGTCGAGGATGAGCGTGACCTCGACCGTCTGCGCGTGGGCCCGGGCGAGCGAGACGACGTACTCCGTGCGCACGCGATCGGCCCACGCCCGCGCATCGTCGCCCGCGACCGGTTGGGCCGTCGCGCACCCGGCAATCCACACGGCCGTGTGCAGCAGCGCGGCCACCATCAACGCAGGCCCATGTCGCATCGCGTTCCTCCGGGTTCAGGCGGGCGAGGCGGAGAACTCCGGCACGCGCGTCCGGATCGCCTCGACGCAGGTCTGAAAGTGGGCGGACTCGTCGAAGCCTTCCGGCAGGAGCGGCAGGAGTTCCTCGAAGCCGATGCGGACGTCGTCGCGGTTGACCGCCGCGGCGAAGGCCTTGTCCTTGAGTTTCTTGCGCACGCTCTTCGGTTCGAGCCCCGCGAAGCCGTCGGGCCGCACCCTGGCGCAGGCCACGAGGAACCCCGCCAGTTCGTCCACGGCGAAGAGGGCGCGGGCCATCGGTGAACGCCTGGGGACGCCCGAGTACTCCGCGTGGCCGAGGATGGCCTCGCGGATGTCCGCGTCCACGCCCAGCGATTCGAGATGCCGCACGCCGACGAATGGATGCTCCTCCTTCGTCGGGTGGCGCTCGTAGTCGAAGTCGTGCAGCAGTCCGGCGACGATCCAGCGGTCCTCATCGCTCGCGTCGAGGAGGCGCGCGTAGGCCCCCATGCACGCCGCGACGCACTCCATGTGCGTTCGGAGCGAGGGGGACTGCGTCCACTCGTGCATCAGGGCGCGGGCCTCGGCGGGCATCATGGCGGGAGTGTAACATCCCGAGGGCGCGGTGACGCGCCGTCCGCCCGTGGCGCCGGGCAAGGGGGAGGAACCGAGAATGGCGAACGGTTGGTGGCCGCTGCGGCCGAAGGCGCTCGTCGGGATGGTGCACGCCGGGGCATTGCCCGGCGCACCGTTCAATGAAACGACGGTGGAGATGCTGGCCGTGCAGGCGGCGGGGGAAGCCCGCCTGCTCGCCGAGACCGGCTTCGACGCGATCATCGTCGAGAACATGCACGACCGGCCGTACCTGCACGGTCGGCACGGGCCGGAGGTCGCGGCCGCGATGACCCGGATCGCGCTCGAGGTCGCGGACGCGACCGACCTGCCGCTCGGCGTGCAGGTGCTCTCGGGCGGCGAGCGCGAGGCGCTGGCGGTCGCGCTCGCCGCGGGGGCGAGGTTCATCCGCTGCGAGAACTTCGTCTACGCGCACGTGGCGGACGAGGGCCTGCTGCCGGACGCCGCGGCCGGGCCGTTGCTCCGCTACCGGCGTTCGATCGGCGCGGAGGCGATCGCCATCATGTGCGACGTGAAGAAGAAGCACGCGTCCCACGCCATCACGGCGGACGTGTCGCTGGCGGAAGCGTGCCACGCCGCGGAGTTCTTCGGGGCGGACGGGCTGGTGGTCACCGGCCGGTTCACGGGCGAGGCCGTCGCGCCGGACGATCTCGCCGAGGCACGGGGCGCGACCCGGCTTCCGGTTTGGGTCGGCTCCGGAGCGACGCCCGAGTCGCTCGCCGCGCTCTATCAGCACGCGGACGCGGTCATCGTCGGCTCGTGGATCAAGCAGGCAGGCGTCTGGTCGAATCCGCCTGATGCCGACCGTTGCCGGGCGATGGTCGAGGCTGCGCGGCGTGCCCGCGCGGAGTAGGACGCCAGCCCGGACGCTACAGTTCGCCCCATGCCCGCCGACTCGCTCGAGTTGCTCCGTCGCTGGTCCGTTCGTCACGATCCGAACGACGCCGGGCTGTGCGAGCGATGGTGGGAACACCCGCCGCGGGACGGATGGGTCTCCACCCGCACGGACGAGCCCTGGCAGATCGGCCTCGGCGAAGCGACGACCGGGATCGCCTGGTACAGGCGGCGTGCGAGGCTGCCGGCGCGATGGCTCGCGCCCGGCCGGCGCGCGTGGCTCCGTTTCGAGGCGGTCGCCACCGACTGCACGGCCTGGGTCAACGGCGTCGAGGTCGGCTCGCACTCGGGCGACTATCTGCCGTTCCAGTTCGACGTCACGGAGGCCATCGCGGGGAGCGAGCGGGTCGAGATCGTCTGTCGCGTCGACCAGGTGGTCGGCCGTCGCCCCGAGAAAGTCGGCGAGGAGCCGTGGATCGGCCACGTCACCAAGGGCTTCCACGACGTCATCAGCCTCCAGCACGCGGGCATCTGGGGCGGCGTATCTGTCCGACAGACCGGGTCGCCCGCGATCAGGCCCGACGGTTTGGCGGTGTTTGCCGACCCGTCGTCCGGCACCGTTCGGCTGCGAGTCGAACTCGAGCCCGGGCACGAGGGCGGGCGCGCGGTCTTCCGCGCTCGTGCGCCAGGCACGGGCGAGGCCGTTGAAACAGAAGCACGCTTCGAGCCGGGCGCGACGACGATCGATGCGAACATGCGGGTGGCGAGCGTGGCCAGGTGGTCGCCGACCGATCCGCACCTCGGCGAGGCCGTCGTGATCGTCCGGGGCAGGGCGCCGGGGCCGCCGGACATCGACCGCGTGCGGTTCGCGTTCCGCACGATCGAGACGGGCGGCCCGGGGAACACGCGCGTTCTGCTCAACGGTCGCCCGCTGCTTGTTCGCGGCGTGCTCGACTGGGGGCACGAGCCGACGCACATCGCCCCCGCGCCGCGCCCGGACGAGGTTCGCGAGCGCTTCGCCCGCCTGCGAGAGATGGGCTTCAATGCCGTGTGCATGTGCATGTGGTATGCGCCGCGGTGGTTCTACGACATCGCCGACGAGACGGGGATGCTGCTCTGGCAGATTCACCCGGTCTGGAAGTCCGACATGGACGGGCGGCTGCTGCCGGAGTACCGCCGGCTGCTCGCGGCGTTCATGCGGCGCGACCGCCGGCATCCGTCGGTCGTGATCGTGAGCGCGACCTGCGAGCACGAACGGTTCCACCCGGACCTTGCCGCGTGGTGGTGGGAGACGGCACGCGCCGAGCTGCCCGGCCGACTGCTCCAGGTGCAGACCGGGTTCCTCAACTGGAGCGACGGTGCGCGGACCGACCTGCACGACGAGCACACCTACGACAACCCCGGCCGCTGGCCCGCGTACTTCGACGACCTGGGTGCCGCGCTCGGCGCGATGAAGCCGAGGCCGTTCGTGATGGGAGAGACCATCATCGGCACCTCGTGGCCGGACACCGCGGGGCTGCTGGCGGCGGTGGGGGGGGCACGCCCCTGGTGGCTGCCGAAGCAACTCGACCGCTTCGTCGAGTTCGAGCGACGCGCGAGCGAGCGGTTCGGCATCGACGCGGCGGCCGTGCTGCGTCGGCGGGGCGATCGATTCAATCTCCTGTTGCGGAAGTGGCAGTCGGAGGTGTTCCGCGAGGATCCCTCGCACGCGGGCTGGGTGATGAACCACCTGCGCGACGTGCCGGTCTGCCAGTGCGGCTTCGAGGACGACCTCGGGCGGTGGCGGTTCGCGCCGGAGCGGACGCGGCCGTGGCTCGCGGACGCCGCGCTGCTGCTGCGCACGCCGGACCGGATGACGGGCGTGCTCGCGCGCCGCTCGCTCAGGCTCGAAGCGGGCATCAGCAACTCCTCGGATCGGGCGGTGAACGCGAGCGTGCGGATCGTCTCGGAGGTCGAGCACGATGCGCCGCGTGCGGGCGAAACCGGGTTCCTGCGAGTCGGAGAGGGCGAGGTCGGGTTCGCGTCGGTCAACCTGCCGGTGCCGAGCGTTGACACGCCGACGCGGCTCACGATCCGCGCCGAGGCCGAGGGAGTCGAGTCGAACGGGTGGGATCTGTGGGTGATGCCCGATCGCTTGCGACTGCCGACGGGCGTTGCGTGCATGGACGGACTGCCTTTCACTGATGCCGAGCGCGAGCCCGCATTCGAGGAACGGGCGTACAGCAGCGGGTGGGCGCTGCCGTGCCGATCGTGGCGGCCCGCGCTGCCGGACACCGCGGCCCTCCTGCCCGACGCAGAGCCCGTCGCACCGGCGCGGGTTGGCGCGGGCAGGTGGCGCGTGCTTGCCGCGCACAGGCTGACGCCCGAAGTGGTTCGGGCGGTCGAGTCGGGTCGCCGTGTGCTGCTTCTCGCGTCGAAGGCCGCGGGTTCACCGCCGAACGAGCCGGTCAATCTCTACGGCCAGGTTCCGCTCGTCCTGGACAGCCGCCCGGGCGGGCCGCTCGCGCCGGGTGAGGGTGATTGGATGGCGGATTGCCTGCTCCACGACCTGAACCGCCGCGTCTGCCGCGCCGTGCCGACCGCTCGCCTTGGCCTCGACGATCGTGTCGAGCCGATCGTCCGCCTCGTGTTCACGCACGATCGCGGCGGGCCCGAGCCGTTCGATCAGCTCTTCGCTGCACGGGTCGGCGCCGGCGTGCTGGCGGTCTCCACGCTCGACCACGCCAGCCCCGCGGGCCTGTACCTGCTTCATCGCATGATCGCGTGGCTCGCGTCGGACGATGCGCCGGCATGGGTGCGCGGTTCCATCGAGACCGGCACCGTCTCGACATGGGCAACCACGCCGAATGAGCCGCGACCGTGAAGGGAGCGGTTTCGGACGTCCTTCGCGCGAGATCGCTCAATCCGGCTTCCTTCCGCGCTCGACCTTCGGCAGCCCCTTGGCGGCCCTGTCGCGGTCGATCACGTCATGCACCGCCCTGGCGGCACGGGCCAGCGCGTCCTCCGCCGTGGGGTTGGTCGGGTGGCGGAGGACGTCGTGCAGGAGCGCGGATATCTCGTTCTCGAGCGCGCGCTGGTAGAGCGATACCGGGACGAAGGCCGGCGCTTCGCCGGAATCCCCTCGCGGCGTCATGCCGTAGCGCAGCCACTCTGCGTAGCGAGCGAACTCGTCCTCCCGCATCGGCGGCACGAGGTACCGCCCCGGCTCGCGCTCGGACTCGATGCCCGACGTTCGCGTGAACGCCTCGGAGTTGACCACGGCGAGGTTGGCCGGCGGCGCGACGCGGAGCGTGTCCCAATACCGGAGCGCCTGCGGCTCGTCCACGAGCCACCGGATCATCCGCCATGCGTCCCGCTTGTGCTTCGCGTGGACGGAGATGCCCCACAGGCACGCGCCGGCGCAGACCGCCTCGACGCGGCCGCGCGGCACGGGCGCGACCGCGAAATCGAGCGAAGGGTTGCGCAGCTGAAAACTCGGCGCCATCCACGAGCCGTCCAGGAACATCGCCGTTCGCCCTTCCGCGAACCGCGAGTGCGGACCGGTCGCCTGCTGCTCGCCGAACGCGGGGACGAACGAGCCGTCCTCGAAGACCATGCTCCTGACCAGCGCGATCGCCTCGACGCCGGCCGGCGAGTCGATCAGCGTTGACAGCCCGTCCTCGCTCCAGAGGGCGCCGCCCGCCTGCGCGAAGAAGTTCATGAAGGGCCACTGCCAGATGAACATGTCGAAGCCGTAGACCTCGACGCGACCGCCTTCACGCCGGGTGAGTTTTCGGGCCGTTTCACGCAGGTCGTCCCACGTCCATCCCTCGCGTGGATACTCCACCGGGTCGTTGGGATGTGCCGCGTTCCAGGCGTCGAAGATGGCGCGGTTGTAGTACAGGCCGATCTGCGCCATGTCCTGGGGCAGTGCGTACAACCTGCCGTCAACCCGGAGCGCGTCGAGCATCTCTGGTGGGATCGCCGCCAGAGCCGCCTCGTTCATGCCGTCCACGGGATCGTCGATGTACGCATCCAGCGGCTCCAGCATCCCGCGATCGACCATCTGGTGATAGTCGGTTACCTGAATCCGCATGACCTCCGCGCCGATGCCGCGGGCGTGCCAGGCGGTGTACTTCGCGGTCACGTCCGGGAAGCGGCGGTACTCGACGCGCAGACCCGGCTCATCGGCCTCGAAGCCGCGGGCGTAGCCGTCCTCGAACAGGCGGTCCTCAAACGGCATTCCCCAGACGGTGAACAGGATCTCGCGCGACCTGGTGTCGGCGCGGTCAGGGGCGAGGATCGCCGTCGGCGCGAGAACCGCTGCTGTGCCCGCCGCGATGCCGAAGAGGACAACAGCCGATGACCGCACGCCTGCCTCCGTCTGGACTATTCCTTGAGTCCGGTGAGGGCCACGCCCTGGACGAAGGCCCGCTGCAGAACAAGGTAGACGACCACCATGGGAAAGACCATGATCGTCGCGGCGGCCATCTGCACGGGCCACGAATCCACGTACAGCCCAGCCGAGAGGTCCGCGAGCGCGAGCGGAAGTGTTTTCGACCGCTCGGAGTCGACGACGATCAGCGGCCAGAAGAAGTTGTTCCAACTGAAGACGAACGTGAAGATGCCCAGCTCGCTCATGGCGGGCCAGACCGTCGGGCGTACGACGTGCCAGAACAGGTCGAACTCGGACATGCCGTCGAGCCGACCTGCTTCGAGCAGCGAATCCGGTACGGTGAGCGTCGCCTGGCGCATATAAAAGATCCCGAACCCCGACGCGAGAAACGGCACGACCAGCGCCTGCACGCTGTCCACGTACCCCAGCCAGGTGCAGAGCAGGTACGCGAAGATGAAGTAGACCTGCACGGGCACCATCATGGTCGCCATCGCGACGCCGAGCAGCGCGCGACGGCCACGGAATCGGAGTTTCGCGAAGGCGTAGCCTGCAAGGGCGTTGTGCGCGACTCCCAGCACGGTCGTCAGCACGGCGGCAAGCGTCGAGTTCAGGTAGTACCGCTCGAGGCGGGCCGACTCGAACGCCCTCGCGTAGTTCGCCCACTGCGGCGCATCGGGTAGCAGGGTGGCGAACGTCGGCGACGCCCCGGCCTCGGCCTCGGTCTTGAGCGACGTGACGACCATCCAGAGCAGCGGCAGAGCCATCGTGGCCACCCCCGCGTAAACGAGCGTGTGCACGAGCAGCACGATCGGCATCGGCGGGCGGTGGTGGCGCGCGGCCCGGCGCACGCTACACCCCCCTCCCGCGCACGCCGTACCACGCCAGTTGCGCCAGTGTCGCCAGGATGGTGATCGTAAAGATGACGACGCCGACAGCGGATGCGTAGCCGAGCTGACCGTAGCTGAACTGGCGGTAGACGTACAGGTTCAGCACGTTGGTGCGGTCGCTCTCGACCTGGCCGGTCATCACGAAGACAATGTCAAAGACCTGCAGCGCGCCGATGACGCCCGTGATGAGGAGAAAAGCCGTCGTCGGCGCGACCTGCGGCCAGGTCACGTGCCGCACGACGGACCACCCGCTTGCGCCGTCCACTTCCGCGGCCTCGTACAACGAGCGGCTGATCGACCCGAGCGAGGCGAGGTACAGCACCATGCAGAAGCCCACGCCGCGCCAGACCGAGACCAGCACGATCGACGCCATCGGCCACCATCCGTCGTTGAGCCAGTCCGGCGGGCGCTCCACGCCGAAGCCCCGCAGCGTCCAGTTCACCAGTCCCGCCTCGGGGTCGAGCAGCCAGCGCCAGATGAAGCCGATGGCGACGATCGAGAGAATCGTGGGCAGGAAGTATGCCGTGCGCGCCGCCGTCCTGCCGACGAACCAGCGTGCGTGCACGGCGACGGCGAGCAGGAACCCGATGACGACCGTCGGCGGCACGCTGAGGGCGACGAACAGCAGCGTGTTCCGCAACGCGGGCCGGAACTTCGCGTCCGTCCACAGGTCCGCGAAGTTGTGCAGACCGACGAACCGCGGCGTGCCCCCGCCGTCCCAAGCGAACAGGCTCAGCCCCAGCCCGGCGACGGTCGGCGCAAGCGTGAACAGGAACAGCGCAGCGAGAGGGAAGGCGATGAAGCCGTAGGCCGCGCTGGAGGAGCGGTGGCGCATTCTCCTTTCCACCATATACCACCTCGACATGGGGCTCTCAGCGCGGCAGCCGCTCGTTCAGCCCCGCCAGCGACGGCACGCTCGCCGCCGGGGACTGGTACCAGAACGCGGTCGAGGCGATGTCGTCGGTCAACGGCTGGTACCGACCGCTGGGCCACCACCCGAGGGCCTGCACCGTCACACGCAGGTCGCGATCAAACCGCACCGGGTCAGGGACGTGCCAGCGGTACAGCCCGTGCGAGGGTGGGCGCGGCCCAACACGAGGCGTCGCCTCATAGACCGCCTGCGGGTACCCGAGGAACGCCGTGGAGTAGGTCGTCGGCCGCAGGTCCGCAGCGTGGTCCATGACAAACCCCCATGCGCCACCGAAGTAGTCCTCGGTGCCCGTGCCGCAGATGGTCGGGCCCTCGGGTGCGTCGCCGTCAATGAAGAACTTGACCTCGCCCTCACCCCACCAGCCGGTGGAGAGCTGATTCCAGACGAGGTAGGTGCCGACGTAGTGTCCCCGTCCGCGCACTCCGTCGAGAATCACGTGCTCCGGCCGCTCGCGGGTGGTCAGCGCACGCCGCCAGCAGGCGTGCAGGTATGCCGCGTCGTCCGGAACAGGCTCCAGGGTGTAGTCGATCTGGTAGAAGAACTCGCTGATGCGTTCGCGGCCGTCGTTCGTCACCTCGACGCGCACGCCCTTGCGGAAGGGCATCGGCCAGTAGGAGTTCATCCCCCCCTTGGGGTTCACCGCCACAGGGAGCGAGTTCACGAGCGCGGCCCCGTCCAGCCCGTTGGCGAAGAAGTCGCCGAGAGGCACGTCGATCGAGGGCAGCTCGCTGTCGTCGTAATAAACGCGCAGCCGCACCCAGCGGTGCACGGCGTGCAGCACCGTGCACCAGACGTGGCGGATCACGCCCGGTCCCTCTATCTCAGCGAGCGTCAGCGTCTGCCCCGGCTCGAAGTTCCGCAGGCAGGGCCGGATCTTCCAGCCTCGGCCAAGGTCGCGCCCCGCCTCCGAGCAGTGGGGGTCATCGCCTGGAGCGACGTGTGCGCCCGCACCCTTTCCGCCTGTCGGATTCTCCGCCGAGATCGACCTGCTCCTCGCCGACGAGAGCATGGCCAGGGCCAGCCCGCCGAACCACGATCCGTTCATCCGTTCGCCTCCGGTCGCGGTCGCTGCCGCGGGCGGATTCTGACGCGGGGAAGCTGCTTCCGCAACCGCTCACCGGAACCAGAGGAGCCGGAGGGAGTTGACGACGACGAGGATGGTGCCGCCTTCGTGGGCGAGGACGCCGACCGACAGCGGCACCTGAAGCCCGGTTCGTGAACCGATCAGCGTGACCAGCCCCATGACCACGATGACGGAGAGGGCGAAGGCGATGTTCGTCTTCACCGTCGTTCGCGTGCGGCGAGCCAGGCGGATCGCCCACGGCACCCGTTCGAGGTCTTCGCCCAGCAGCACGATGTCCGCCGACTCCATCGCTGCGTCCGAGCCGATGGAGCCGATGGCGATCGAGACGTCGGCCGCGGCGAGGGCTGGGGCGTCGTTCACGCCGTCACCGATGACAGCGACGGCGAGTTCGCGTCCCTGATCGCGTGCTTCGAGCTTCGTCGTCTCCACCGCTGCTACCTTGTCCTCCGGAAGCAGCGAGGCGTCCCACCGATCGATGCCGAGCTCGTTGGCTACGCGCTCGGCCACGATCCGGTCGTCGCCGGTGAGCATTCGTACGGGGCGGATGTTCAGGGTGTGCAGGCGATCGACAAGGCCTTTCGCCCCTGGTCGAACTTCGTCGCGCAACAGGATGACGCCGGCGCGTCCCCCAACAGCCACGACCACGCCGAGCATCCCCGCCGTGCGGGCGTTGTCGAGGATCGACCGGATCTTCGCAGCATCGTTCTCCGACAGCAGCCCCTCCATGTGGGCGAGGCTACCAACGCGGGCTTCGTGCCCGTTGATTCTCCCGGTCATGCCGCGTCCAATGACCGCCCGAGGCTCGTCCGCTCGCGGGAGCGTGATACCTTCGGTCTGGGCGGCGGAAACGATCGCCGAGGCCGTCGGATGAGTTGAGTCGGCTTCGAGCGCCGCTGCCGTGCCGAGCGCGCTCTCCCGGTCCAGCCCGTCGAGCGTCACAACGTCCGTTACGGTCGGGCGTCCGCGTGTGAGCGTGCCGGTCTTGTCGAAGCAGACCGCGCCGGTGCGGCTGAGGCGATCGATCGATTCGCCGCCCTTGAACAGGACGCCCGCTCTCGCCCCGCGCGCGATCGCCGCGAGTGTCGCCGTGGGCGTCGAGATCACGAGGGCGCACGGCGACGCCACGATAAGCAACGTGACGGCGACATACGCGGCGCGGGCAGGCGCGTCGCCGAAGCCGAGCCACCATACGACGAATACGCAGAGGCTCGTCGTGATGACGCCGAGCGTGTAGGGCTGCCCGATGCGGTCGATCACACGCTGCAGCGGCTCACGCTGCTCGCGGGCAACGGTGACCAGTTCCAGCACTCGCCGCAGGCTGGACTCTGCGACGGGCCTCTCGACTTCGGCGACCAGCACGCCCTCGCCGTTGATCGTGCCGGTGAACACCTCGTCGCCCACGCCGACGGAGCGAGGCACGCTCTCGCCGGTGAGCAGGGACTCGTCGACGGCGGACGATCCCTCGACAATGCGGGCGTCGGCCGGCACGCGGTCGCCCGGTCGGATGCGGACGCGATCGCCGGGGTGCAGCGACTCCGGCTCGCACGCCTGCCAGGCGCCGTCGCGCCACACGAGGGCTTCGGTCGGCATGAGCGCGTGCAGCGCCTCGATCTCGCGCCGGGTCCGCTGCATGGCCAGTTTCTCCAGCGCGCCGGCGAGCACGAACAGGAAGAGCAGCAACGCCCCCTCTTCCGGGTGCCCTATCCCGGCCGCAAGCCCCGCGCCGAGGACCATGAGCACGTCGATATCCACTCGCTGGTCCGACAGCGCGACGATCGCTGCTCGCACGCCGTAGACCATGCCGATGGCGAGGCTCGTCCACGCAAGCACGACGGCATCCGCGTAGCCACCGAGGTGTTCGCCCGCCACGGCCCCGCCGAGCAGCGTCCCGGCGACAATCGATGCCCACAGTTCCACACGCGGTTGCCAAAGCCACGCGGCCGCCGAGGTCCGCGTACTCGGAGCAACCCGGGTGGCCCGCTCGATCGCGGTCGCGTCGGTCTGCATGGCGGACACGATACCGCTCCGTCCATAAAAGTCGATTGATACCAAATCTCAGTTGCGGCCTAGGATTCAGCTGATCGCAGGATCGCCTGTATCGTGGCGGTTCGTCCCGTGTGAAGGAGGCTGACCGTGCGGCATCGATCGCTTCCCGTGGCTGCCCTCGCGGCCGTTCTTCTTGTTCCCGTCGGCACAGCGAGTGCGCAGACGCGCGGCTCTCAGCGTCAGCAACCCGCGCAGCAGGTGAATGCTTCCGATCCCGGACCGGCGGCGTGGCGTGATCGCGGCGATCCTCCCTCGCGCCGTCACTGGGACACACTCGAAGGCAAGCCCGCTTCGTCCCTCGACGGCCTGACCACGTGGATCAACACCGACGCTCGCTCGTGGGCCGACCTGCGCGGCAAGGTCGTGCTCCTCGACTACTGGGCGACCTGGTGCGGCCCATGCCGCGCTGCGCTGCCGAAACTGCGCGAGCTGCACGCGAAGTACGAGGACCGCGGCCTGGTCATCCTCGGCGTACACTCCGCCCGCGGTTGGGAGCAGATGGACCCCTTCGTCCAGAAGGAGCAACTCCCGTGGGCGTTCGCCGCGGACCCTCAGCGGAAACTCTCCTCCCAACTCGACGTCAAGTTCATTCCCAGTTACTTTGTGATCGACCGCAACGGCGTCATGCGCGTCGCCGGTGCGGACCGGAACAAGCTGGAGGAGATCGTCAATGCTCTCCTCTCCGAGCCGTACGACGCACCGGGGGCGCGGACGATCGAAGGCGGTTGGCCCGCCCCGGCCGAGAAGAAGTTGTACGGTCAGGACTTCCGCGGCAAGCCCGCGCCGGACTTCGTGGTCGAGGAGTGGTTGACGAACCAGCCCGACACGAAGGAGAAGGTCGTCATCATCGACTTCTGGGCGACGTGGTGCGGCCCGTGCCGGAAGGCCATCCCTGAACTCAACGAGATCCAGGCGAAGTTCCGCCACGACGTGGTCGTGATCGGCGTAAGCGACGAGACAGCCGAGAAAGTCCGCGAGTTCATGGCATCGAACGACATGTACTACCCGCAGGCGATCGACACGCAGAAGCGCATGTCCAACGCCGTCGGCGTCGAGGGCATCCCGCACGTGCTGGTCATCAGCAGCGACGGTGTTGTGCGTTGGCAGGGCTATCCGCTCGATACGAGCGACCCGCTGACGCATGAGATCGTGGAACAGATCGTCACTGCTGACCCGGGCGTGCAGGCGCGGCGGGCACGCAGGTCGGGCGGGGGCTGATCAGCATGGGAATGCCGGCCGCCCGCGGGGGGAGCGAGCGACCGGCCGAGAGTGACTTCAATCGCCCCGGCCGGCCTTTCGACCTGCCGGGGGTGGGTGCGCCCGGCATGCGATCACGCGCAGCCGGCGTTGTAGAGGTTCAGGAAGGCGATCGCGTCGAGCGAGTTGATGACTGTGTCGCCGTTGACGTCGGCGGACGGATCACCGCTCGTGTAGGCGTTCAGGAAGGCGAGCACGTCCAGCGAGTTGACCACCGTGTCGCCGTTGAAGTCCGCGGGGCAGGGCGGAGCGGCCGCGTTCAACAGGACAGTGACGGAGTTGCTGTCACGGTTGCTGACGGCGATATCCGGCGTGCCGTTGCCGGTGAGATCGTGCATGGCGAGGTGCTGCGGCGTCGCACCGACGGCGAGTTGCATCGACGCTCCGAACGCGCCCGTGCCGTTGTTCGCGAGCAGCGAAACATTGGCGGAGTCCTGGTTCACGGTTGCCAGGTCAGCGTCGCCGTCGCTGTCGAGGTCGCCCACGGCGATGGAAACGGGGTTCGCCCCGCCGATGGCGTAGTTGGCGGGGCCTGTCAGGCCGCCTGCGGTGTTGACGAACACGCTCGCGAAGTTCAGGCCGTTGCCCGAGGTAGCGGCGGCGAGGTCGGTGTGGCCATCGCCTGTGAGGTCGCTCGCGACGAGGCCGTCAGGGCGGAGCTGCGCCCCGACGGAGAGGGTGGCGGCGAGCGTCAGCCCGCCCGTGCCGTTGTTGGCGAAGATACCGATCGTGCGGTCGTCATGGTTGGCGACGGCGGCGTCCGAGTCCCCGTCGCGGTCGAAGTCGCCGAGGGCGACGGATCGCGGGTCCGCGCCGACCGCCACGGTGGACGTCGTGAAGGAACCCGTCCCGTCGTTGAGCAGCACGGTCATCGAGTCGTCGCCCCGGTTGATGACGGCCATGTCGAGGTCGCCGTCGCCGTCAAGGTCGCCCGTGGCGATCCATCGAGGCTCGTCGCCGACGGTCGTGTTGCTTCCTGCCGAGAACGTCCCGCCGGTGTTGACGAGCACGCGCACGACGCCGATGTTCTTGAGCGCGACAGCCACGTCGAAGTCGCCGTCCCCGTCGAAGTCGCCGACGGCGACGAAGCCGGGTCCGGTGCCGCCCCCGGTGAGGACGTTCACCGGTGCAGCGAAGGTGCCGTCGCCGTTGTTGAAGAGGAACGACACCTTGTTCGGGGTCTCGGTGGCGACGGCGAGGTCGGCGAAGCCGTCGCCGTTGAAGTCGGCCGCGGCCACACCGTCGGGGCGCTCGGGGGCTGGGTAGCCGATGCCTGCATTGAAACTGAACTGGGCGATCGCGCCCTGCACGAGCGCGCCGACGATCGCCGCGCCGAGCGCGGTCCTCTGAGCGTTCATCTGGAACCTCCTGCCAATCGGTGGATGAGTCGCGGCCACGATGCCGCCGCAGCCTTGCTATGCAGCGCGTGTGCCAGCGGTACAACGCCGCTTCCGATGAATGCGGGATGGTTTTCGTTGACGGGTTGATGCGGGTTGGCCAGGTCTGGCGGCCGTCGCGGCCAGTGCGGTACGTTCGGTCAACCCTGGACCCACTCGTTCAGGAACGCGATGAAGTCGAGTGTGTTCACGACCTGGTTCAGGTCGAAGTCGGCGGCCGGATCGCCCGCCACCCAGGCGTTCAGGAACGCGATGAAGTCCAGCGTGTTGACGACGCCGTTGCCGTCGAAGTCCGCCGGCTTGCCGTACACGCGGAAGTCGTCAAGATTGACGACCGTGTCCCCGTTGAGGTCGTAGAGGCTGAAGTTCGGGCCTGGGTCCACGATGACCACCCGGCCGTTGACCATACCGTCGGCGTCCTGCGCTCCGCCGTCCAGGTCGTAGACGGCTTCGCGGAGCAGCGTCTTGTCCGCGGCCGTGGCGTAGCCGTTAGCGTTCAAATCGCCGAGGCACTCTCCCATCCCCGAATCAGTCCAGACGAAGGTTGCGCCCGCCTGCTGCTCCGCGTACGGCATCCCGAAGAGCGCGCTCACGGCCCATTCCGTCGGGTCGAGATAATCGAACGGGTCACGCCCCTTCCAGCCCTTGATGAGTTCCCAGACAGGCTCGCTCAGCCCGCCGGCGTCCGCGCCGTCGATAACGTCCGAGAGCGCCTCGACGATGCTCACGTGATCACCGACGTTGTAGTTGATCGGCTGCTCCGGCTGACCTGTCAGCATGGCCGCGCCGGTCATGTCGAGCGCGAAGACCAGCGTGATGGTTGTTTCATCGGCGTGTGTGTCGTGTGAAAACCGCACGTTGACGTAAGGGTCATAGGTGCCGAACCCGCTCCCGCCCCACGCGGAACTCGCTTCCTGATACCCGTTCGTGCGCTGGAACAGCCGGCCGCGCACGATCCATGACTCGCCCTCATCAAAGACACCGTTGCCGTTACCCCCTTCGCTGACGACGGTCAGTCCCCAGCACCCGCAGAAGACCAGCGCGAAGTCCGCGCCGGTCCGCTCGTATTGCGGCGGCGTGCCGAAGTTCCAGTCGTAGTCGAACGCGGATGTCGCGACTCTTTCGGAGATCGAGCCGTAGGGCAGCCGCCCGAATCGGGCCACGTTCGCGAGGTACCGCGATCTCGCCGCGGAGCCGAGTTCACCGCCCGTGTTCTTCGAGTCCACGTCGATGTCGAGGTAGCCGATGACGGGGCTTGGGCCGTGCCGGAAGGGGTCGTAGGGTTGCCCGTAGAACCCCAGCGGCCCGGGCGGGTTGACAACTCCGGCGAAGACCAGGTCCAGTTTGAACAGGTGCGCGTCGTCCGGATCGACCGTGTTCCCCGTGTACGGATCGGCCACGGGGTCCGTAGGCTGCCAGGCGCACAGGCTCACCCGCACCACGTCGGGCAACGTCGCGCCGGGCATGATCGGGCCGTCGTTACCCGGATCGGTGCGGCGGATCACGGCGTCGCCGCGCGGATCGACCCACGTGGCGCAGTCTCTGCTGAGCGTGAGGGCATCGGCGGAGAGGCCGCACGCGACAGCCAGCACGCCCGCGCTCCAGGCACTTCGCCTCATCGCGTCAACTCCTGCACGAGCTCGTGGAGGTTGTAGCGTTCGATCCGGTAGCGCAGGCTGCTCCGCTGCATGGAGATAAGCCTTGCGGCACGCGACACGTTGCCCCGCGTGCGAGCCAGAGCCTGAATGATGAGCTGCTTCTCAACTTCTTCGGCGGTGTGAACGCCGTTGTCGAAGTCGAACACGAGACCACCCTGCTTCGGTGCGGCAGGCTGAGTCGGGATCGGCCTTGCCTTGAGCGGCCCGACACGCACGCCGGCCAGTCCCAGCGTGGCGGGTCCGATCTCGTCGCCTTCGCACAGCAGCACGGCCCGCTGCACGGAGTTGATCAGTTCGCGCACGTTGCCCGGCCAGCCGTGCCCGCGCACCGCGGTCTCGGCCTCCGAGGAAAGCCGTGTTCCAGCGCGACCGAACTGCCTCCCGAACCGCGCCGCCATCTCGCGAGCGATCAGCACCGCGTCCTCGCCTCGCTCGCGCAGCGTGGGGATGGTCACGGTGAAGGCGTTGAGCCGATAGAAGAGGTCGCGTCTGAACTCGCCGCGCTCGACGCGATCGGCGAGGTTGAGATTGGTCGCGGCGATCACGCGCGCCCTGACCCTGCGCGGCTTGGAGCCGCCGACGCGCCGGAACGCCCCTTCTTCGAGCACCGTCAACAGCTTCGCCTGCAGGTCCGCGGGCATGTCGCCGATCTCGTCGAGGAAGATCGTGCCGCCGTCCGCCATCTCGAAGAGCCCCTCGCGTGCCGTCTTCGCATCGGTGAAGGCCCCACGTTCGTGTCCGAACAACTCCGACTCGACGAGATTCGCCGGCAGCGCGGTGCAGTTGACGTGCACGAATGGAGCGTCCGGCGACTCGGACGAGCGATGCACGTGCCGCGCGAGCAGTCCCTTCCCCGTCCCCGTTTCGCCGAGCAGGAGCACCGTCGGCAGCGAGACGCCCTCGGCTTTCGGGAGCGGCAGCTTTGCCAGCCGTTCTGCCAGCCGTACCGTCTCGCGCCACGCAGGGCTTTCGCCGAGCAGTTCTCGCTGGGCCTCGCGGGTGGATTCGAGCCGCTGGTACAGCCTCAGTCTCGTCTGGACCCGCCTCCCCTCGAGCAGGCGTTCCAGCAGCAGGCCGAGTTCTTCGAGGCTCACGGGCTTGAGAAGGTAGTCATCCGCCCCCTGCTTCATGGCCGTGACCGCGCCCTCGACGCTGCCGTACCCCGTGACGACGACGATCGCGCCTTCGAATCCTCGCTCACGCACCTGTTTGACGACGGAAAGCCCGTCCGCGCCCGTACCGAGGTTCACGTCCGAGATGAGAGCATCGAACACGCCTTCCTCGACAGCCGCCAGCCCTCCCGCGGCCGTCGCCGATTCGTCGACCTGGTGACCCGCTCTTTCGAGCGCCCGGCGCATGGAGAATCTCAGGTTTTCCTCGTCCTCAATGATCAGCACCCTCGCCATGGTCTGGTCCTGTCTGGCCACCACTGGCCGTACCTGCCGCCACTCCGAGCGGCAACCTGAGCGTGAACACGGCCCCCGGTCCGTTCCAGCCCGCCGCTCCCGACCCATCGGGGCGGTTCTCGACCCAGACACGCCCGCCGTGCTGTCCAACGACACGCCTGACACTGGCAAGACCGATGCCAGACCCTCCCGGCTTTGTTGTGAAGTATGGATCGAATATGCGCTCCCGCAACTGATCCGGCACTCCCCCTCCCTCATCCTCGACGATGACACCCCACCACGACCCGTCCGAGAATGCCCGAGCCTGAACGCGACCCCCCGTCGGGGTCGCCTCCAGCGCGTTCGTCAGCACCGCGACGACGGCCTGCTCCAAATGCTCTCGATCGAACACCGCGCTGCCTGGGGCTGCGCTCACGTCGAGTTCGAGCCGAACACCGCGCCCCTGGGCCATCGCGCGGTGCGTCTCGACGACGCTCTCCAGCCAACCCGTGACCTCCCCTTCGACGGGGTGCAGTTCGAGGGGTGTCGTTGCGCTCAGCAGCCCGTTGAGCCACGCCGAGAATCGGTCCACGGTCCGCACGATACGAGCCTGGTGGTCACGCACGGGCGAGTCCGAAGGCAGCTCGTCCGCCGAGAGTTCGGCCAGCGATCGGATGCCGCCGAGCGGGTTCCGGATGTTGTGGGCGACACTCCGCGCCATCTCGCCCACCGCGGCCAGCCGCTCACGCTCGATCCGCTCGGCCTGCATGTTGGCGATCGTCTGTGCCATGTCGTTCACTTCGCGGCTCAGCAGGCCGAGTTCGTCGCGAGCAAGCTCGGGCACACGGTGCTCGAAGTTCCCGCGGGCGATTTCGTCGGCCGCGACCCGCAGCAGCCCGACCGGCTTGAGAACCCAGCGCCGAAAGAGCACGACCGCGAGCCACGCGGAAAGAACAACGACGACCAGCGAAGCTCCGAGCACGAACGACAACCTTCGCCGCAGGTCGGCGCCGTACTCCGCGGCCATCCGCGCGTCCGTGAGCAGCCTGCCCTCGATGCGCTCGATCAACTCGTGCAACTCGTACAGGTTCGTTCTGGCTCGCTCTCTCGCGGCCTCATCGCGGTGATCGAGCCACCTCGCAACCTCGTCGGCGGTCAGTTCGATCCTCGCTCGCAGATTCCTCGTGGTGCTGATGCCGGAGCGCACGACGTACGAACCCCCGGATTCGAGGTGGCCGATCTCGCGCTGCACGCGGTCAAGGAACGCCGCGAAGCGCTTCTGTACCTCGTTCGGGTCGGGGGGAGCGAACTCCTCCTCAGACTCACTCCCTTCCAGGACAGGGAGGTCGAGCATCTCGGCCAGATCCCAGAGCGAACGCTTGACGCGGCTCATCCCGGTCAGTACGCGCGTCAAGCCCTCGATCGGCTCGCGCTGCTCGCGGTCGAGCATGTTCACGACCCACACGGCAGCGCCCAGATTCGCGGCCACGGTCAGCCCCAGCAGGACCAGCAGCACCGCGAACTTTCGTTGCAGCGTCATGGCGGAGTGCGGCTAGCGGATGGGCTGGTAGCCCCAGCGCCAGCCGTCCTCGTCCAACGGTCGGCGCGACGACTCCACCCGTCCGTCCATGAACGCGAAGTTCGCCGATCCGTTGTGCCGTAGCCCGGGGAACCAGTACGCGTCGCCGGCGTACGGGCCTTGGCTGTCCAGCGAGGGCGCGGAGAACACCGGCTCGACCCCCTTCTGTGCCGCGAGCGCGCCGTCCACGTCCCACGCCAGCGGGACGTCCGTCTGCGACAGGATGTCCTGCGTCAGCATCACGTACACCGCTTTCACCTTGCCATCCCCGCTCACGACCTCTGCCCGGTGCAGCCGTGAGTTGAAGCCGAACGAGACGTGCTCGGAAGGCGAGATCGCGCCGGGCTTTCCGCACGGCAGATCCCGGCGCAGCGTCAGAGGCCCCTTGACCTCAGAACACCGCATCGGGTCGTAGCGTGACTCGTCAGGCACGGTGTGCGTCTCTTCACCTTCCCAGCGCCAGAACTCGTCGATGCCGTACTGGCTCTCCTGGAACGTGCTCAGCCGGAATCGGTTGCCCAAGGCCGCGTCGTCGCCCCGGTCGCCGTGCAGCGTGTCATCGGCGAAGACTGTGAAATCGAAGGCGACACTGCGCAGCGACATCTGGCATCGGAATCCGCGCGCCGACTTCATCGACATTGCCAGCCCGGGCACGACCAGCCCGAGCAGCACCGCCACGATTGCGACGCTGACCAGGAGCTCAAGCAGCGTGAAGGCCCGCGGCGTGCGCACGACAACGGCCGCGCCGACGCGACGCCCGCCCACGCGATGGCCTCTTCGATGCATCACGAACGCCCAGCCCGATCGGGCCACTCCTCGCCCGGCCCCGAAATCCGGACCCCACCAGTGTAGCAATCGTCCCCTCCCGCACAAGCCCCTTCCAACAGCCACATGGCCCCGCCCGGATTCGAACCGGGGACCGAGCGATTATGAGTCGCCTGCTCTAACCGCTGAGCTACAGGGCCTTTGGGGCATCATACCGAGCCGGGGGCGCGGTTCGCGAAAGCGGCGGCAGGGTGGGGAGATCGAGGATGCCCGCTGACCGAGTGAGTTACCGGATCGCCAGCATCTCGCGGTACTTGGGGAGCGTCCAGAGGTCGTCCGCGATGTGCATCTCGAGTTCGTCGCCCAGTTCACGCAGGTCCGTCATGGCCGGACGGACCGCATGCTTGATGTGCTCGGCGTGCTTGTCCGGGTTGGACGATTCATGCCGGAGCGCCGCCTCGACACGGCCGATCGCCGCCCTGAACCGCGTCACGAGGTCCGCGAAGTCCTCCAGGGCCGCCCGAGCGTCGCCGGCGTCCACGTCCGCGGCCTCGGTTGCGGCGACCGTCTCCGCGATCTCCGCCTGCTGGCGGAGAGCCGCCGGCAGGATCATCGTCCGAGCCATGGACACCATCGTCTCGGCCTCGATGGTGACCTGCTTGACGTACTTCTCGACGAAGATGTGCGCGCGGCTCTCCAGTTCGGCCTTGCTCAGCACCTTGTGCCGCTTGAAGAGGTCGGCCGCCTTCTTCGACTTCAGCACGGGCAGCGCATCCACGGTGTCGCGCAGGTTTGGCAACCCTCGCTTCTCCGCCTCGGCGTGCCATGCGGTGTCGTACCCGTCGCCATTGAAGATCACGCGGCGGTGCTCCTTGACCACGCCCTGGAGCACCTTCCACACCGAGGTTTCCAGCTTCTGCGGGGTCGGGTTCGCGCCCGCTGCCTTCTCGAGTTCGTCCGCGATGTCGTGGAGCGAATCCGTGACGATCGCGTTCAACACCGTCGTCGGCCATGCGACGCTCGCCGACGAGCCCACGGCACGGAACTCGAACTTGTTCCCCGTGAACGCGAACGGCGAGGTCCGGTTGCGGTCGCCGGTGTGCCGGGGAATCTGCGGCAGCGTAGCGGCGCCGAGGTCGAGTTTCCCGCCGCGCATGGTCTTCTTCGGCGCGCCCGCGGCCAGCTGCTCGATGATGTCCGTGAGCATGTCGCCCAGGAAGATCGAGATGATCGCCGGGGGCGCTTCGTTCGCCCCCAGGCGGTGATCGTTGCCCGCGCTCGCGACCGAGGCCCGCAGCAGGTCCGCGTGGAGGTCTACGGCGCGGATCACCGCGCACAGGAACGTCAGAAACTCCATGTTCGAGTGCGTGTCGTCCTGCGGGTCGAGGAGGTTCTCGCCCGTGTCGGTCGCCATCGACCAGTTCAGGTGCTTGCCCGAGCCGTTGATGCCCGCGAACGGCTTTTCGGCGAGCACGCACCGCAGTCCGTAGCGCGGCGCGACTCGCTTGAGCGTTTCCATGACGATCATCTGGTGATCGCAGGCCACGTTCGCCGTCTCGTAGTGCGCCGCCAGTTCAAACTGCCCCGGCGCGACCTCGTTGTGCCGCGTCTTCACCGGCACGCCCAGCCGATACAACTCACGCTCGCACTCGGCCATGAACGCGAGCACGCGGGGCGGGATCGATCCGAAGTAATGGTCCTCCAGCTGCTGCCCCTTGGGGGGCCTCGCGCCGAAGAGCGTCCTGTCGCAGGTCGAGAGGTCCGGGCGCGAGTAGAAGAGCGACTGATCGACCAGGAAGTACTCCTGCTCCGCGCCGACCGTCGCGTACACGCGGCGCACGCCGGTGTCGCTGCCGAAGATGCGCAGCACGCGCAAGGCGGCGGCGGAGAGCGCGTCCATCGAGCGAAGCAGGGGCGTCTTCTTGTCGAGCGCTTCGCCGTTCCACGACACGAACGCCGTGGGGATGCACAGTGTCGCGTAGTTCGGGCCGCGCATCAGGAAGACAGGGCTGGTCGCGTCCCATGCGGTGTAGCCGCGGGCCTCGAACGTCGCCCGCAGGCCGCCCGACGGAAAACTCGACGCGTCCGGCTCGCCCTGCACGAGCATCGTGCCGGTGAACTCGCTGATCGCGCCGCCGTGACCGTCCGGCGTGAGGAACGTGTCGTGCTTCTCCGCCGTCAGCCCGGTGAGCGGCTGGAACCAGTGCGTGTAGTGCGTTGCGCCGTTCTCGACGGCCCAGTCCTTCATGGCCGCGGCGATGACGTCCGCGACCTCGATCTCGAGCGGATCGCCGTGGTGGATCGTGCGGAGCAGGCGACGGAACACGTCCTTCGGCAGGCGCTGCTGCATGACGCGCTCGGTGAACACGTCGCAGGAGAAGGTCGCTTCCACGTCCTCCCATCGCGTCATGACAGTGCCCTCCGTGCCGTTGCGCGCCATCGTGCCGACGTATGCCGTGCGCGCACCGTTGCCGTTCAGCTCTCGCCGCGTCATGCTCGCCGCTCCTCGCAACCCTTTGGATGCGCGTCTCCGACGCGCATCCGTGCGAAGTCGGGCCCCCGTCGGACCCGACGCGGGGATTGTTGCATCCCCGGCGGACTTCGCAAGCCCGGCGGCCATTCCTCCACAAGATTTCGTGTCTCGGTCAGCCGGCCCCATCAACCCCGCGTGTCGTGCAGGCCCGAGGCCAGTTCGCGGGTGAACGCGCCGGCGGCTTCCACGGCATCCTGCCCGGACTCAACGGCCTGCTCGATGCGGCGGACCAATGCGCTCCCGACGATGGCGGCATCCGCGTGG
The DNA here is from genome assembly GCA_030263455.1 of Synechococcales cyanobacterium CNB. Lineage (NCBI taxonomy): Bacteria > Bacillati > Cyanobacteriota > Cyanophyceae > Synechococcales > Synechococcales cyanobacterium CNB. The sequence continues at coordinate 68,710 of SZOZ01000011.1, forward strand.
GTCACGACCGCCCGAACATGGGCCGTCTTGGAAATGCCGAACCCGCAGGCGATGGGCAGATCGGTCGAACGCCGCAGGCTGGCGACGCGCTCCGCCACGTCCGGGGCGTCGTCGCGCTCTCCGGTAATCCCCGTCCTGGCAAGCAGGTAGACGAAGCCGGTCGAACTCCTCGCGAGCGCGGAGGCTCGGTCTCGAGGCGTCGTCGGCGCGACCAGGTACGAGAACGTCAATCCAAGCTCCCCGCAGCGGTCCCGAAAGGCTCCGCCCTCTTCCAGCGGCAGATCTGGCACGATCATCCCGTCGAACCCGGCTTCCTTGGCTCGATCGAGAAACCCGTCGTGCCCTCCGAGGCGTTGCACGATCGAAACACTGACCATCGCGACAAGACCCATTCCGATCGAATCCCGAACGGAACGGACTTCAGCGAAGATGCTGGCCGGGGTGGCTCCCGCCTGGATCGCGTCGTGCATGGCACCCGCAATGACGGGTCCGTCGGCAATCGGATCGGAGAACGGGATGCCGATCTCGACAATCGAGGCCCCATTCGTCTCGAGCGCGGCGAGCAGCGGTCCCGTCATGCCCGGCCGGGGAAATCCCCCGCACAGAAAGGGCATCAGCAAGCGCGTGTTCTTGGCGTGCGCGTCGCTGAATGCCGTCTCGATTCGGTTCATGGTCGATCAGCGTAGTGACCTCTCAGGGCATGGGTCGAGCGTGGAAAGAAGCCCTTGCATCTTGACGGGGGGTGTCCTCCAAAGTACTTTCAGGAATTGTGGCCCTGGAAGGGGGGCCTTTGCGGATACTCATGGGGGATTCGGTGTCCGTGCCGCCATGCATGGTCGAGATGCGCGGTCGCGCGTTGGCGTTGCCGGACGGACGGATCGGAGAAAGAGCCGGGCCGAGCGCCAGGCCGATGAGTCTCATGCGAAGAAAGGAACGAGGTATGAAGTGGGCACGCGATCGGATCGCACTCTGTCTTGGCGCGCTCATGGCGTTCGCCGGCGCGTCGTCGGCGTCGGATGATGCGCTCTCGCTGCACATGGCCGGGATCGCACCGGAGAATCCCCGAGCCGCGCTGCACTCGCTGCTCGAGGATCCGACGGTTCATCTCGAGTACGACCCGTTCACGATCCTCGTGCAGCTGACGCCGGGGACCGCGGCGGAGCCGGTCGCCGGGCTTATCGGGGGGCGCGTGCTCGACCGGTTCACGCTCGTTCCCGGCCTCGTGCATCTCAGCCTCGGCGGCGGAGTGAGCGTGAACGAGGCGATCGCGCTGCTCAGCGCGCCGGCGCTCTCGGGGTCGGTCGTCTATGCGGAACCGGACTACATCGTTCGCACCTGCGTCATCCCGAACGACACGCACTTCTCACGCCTCTGGGGCATGCACAACACAGGCCAGAACGTCAACGGAGTCAACGGCAAGGTCGATGCCGACATCGACGGACCCGAGGCTTGGGACGTCTACAAGGGCAACCCGAACTTCGTGGTGGCGATCATCGACACCGGCATGAACTACAACCACCCGGACCTCGCCGCCAACCGCTGGGAGAACCCGGGCGAGATTCCAGGCAACGGCATCGACGACGACGGCAACGGGTACATCGATGACATCTACGGGTACGACTTCTACAGCAACGACAACAACCCGTACGACACCGGCCACGGCACTCACGTCGCCGGCACCGTCGGCGCGGTCGGCAACAACGGCACCGGCGTCGTCGGCGTCAACTGGCAGTGCAAGCTCATGGCCCTCCGATTCCTCGGCTCAGGCGGCGGCACCATCTCAGGCGCCATCAACAGCCTCCAGTACGCCGTCAACAAGCAGGTCAAGGTCTCCAACAACTCCTGGGGGGGCGGCAGCTACTCCTCGTCGCTCTACAACGCCATCGAGAACTCGAAGTCCGTCGGCCACATCTACGTCTGCGCCGCGGGCAACAACGGCACGAACAACGATACCAGCCCCTTCTACCCCGCCTCCTACACCAACACCAACCTCCTCGCCATCGCTGCAACGACCAGCACGGACACCAAGCCCAGCTGGTCGAACTACGGCAAGAACTCCGTCGACATGGGCGCGCCCGGCGCGAACGTCTACAGCACCTACGGCACCAACGGGTACGCGTTCATGGACGGCACGTCGATGGCGTCCCCGCACGCCGCGGGCGTCGTCGCGCTCGTCTACGGCAAGAACCCCAACGCACCCTGGTCATCGATCTACCAGCAGGTGATGAGCACGACGCGCCCCATCACCGCCCTCCAGAACAACACCGTGACCGGTGGCGTGGTCAACGCGGCCGCCGCGATCGGCTACACCCCCAACCAGCCCCCCGTCCTGACCGTCCTTTCTCCCTCGAACGGCTCGCAGTTCCTGCAAGGCTCGCCCGTCACCTTCTCGGGCACGGCGATCGACCCCGAGGACGGCGACATCTCCAGCCAGATCGTCTGGGTGTCGCACGTGGACGGCGTCATCGGTGTCGGCGCCAACGTGACGACCTCGTCCCTCTCCCTCGGCGTCCACTACATCATGCCCTCCGTCACGGACTCCGGGGGGCTGACCGACGATGACTTCTTCGCCATCTCCATCGTGCAAGGGAGCATCCCGGTCGCGCCCACCATCGTCTCGGGCGAGGAAGGCGGGCCGGGACAGGCCGTCGTCGTCTGGGCCGACAACTCGAACAACGAGACCGGCTTCCAGGTCCAACGGCAGGAGAAGGTGTCCGGCCAGTGGAAGAACGGCACGATCGTCGGCTCGGTCGGCGCGAACGTGACCACGTTCAGCGACAACGTCGGTCAGGGCGGATGGCGCTACAGAGTGCGCGCGAACGGGAGCGGCGGCGACTCGTCCTGGTCGGCATGGATCGTCCTCAGGGCCGCGACGCCAGCCAAGCCGACCGGCTCCGCCTCGGGCGGCACGATCTCGATCGCCTGGAACGACCCGTCCGGTATCGAGTCCGGCTTCGAGATCCAGCGCCAGCAGCGGGTCGGCAACTCCTGGACCAACACCACCTCCATCGGCACGGTCGGCGCCAACGTCACGGGCACGACCGACAGCCCGCCGTCGGGCCGCTGGCGCTACCGCGTGCGCACCCTCTGCGACGGGCGCAACAGCACGTGGTCGCCGTGGTCCGCTGCTATCGACAACTGACGTACCGATCGCATCGCACGATCGCGCGGGCCGGTCCGGAAGGGCCGGCCCTTTTTCCGCGCTTCAGCCCACTTCGTCGGGGAGAGACTCGAGTCCTTCGGTCAGCACGCGCGGGCCGGCTTCCGTGATCAAGACGTCGTGTTCATAGTGCACGCTCATCGAACCGTCCGCCGTGAAGATGGGCCATTCATGCCTCGCCTGCCTGGTGCGGCCCGTCCCGGCCGCGATCATCGGCTCGACCGCGACGAGCGTGCCTGGCCGGCACGGCTCCCCGCCGTCCGGCCACTCGAAGGGCGAGCCGGGCACGACGTTGGACACGAACGGCGGCTCGTGCAACCTCCGCCCGTACCCGTGCCCACCCAGCCCGCGGACAAGATGGAAGCCGCACTCGCCTTCGACGTGGCTCTGCACCGCGCGCGCCCAAGCCATGTAGGTGTTGCCCGGCCGGAGTTCCGCGATGCCCCGCCGGATCGCCTCTTTGCCGCACGCCATGAGCCGCCGGACTACGTCGGATGGGCGGCCGAATGAATAGGTCCACGCGGCGTCGCCGATCCATCCGCGATGGACGACGCCGACGTCGACCTTGAGCACGTCCCCCTCGGCGAGCGGCCGCGTGAGGTACCCTGCCGTGCCGTGGACGATACAGTCGTTGACGCTCAGACAGGCATGCGATGGGAAGGGGGGCGTCTTGGGCACCTTGTAGTGAAGGAAGCACGACCGGCAACGCAGATCCTCGAGCGTGCGAGCCACGAAACGGTCGATGTCCGCGAGGGACTGGCCGACGCGCAGAAACGAAGCGAGACGGTAGTGAGTCTCGACGACACACTGTGCCGCTGCAAGGGCGAGTTCGGTGTCGGTCTCGGTGACGATGGTCGGCCGCGGCATGGCGGCAATGGTAGCGGCCCGTGGCGTCCGCTACGCTCTCACGCGCGTGAGAGTTGCGGTCCTCGTCAATGAGCGGTCTGGCAGAGGGCGAGCGAGGCTGCTCGGCGCATCTGCCGCCGCCGCCCTGAGCCGTGCCGGGCACCATCCGCTTGTCGTGCCCGTGGGGCCGGGGAGCGACGGCCAGGCTGCCGCCGGGGCGCTCGGCGACTGCTCGCTCGCCGTGATTGTCGGCGGCGACGGGACCGTCAACCACCTCCTCCAGACCTTGACGACACTCGGCGTCCCGCTCTATCACCTGCCGACCGGCAACGAGAACCTGCTCGCGTGTGAGTTCAACATGAGCGTGAGCGTGCCGCGACTGCTCGCCGCCGTCGAGCGCGGTCGTGTCGTCCGCATGGACCTTGCCCGGTGCAACGGACGCGCCTTCGTGCTGATGGCCTCGATCGGCCCAGATGCCGGCGTCATCCACCGCCTCGACGCTTCGCGGTCGAGGGCGATCGGGCACGCGGCCTATGTCTGCCCCGTGCTCTCCGAAGTGGTTCGGCCCCATCTGCCTCGAATGACGATGATTGTCGATGGCGAGCAGGTCGTCGAAGGGAAGCGAGGGTTCGCCGTCATCGCCAACAGCCGTCATTACGGCCTGCGGATCGACCCCTGCCCCGCGGCCGACGTCTCCGACGGTCTGCTCGACTCCGTGTTCTTCCCCGCTTCCTCGTCCCTGGCCGTGATCGCGTGGATGGCGGTCGCACGCTTCGGCCGGCAGTTCACGCGCCCCTCGTGCGTGCGTGCGCGTGGACGCGTGGTCGAGGTTCGCAGCGACGAGGTTGACGCTCCCTGCCAGATCGACGGCGAGGTCGGCCCTGCGGGCGTTCCTGTCGGCGATCAGAATCAGGCAACGTGGCGATGCGCGGTGGAGCCGCGGGCCATCTCGGTCCTCGTTCCTGGATGACCGCAACGCCGACGGCGTCAAGACTCCAGCACCAGTCCCCCGCAAACCACGAGGTCCGCAGCCTCCATGCCGAACTCCCACGCGAGCGTGCGTTCGTCCGTGTGCCTGAGCAAGACCAGGTCGGCCCGCATCCCGGGGGAGACGATGCCGCGGTCGCGCAGTCCGAGCACGCACGCCGCGTTCACGGTTGCGGCGCAGACGGCCTCGCCGACGGTGAGGCCGCACATCCGCACACCGAGCGCGACGGCCATCGGCATGGAGCCGCACGGAGCGCTCCCGGGATTCCAGTTCGTCGCCAGGGCAACGACCCCACCAGCGTCAATCACGGCGCGACCGTCGGCGTAGCGACCGTCGAGGTGGAAGCCAGAGCATGGCAGCAGGACGGCAGCCGTGACCGAGGCGGCGAGCGCTTGGGCGTCTTCGCTCACGCTCGCCTCGAGGTGGTCAACGCTCGCGAAGCGGCGTCGCACGGCTTCGGAAGTCATGCCGAGCCGTGTGAACTGGTCCGCGTGGACTCGGCAGGGATGCCCGCGTGCCATAGCCGCGTCGAAAACGCGAAGACACTCCTCGACCGTCCACGCGCCGCTCTCGCAATAGGCATCGATGGCGATGCCGGGGAACTCGTCCGAGATCGCGGGCAGAGTCTCCTTGATCGTTCGACGCACGAAGGATTCGCGTGGCACGTCCGGATCGATGGCGTGTCCGATGCAGGCCGTGGGGACGACCGTGCCCTTCCACGCCTCGCCCGCGAGCCGGATCGCCCGGAGCATCTTCATCTCGTCCGCCGTGGTCAGGCCGTAGCCGCTCTTGACCTCGATCGTGGTCGTGCCGGAGCGCAGCACGCGGTCGAGACGTTCGACGAGTCCATCGGCAAGTTCGCGCTCGCTCGCCGATCGCACGGCCCGCACCGTCGTCATGATGCCGCTGCCGCGCCGTAGCGTGTCGAGGTACGTTTCCCCGCGGAGTCGTGCTTCCCACTCGTCAAGCCTGCTGCCCGCCCAGCAGGCGTGCGTGTGGCAGTCGACGAAGCCGGGCAGGAGAACGCGCCCACGGGCGTCGATCATCTGTGCGCCGGCGGGCGGCCGAATCCCGCCTCCCTGAGAAACCGCTTCGATCGTGCTCCCTCGCACCAGCACGTCCGCCCGGTCGATCACGCCGATCGCGTGCATGTCTTCGCCGCGGCGCGGCACAGGCGAACCCGCCATGGTTACCAGCCGTGCATTGCGGATCAGCAGGCTCACGGCTCGCGCTCCGCCAGGCCGCGCAGGAACTCGAGGGCCAGCCACGCAGCAAGGCGGGCCGTGCGCCCGCCCTCATCGGCCGAGGGGTTCAGTTCCATGATGTCGAAACAGACGACCCGCGGGCATCGGCCGACCTCGCGCACGGCCTCGGCGGCCTCGGCCGCCGACCAGCCGGCCGGGTTCATGGCGCTGACGCCCGGCGCGTGGGTCATGTCGATCACGTCCAGATCGAACGTCACGAAGAGCGGGGTGTCGCCGTCAGCCAACACGGATCGCAACTCGCTCCGCGCTCGAACGCGTCCGCCGTGCTCGACAAACCACCGCGTGTGCTCTGCGCTGTTGACCAGAGGCGAGTAGCCGAACAGGTCCAGGCGTCGGACGCCGCACCGCTCGATCAACGCCCTCATGGGCATCCCGCTGCCCGGTTGTTCACGCACGTCGAGGTGGGGATCGAATGAAATCCCCGCCAGCCCTGGCCGTCGTTCAGCCACCGCGCTCACGAGCGCGAAGGTCAGATCGTGGCCCCCCCCGACGCCGAGAGGGAGCAACCCGGCGTCGATCAAGGCTCGGGCCGCTTCCGTGACGCGTCGATGTGACTCGTCCAGATTGTCGCGGACGATCAGCACGTCCCCTGCATCGACGACGGCCGGCCACTCGAATCCATCCGGCCGAGCCGCGCCCAAACGGGCGAGTGCGTCTCGAAAGGCTCCCGGCCCGCCGGCCGCCCCGGATCGGCCGCCGTTCAGCCGCACGCCGGTGTCGTCCGGCATTCCCAGCAGCGCAACACGGCACCCGTCCGCCCGATCGGTGCGCACGAGCGACGCGAACCTTCCCGCGGCCCGATTCGGCCAGTCAGCGGCCTGAACGTGTGGCACATTCACGATGGGAGCATAGTGCGAGCCGAGCGATGCCGGGTTCGGTCGTGGGGGATTCACTCCCACTCGATGGTGGCGGGCGGCTTGCTGGAGATGTCGTAGACGACGCGGTTTACCCCGCGCACCTCATTGATGATCCGGCCCGAGATCGTCGCCAGCACGCTGAACGGGATGCGCGCCCAGTCCGCGGTCATGAAGTCCTGCGTTTCGACGGCGCGGATAGCGACCACGGACTCGTAGGTGCGGCCGTCGCCCATTACGCCCACCGATTGCACCGGCAGGAGCACGGCGAAGACCTGGCTGGTCTTGCGATAGAGGTCGGCGGCCACGATCTCTTCCAGCAGGATCTCGTCGCATTCGCGGAGCAGGTCGAGTTTCTCGCGTGTGACTTCGCCAAGGATGCGCACCGCCAGCCCCGGGCCGGGGAACGGGTGCCGCCAGATGATCTGGTCGGGCAGGCCCAGCACTTCGCCGAGCTTGCGGACTTCGTCCTTGAAGAGGTCGCGGAGCGGTTCGACAAGCTCGAAGGCGAGGTCCGAAGGCAGCCCGCCGACGTTATGGTGGAGCTTGATGCCCGCCGACTTGCCCCCCACGGAGTGGCCCGACTCGATCACGTCCGGGTAGAGCGTGCCCTGCGCGAGAAAGCGGGCGTGCCTGCCCTGGGACGCGATGCGGGCCGCCTCGGCGTTGAAGACCTCGATGAACCTGTGGCCGATCCGGCGACGCTTCTCCTGCGGCTCCGTCACACCCGCGAGATCGGCGAGAAAGGCGCCCGCAGCGTCAATGACGCGAAGGTCGATGTGGAAATGGTCGCGGAAGGTGGTTTCAACCAGGTGACGCTCGTTCTTGCGCAGCAGTCCGGTGTCCACGAAAACGCAGGTGAGGTGGTCGCCAATAGCGTGGTGCAGCAGGGCGGCCGTGACGGACGAGTCGACGCCACCCGAGAGGCCGCAGATGACGTGCCCGTCGCCGACCTGCGCCCGGATGCGCTCCGAGGCGGTCTGGGCGTAGTCGGCCATCCGCCATGCGCCCCGGCAACGGCAGATTTCGTAGAGGAAGTTGCGGATGACGTCGATGCCGTGAGGGGTGTGGGTCACCTCCGGGTGGAACTGCACGCCGAAGAACCGGCGGGCAGGATCGGCGGACCGGACGGCAGCGTGCGGACAGGTCGGCGTCGACGCGATCGTCTCCAAGCACGCGACGGTGAGGTTCTCGACCTGATCGCCGTGCGACATCCAGACAGTCGTGCGGTTCGGGACCGCTGCGAAGAGATCGCCCGAATCCGAGATGTCGAGGTGGGCACGGCCGAACTCGCGCCGGTGGGCACGGGCGATCCGTGCGCCGAGCATCTGGCAGGCCAGTTGCATGCCGTAGCAGATGCCGAGGACGGGGACGCCCAGGTCGAGGATGGCAGGATCACACGTAGGCGCGCCTGACTCGTAGACGCTGGCCGGTCCACCGGACAGGATGATGCCCTTGGGGTTGAGGGCCTTGATCTCGCTCACGGGCGTGTCCGGCGCGAGGAGCAGCGAGAACGCCCCTGCCTCGCGGACGCGGCGCGCGATCAGTTGGGCAGTCTGCGACCCGAAGTCGAGAATGGGGATGACTTCATCATGCGGGAGAGGGGGCATGAGCGGCGTCCGATTGGGGGGGCTGTCCGGGGGTTGGGGAAAGGGTTAGCATACGCTCCGTGGCGAGCAGTCGGCCGATCATCACGGCATTGATGGGAAGTGTGTGCCTCAGCGTCTCTGCCGGGTGTGTGGACATCCCGCGCGGCTTCGACTCGCCCGAGCCTGCGGCCCGCATCGACGCGGCGGCAAAGGCGGCACGCGAAGGCGACCTCGGGTCGCTGGCAGAGTTGATCCGGCTGCTGGAGAGCAGCGACCCCGCCGCGCGGCTGGCGGCTATCCGGGCGTTGGAGCGGCTCACGGGGCAGACAATGGGCTATGAACACGCTGGCGCGGTGCCCGAACGGGCCGCAGCTGTCGAGCGGTGGTGGGTGTGGTACGGTGAGGCGGGGTCGAGATCGGTGGCGGAGGCGCCATGACGGACGGTCGGCCGCACATCACGGTCGAAATGCTGAGCAACCCCGTCTACCTGAGCGGGGCGAGGCAGCTGGTGTCGAGCGTCGCGCAGCGGCTGGGCTTTGACGAGTTGGCGTGCTCACAGATCGCGCTCGCGGTGGACGAGGCGCTCTGCAACGTGATCCGGCACGGGTACGACCGGGCTGCCGACCGGCCGATCTGGCTGAGCCTCTGGCCGGTGGAAGAGGGCAAGGGCGGGCTTCGGATCGTGATCGAGGACGAGGCGAAGCAGGTGGACGTGGACGCGATCAAGGGCCGGAAACTGGAGGACGTGCGACCCGGGGGCCTGGGGGTCCACATCATCCGTGAGGTCATGGACGAGGTGAAGTACGAGCGACGCGAGGGCGTGGGGATGAGGCTGACGCTCGTGAAGCGTGTGCCGATGTCGGCGGGACCGAAAGTGACTCCGAAGTGCGAGCGAGGGTGCGATGGCTGAGAGGACCGGGCTGGCGATCGGGCGGGAGGAGCGCGTGCGCGACGCGATCCGCCGCGCCCAGGACGCGCGGCCAAAGCGGCTCGTCATCGACCTGTCGGCCGTCGAGTACATGGACAGTTCCGGGCTTGCAACGCTGGTTGAGGCGATGAAGGTGGCTCGCGGGCAGAAGGCCGCGTTGGTGCTGTGCAACATGAGCGCGAAGGTCCGGGCGATCTTCGAGATCGCGCGGCTGCATCACTACTTCACCATCACCGGAACGGTCGAGGACGCGATGATCGGCTGAGCGCGAGGAGTGGATCGCATGGCGGACGGGGCGGGGGCAGGTCGCGGCGGGGACGGACGCGCCGCAATGGGCGCGCCGCTCAGGGCGGTTGCGGCGGTGGGGGGGCGCACGCTCGGGCTGATCGACCACGTCGGCGGGGCAGTGAACCTCTTCCTCGACGCGCTCCGGTGGGTCTGGCGAGGGCTGACCGAGAAGCGGGTGCGGCTCGGCGTGCCGGCGATGGCCGCGCAGATCATCCGCGTCGGCGTGCGCTCCATCTTCATCGTCTCGCTGGTTTCAGGCTGCGTCGGACTGATCCTCGCCCTGCAGCTCGCCCCGCCGCTGGACGAACTCGGGCAGCGCGACAAGGTGGCGAACATCGTGGGCGTGGCCGTGCTGCGCGAACTCGGCCCGCTCATCGGGGCCATCGTGCTCACCGGGTTCGCTGGTGCGTCCATCGCGGCGGAGATCGGCACAATGGTCGTCAGCGAGGAGATCGAGGCCCTGGAGGCGCACGCGCTCAACCCGGTGCGGTTCCTCGTCGTGCCGCGGGTCACGGCAACGATCCTGAGCATGACTGTGCTGGGCGTGCTGTCGGACGTAGTCTCGATCGTGGCCGCGATCGGCGTGTCGATCTCGCTCCTCGACATCCCCTATTCGCTCTTCATGACCAACATGCTCATGCAGGTCGAACTGGTCGACTTTCTCACGGGCGTCGGCAAGGCCACCATCTTCGGGATGCTCATCGGCGTCATCGCCTGCACCAACGGCCTGAAGGTCACTGGCGGGGCGGCCGGTGTCGGCAACGCCACCACGCAGACCGTCGTTCAGTGCGTGGTCGCGATCGTGATCGCAGACCTCGTCTTCACCGCGATCTTTTACGCCCTCAAACTGTTTTGACGATTCCCCGTCGGGGCATGACCGTGCGGCTTAGACAGCCTGGCGTCTCGCGCCCGCCCCCATGAGCCACCGCGTCACGTCGCCGTCGGCCGCGACGCGCCGCCATTCCTCGTCGTCGCGCTCGTAGCGGCGGCGGATGGCGGCCGCCACCAGCCCCATGAAGAGCGGCTGCGGGCGAAGCGGCCGGCTCGTCAACTCGGGATGGAACTGCGCCCCCACGAAGAACGGGTGCACGGCCCGCGCCCGCGGCTCGTCGTCCACGACGCCCTCGGGCCGGACGGTCGGCAGTTCGAGCACCTGCATGATCGGTTGCGACGGGTGTCGGCCGGAGAAGACCAGGCCGCCGGCCTCCAGCCGCTCGATGTAGGTGGGATCGACCTCGTAGCGGTGGCGGAACCGCTCGCGGACCGTGCCACCGCTCATCCGCTCGCGGAACAGGAACGCGGCCAGCGTGTCCGGGGCGATCAGCACGTCCTGCGCCCCAAGGCGCATCGTGCCCCCGAGACCCTCGATCCTCTTCTGCTCGGGCAGTTCGCTGATGACGGGCGTGGGGCACTCCGGGTCGAACTCCGCACTCGAAGCATCCGCCCAGCGCAGCACGTTCCGCGCGAACTCGATGACGGCGACTTGGAAGCCAAGGCAGATGCCGAGGTAGGGCACGCCGCCCTCGCGGCAGTGGCGGACGCAGGCGATCTTGCCCTCCACCCCGCGGCTGCCGAACCCACCGGGGACGATCACGGCGTCAACGCCCGAAAGCCGGTCGGCGACGTTCTGATCCGTGACCTCGGTCGTCTCAATCCACCGCTGCTCGACCGCGCATCGCAGGTGCGCGGAACAGTGCTCCAGCGCCTTCTCGATCGATGCGTAGGCGTCACGCAACTGGGCGTACTTGCCCGTCACGCCGATCGTCACCTTGCGCGTGTGCGACGTGGTCAGCCGCGTGATGAAGCGTGACCATCGCTCCCTGGCGCGGTCCTCCTTGACGGCGTCCACCCGCTCGTGCAGGCCCAACAGCGTCAGCACCTCCCGGTCCAAGCCCTCGGCCCGCAGCTCGTCCGGGATCGTGTAGATGCTCGGCCGGTCGTGCATCGAGAAGACACGCCGCAGCGGCACGTTGGAGAACATGGCGATCTTTTCCAGCACCGTTGGCTGCACCGGGTTCGTCGCCCGGCACGCGATCATGTGCGGCTGGATGCCGGCTTCGAGCAGCCGCTTGATGCCGAGTTGGGCGGCCTTGGACTTCTGCTCGCCCAGCGCCTTCGGCTCGATCACGTAGGTCAGCGCGACGAAGCAGACCGAACCCGGCCCCTCCTCGAAGGCCAGTTCACGCAGGGCCTCGATGTAGAACCCGTTCTCGTAGTCACCCACCGTGCCGCCGACCTCGACGAAGACGACGTCCGCCGGTTTCTGCCCGTCGCCCCGGATGGCGAGTTCGCGCAGTTTCCGCTTCACCTCGCCGGTGACGTGCGGGATCATCTGCACGTCGCGCCCGAGGTACATGCCGTGCCGTTCGCGGTCGAGGATCTCCGCGAAGATCCGGCCGGAGGTCGTGAAGTTCCACGTGCTCAGGTCCTGGTCGAGCATGCGCTCGTAGGTGCCCAGGTCCATGTCGCACTCGGTGCCGTCGTCGAGGACGAAGACCTCGCCGTGGCGGTACGGGTTCAGCGTGCCGGAGTCGATGTTGAGGTAGCCCTCCATCTTGATGGGGGCGACGACGAGGCCCTTGTCCTTGAGCATCTTGGCGACGCTGGACGAGAAGATGCCCTTGCCCAGCCCGCTCATCACCGTACCGACGACGGCGACGTACTTGTGCCAGCCCTTGCGGTAGCCGTCGGGAACCGGCGAGTAGAACTCGGTGTAGGTGGAAGTATCGGCGACGGATGCGAGCAGTTCGGTGGCGTCGATCGGCTCACGGCGGCCCGTGCCGACGCCGCCACGCCTGCTCGCGCCGGCGCCCGGCTTGGGGTCTGGTGATGGGGGCATGACACATCGTACCATGCCCGGCCGCCGCAACAAGCCCTGCCCGCCTGTACCCTTTCGAACCGCCCTTCTGGAGCCGTGCATGATCCGCCGACCCTGCCTAGCCGCGTGTGCGATCGCTCTGCTGCTCACCCTTGTCGTGCCGTGCACATTCGCCCAGGAGGCGCCGGGCAGTGTCTACGACCCGGCAACGGGGCGTGACCTCTCCGCCTGGCCGCCGGATCGCCACTTCGACCACCTCCACATGCTCCTCGAACTCGACCTGCCCGATGTTGTGAACCAGCCGACAGCGATGGGGCGGGTGACGCTGACCGTCACGCCCCTCGGCCGTGAGCGGGGTAGCCTCGTGCTCAACGCCGAGGGGATGCGGATCGACAGTGTCGCCGTCGCGCGCGGCACGGCGACCCGGCCGGCGGCGTTCACCCACGCTGACGACCTGCTGACGATCAAGATCAGCCCTCCCGCCGGGCCTGGCGAGACCTTCAAGATCGTCATTGATTACGCCATCGAGCAGTTGCGCTTCGATGGCACCGGCCTGACCTGGTCGCCGCCGACACGCCGGCCTTCCAACGCCTCGGAGGAAGTGCCGATGCTGCACACCCAGGGGCAGCCCGAGTACGCCCGTCGATGGTTCCCCTGCCATGACTTTCCGAACGAACGGCTAGCGACTGAGCTGGTGGTGACCGTGGACAGCGACTTCCAGACCATCTCCAACGGTCGGCTTATCGACCGGCGGATGATGGCAGACGGTCGAACGCGATGGCATTGGAAGCAGGATCTGCCGCACGCCAACTACCTCGTTTCACTCGTCGTGGGCAAGTTCGACGTGGTCGAGGTCGGCGGGCAGCAGTCCGCACGCCCGGGCCTCGACATGCCCGTCTACACACCGGTCGGTACCGCTGCGAACGCGGCCCGGGCCTTCGGCCGCACGCCCGAGATGATCGCCTTCTTTGAGCGCTACTTCGACGAGCCGTACCCGTGGGACAAGTACGCCCAGACGATCGTCCGCGGTTTCCAGGCCGGCGCGATGGAGAACACCTCGGCTTCGACGTTCAACGCCTTCGCCGCAGCGGCGGGACGCGATGCCCTCGAAGACATCATCGCCCACGAACTCGTCCACCAGTGGACGGGCAACCTGCTGACCTGCAAATCGTGGGAGCACCTCTGGCTCAACGAAGGCTGGGCTTCCATGGGCGAGGCGCTGTGGGCTGAGGAGGCCGCGCGGCTCGAAGCAGTGGCGCGCGGCGCCAGCGCGGAGGAGGCAGACGCGGCCATGCGGCGAGCCTACCACCGTGCCATCCACGGCTCGTTCGTCGGGCAGCGCGGCGGCAACCGCGCGACAGCGCCGGACATGCCCGCGCTCGCCAGCAACCGCTACGTCGACCCCGAGACGAACTTCATGAAACTTGACAACCCGTACGGCAAGGGGGCCTGCGTTCTTCACATGCTCCGCGCGCGGCTGGGCGACTCGATTTTCCTTGAAGGCGTCCGTCTCTACATCAAGCGCCACCGCTTCGGCGAGGTTGAGACCGACGATTTGCGCAAGGCCCTCGAAGACGTGTCCGGCCAGTCGCTCGAACGCTTCTTTGAGCAGTGGGTCTACCGCCCCGGCATCGCTCGCTTCAACGTCGATCTGGCATGGACCGGGCCGGACGAAGGCCCGGGCACGCTCACCGTGCGGGCCGAACAGGTTCAGCCCATCGACGCGGACAACCCGGCCTACGCCGTCACGCTGCCGATCTACATCTCGTTCCCCGACGGATCGGGCGACTACTACTATCTCGTCACCGACGAGCGCGTTGCGGAGTCCGCGTTCGAACTGCACGCGCGCCCTTCGGACGCCGTTATCGATCCCGGGCTGCACGTTCTGGCGGACTACGCGGTCAAGAAACCCTTCGCGTGGTGGCTGCGACAACTGGAATCCGGCCCGACCTTCGCCGCCCAGGTACACGCCGCCGAACACCTCTCCGCCCTGGACGATCCGCGTGCCCTCGCCGCGCTCGCGGCAGCCGATCCCGAAGTCCTTGCTGTCGCCGAACTCGCCCGCCCGCAACCAGCGGCCGCCCGCTAACGGAAACCGGAGCCTCCATGCGTACCCTCCACCATTCGACTCGACTGGCGCTCGGCATGTTCGTGCTGTTCTCGCCAGCGACCTTCGGGGACGATCTCGACTGCCTGCACTGCCGCCTCGAATCGTGGGCGTGGCGGCAACCCGTGCGCGATCGTTCGGGCCACTTCGACGAAGCGACCGGGAGGGACCTGCGGAACTACCCGCCGCACCGCTGGGCGGACCACGGCCGGATGACGCTCGAACTCTTCATTCAGGACATGGACACGCCCGTCGCGGAGGCCAAGCAGACGTTAACGATCACGCCGATCGCCGAGCCGCTCGACGAACTCCGCCTCGACGCGAGGTTGCTCGACATCCGCTCCGTGTCAGTCAACGGTTTGCCGTCCCGGTTCACGAACGACGGCCGCCACCTGCGGATCGCGCTCTCGCCGCCGCTGCCGCCGGACGTTCCGGCGACGATCGTGACGACCTACGTCATCAACGACCCGCCGGACGGGTTGTTCTGGACACCGTCGTCGTCCGCGTGGCCCGGTCGCCCGCCGCAGATCCACTCGCAGGGCCAGCCCGAGACGAACAGCTACTGGTTTCCGTGCCACGATTTCCCGAACGAGCGGCTGGAGACCGAAATCATAGCGACGGTGCCTGCCGGCTACCTTGTCAGTTCCAACGGCCGGCTCGTCTCGCAGCGGCGCTCCGTGCGTCGCGTGACCGACGCGGCGGGTGCGTCGGTGCTGCGAGGGTACGACACCTTCCATTGGCTTCAGGACAAGCCGCACGTCAACTACCTCGTCTCGCTGGTTGTGGGCAAGTTTGACGTGGTTGACGTGGGGCGCCCGGGCCTGTCGATGCCGGTCTACGTCCCACCGGGCCGCGGCCCGGACGTGCGCGGCACCTACGGGCGCACGGCCGAGATGACCGCCCTCTTCGAGCGGCTCTTCGACGAGCCGTACCCCTGGGACCGCTACGCGCAACTCGTGGTCTGGAACTTCGGCGCGGGCGGCATGGAGAACACCTCCGCCACCACGATGTTCGATACGGCCATCATCTCGCCGGACGGACTCATCGACCACGATCTCGAAGGGCTGATCTCGCACGAACTCGCCCACCAGTGGTTCGGCGACCTCATCACCTGCAACTCGTGGGACCACATCTGGCTCAACGAGGGCTTCGCGACGTACCTCACCGCCCTCTGGTTCGAGCGATCGCGCGGTCGCGATGCCTACGACTCCTCCGTTCTCGGAAGTTTCGACGCTGTGATCGCGCGAGACGAGGCGATCGCACCGTTCCAACCCGCGATGGTCAGCCGCGAGTACGCCGAGCCGTGGGACGTCTTCCGCCGCGCCGCGAACCCGTACCCGAAGGGCGCAAGCGTGCTGCACATGCTCCGCCGACGGCTCGGCGACGAGGCGTTCTTCCGCGCCGTGGGCGTGTACGTCGATCGCTTCAAGGGCCGCACTGCCGAGACGGACGACTTCCGCAAGGTTCTGGAGGAAGTTTCCGGCGAGTCTCTCGAGCGCTTCTTCCGCCAGTGGTGCTACAGGCCGGGCGTACCGCGGCTCCACATTCACGCCGCGTGGGACTCCGCCGCGGGCGAACTCCGTCTCGACGTCCGGCAGACGCAGAACATCGACGAACGAAACCCGGCGTTCGTCTTCGATCTTCCCGTGCTGATCCGGGTCCGTAACGAGGGCGAGTGGCGCCGCCTGCGTGTTGACACGCGCGACACGACGCTCTCGATTCCCCTTGCTGCGGAGCCGGACATGGTCGCAATCGACCCGAACCTCGAAGTGTTGGCGGCGATCGACGTGGATGCGCCCTCGGGCTGGCTGGCGGAACAGGCTCTGCGCGGGCCGACGCACGCCTCGCGCGTGCGGGCCGTGCGCGCCCTCGGCACGCTGGATACCGACGCGCCCGGCACGACTGCGCTGGAGGCGATCGCGTCCGATCGCGCCCGACACCGCGACCTGCGTTCTGAGGCCGTGCGAGCGCTCGCGGCCCGTCGTGCCCCGGACGCCGCTCGGCTCGTCGCGTCGCTCGACCCCGATGACCCGTTCGTCCGCGAGACCGTTCTGGCGGCCCTGGCCGATCTTGCCTCGGGCGATGCGCCCCCGCTCGGACGTGACGCCGTCGCCGACCGCCTCTCCCGCGCCGCGATCAACGACACAAGTTCCCGCGTTCGAGCTGCGGCCGTCCGAGGGCTGGCTCGCATGAACGCGGTCGATCGCCTGCCCGTGATCCTGGCCGCGCTGGAGCAGGAGTCGCAGCACGACACGGTGCGCCAGGCCGTGCTCGGCTCGCTGGCGGACCTTGACCAGCCGGGGACGCTGGTGCACGCGATTCGCTTCACGCGAGCGGGAACGCTCAGCCGGACTCGTGCGGTCGCGGCGGGTATCGTCGGCAGACTGGGCAAGCACGACCCTGACTCCGCGCTGGCCGCGCTGTTGCCGCTGCTCGACGACCGCGAGATGCGGACGCGCAACGCCGCGGGCGATGCGATTGTCGTGCTGGGCGACGCGAGGGCGATCGAGCGGCTCGAATCGCTCGCCGCGACGGCACGCGATCCCGCCTGGGCGAATCGGCTTCGCCAGTGGGCTGATCGGCTCAGGGAGAAACCCGCTGCGGACTGACAGGCACGGCGAGTCTGCCGGAGGACGGCTCCGGTTTCATTCGGCGAAGAGCGCCTCGACGAACGCCCGCGGATCGAACGGCTCCACGTCTTCGGGCGTCTCGCCGACGCCGACGAACTTGACGGGCACGTCCGTTGTTTCGCGGATGGCGACAACCACGCCGCCCTTGGCCGTGCCGTCGAGCTTGGCGAGGAAGATGCCTGTCACGCCGACCGCCCGCGTGAACTCCTCGGCCTGTCGCAGGGCGTTCTGCCCGCTGGTGGCGTCGAGAACCAGCAGCGTCTCGTGCGGCCCGCCCGGAATCTGCTTCTCTACGACCTTGCGAATCTTCTCCAGTTGCCGCATGAGCGGGTCTTGCGTGTGCAGGCGTCCGGCCGTGTCGAGAATGAGCACATCCACGCCGCGTGCCTTGGCTGCGGCGCAGGCGTCGAACGCGACGGCCGCGGGGTCGCCGCCCTGCTGGCCCTTCACGACCTCGACGCCGAGCCGCTCAGCCCAGATTTCGAGTTGTCGTGTCGCTCCGGCACGGAAGGTGTCGCACGCGCCGAGCAGCACGCGCTTGCCGTCCGCTCGGAGCAGGGCGCAGAGTTTGGCGATGCTGGTGGTCTTGCCCACGCCGTTGACGCCGGTCACGAGCACGACGGTCGGGCCTTGTCCCGCCGGGGCGAAACGAAGCCGCCGGTCCTCCTCGGTCCACATCGCGGCGATCTCACGCTTGAGGTAGTCGAGGGCATCCTCGCCGCGCGACATCTTCCCCGCCCGGAAGTCGGCGCGAATGCCGTCGATAAGCCGCCGGGTCGTCCGTACGCCGACGTCACCGCGGATCAGCCGGGCCTCGATCTCGCGGATCAGGCCCTCATCCAGCCTCCGGCCCAGCAGCACGGATCGCAGACCGGAGACGAACGACTCTCGCGTCCGCTCCAGCCCCTTACGAAACTTCGAGATGGCGCTCTTCAGAAGCCGCATGCCGCTCCCGCCTTTTCGACCTACACCGTCTCGTCGGCGCCCGATGCCTGGTGCCCAATGCCGCCTTCGCCCTTCTCTCTCTCCCCATCCCTCCTCTTCAACAACTTGTCCAGCACGCCGTTGATAAACGCCGGTGAACGATCGGTACTGAATGCCTTGGCCAGTTCGACGGCCTCATTCACCGCGACCTTCGGCGGCACGCCGACTTCCATCTCGTGGTAGGCAAGCCGCAGGATCGCTCGGTCGATCGCGGGTTGGCGGTGTGTCGGCCAGTCCGGGGCGAGTTCGGCGACCGCATCGTCCGCTTGCTTGCGACGCTCGTAGGCCGCGCACGCCGAGGCGAACGCCGTGTCCAGTTCCGTCTGGCTGAAGTCCGTGCGTGCATCGACGAAAACCGGGCCTTCCTCGGCGAGCGTGCCGCAGTCGTCGAGCGACTGGCGGACCTGTTCGCGGTCGCCGCCGCCCCGTGCGTCGATCTGGTAGAGCGCGAGCAGGGTGAGTCGGCGTAGGTCGCGTGCGGACGCCATCACACGCCCCCGACCTTGTCACCGGGCACGCGCCCTGCGCCGATGCGAGCGCCGCCCGTGCCTGCCCTGAGGCGCTGCATGACGTCGAGCACGTCGAGCAGAGCATCCATCGCGTCCGCCCCCTTGTTCCCCTTCCGCCCTCCGGCCCGCTCCATCGCCTGTTCGACCGTTTCGACCGTCAGCACGCCGAACGTGACGGGGACACCCGTTTCGATGGAGACCGAGGCGAGTCCGTTCGCCACTGCCGACGCGATGTGTCGGTCGTGCTCGGTCTCGCCGCGGATGACGCACCCAAGGGCAACCACGCCGCAGAAGTCCCCAGCAAGACGCCGCGCGAGAACGACCATTTCGAATGCCCCCGGCGCCTCGACGACCACGGGCGGCGGAACGTCCCCCGGGAATCGGCGGCCGAACGCCGCCAGCGCTCCGTCCAGCAGCCGCTCCGTGATCGTCGCGTTGTAGCGGCTGACGACCACGGCGACCCGCGGTCCAAGGTTCTTCCTCGCTGCGTCCATCGGCGGCCGATCGTATGCCACTGCCCCCCGCCGACCCGCCGTACCATCCCGCACGATGGAGTCGCTCCTCCGCCGCGTCAGCCCGATCCTCCGCCTGACGCGTGTCACGACCGCTTTCGCGGCCGTGGGGAACGTCTGGTTCGTGATTCTCTGGACGCGGGCGAACCCCGAGGAGCAGGCCTCGGGTCCGATCGTCGAGCGCCCGGCGTGGCTGCTGCTCGTGGCCGGTGCGCTCTCGGCCGTTGCGCTGTACGCGTTCGGCGCGTGCCTCAACGACGTTCTCGACGCGCGCCGCGACCGCGCCCTGCGCCCCGACCGTCCGATCGCCGCCGGGCAGGTCTCCCTCGACGCCGCCGCTGTTACCATCGCCTGCACGCTCATCTTTGCCGTGCTCGGATCGACCGTCTTCGGCCCGTCGGCCGTGCTGATGACCCTGCTCGTAGCCGGGGCGATCCTCTTCTTCAACGTCGCCGCAAAGTTCATCCCGGCGATCGGGCTCGTTGTCCTCGGTCTCATCTACGGCGGGCACATGCTCGTCCCGAACGTCGGACTGCACTTCCTCTGGCCAGTCTGGCTCGTCATGACCCACGCCTTGATCGTCGGCGGCATCGCGCACTCTCTGGCGCGAAAGGTACCGCCCATCTCCGGGCGGGCGGTCGCTGTCGCTGTCGCGGGATGGGTCTTCTGGTCCGGCGTGCTGCTGGTGGTGGGGTGGGGCAGGGCGGCGAGCATCGGGGGGCTTGGCCCGGTTCGACGCGAGGATCTCGCAGGCGGCCCGTGGCCGGACTGGCTCGACCTCACGATCGCGCTCCCACCGGCGATCCTCGCGTTCCTGTTCGCGCTGTTCGCATGGCGGAAACTTCGGATCGCCGGCGCGGGGCCGCGCGCTGCGGAGAAAATCCAGCGCTATGGCTCCCTCTGGCTCACGCTCTACGCCACCACGTGGATGCTCGCCGCGGGCCACGTCGGTGAGGCGGCCATCCTCGGCGCGCTCGCTTTCGCCGGCTTCCTCGGCATGACCATCCTCCGCGAGTTGTACGGCCTGGCCGAGCAGCCGCTCGGGTATCGAAGGTAGGCTGCGTGCTCAGGCGGCCCGCCGCGCGAGCCACTCCGCGGCGTCGAGAAGGATCACCGCTGAGAGGCGGTCCGGCCTGCCCAGCGCGACGATCGAGTTGTGCACGAGCGTGCCCGCGTGCGAGTGGGCGGCCGGGTCGCCGGTGCGATGCGCGAGATCCGCAAAGACATGGACGGCCCAGGGACGGTTCGTGGCGTTGTCCGGCTGAAGCTCGTCGAGATGCCATCGGGCCGCAGACTCAACGCGAGCGGCGAGGCGCGACGTCTCAGGACGGATCGCGTGCCACGAGAGGGCATGGAGTGCGGCCAGCTCGCCCTCCGACCAGACCTCCACGCCCAGTCGGCGCAGCGAAGGAACAAGCGGGCCTTCACAGACCTCGATCAGCGAGGACGGGTCGAACGAGCCGTCGTGCAGCGCCCACCAGAGCGCGGCGTCGGGGTGGAGGCTGATTGGCGGCTCGCCCGGCTCGACACCGAGCAACCGAGCGAGAAGAGGCGCGTCCGTGGCTCGCCTGTGTCCGAGCTCGTCCCGAAAGTTCGCAACGGCCCGAACCCGGTCGGAATAGGGAGCGGCAGGATCGAGGGCGGGTACGACAGGGGCAGCGAGTCGGCGCAGGTCCGCGGCAAGCGCAGCGAGGGGAGGCACCGGTGCCGTTCGGTCGTCGTTCACCGCGAGATGCTACCGGGCAGCGTGCCGTCTGAGACAAGGGTCTGGAATCGGGGGATTGGCTTGCGGTAGACTGCAGCCGATGGCCCTGCTGCGTACCGAGCGCGTGCGTTGGACGCTGGTGCGACGGTGTCGCCGATGCGGGCACGACGGTCAGGACGTGCAGGGTGATCGGGGCGGCATCGTGTACGAATGCCCGGTGTGCGGCGAAGACCTGTACGCCCGACCCGCGATGAGTTACGCGGAAATGGAAGGGTTTGTCGCCGCAACCGCGCCCGCTGAGCGTGGTCGCGTTTCGGTCGGGCGGCGTGCGCTTCGGCGTGTGGCCGCGCTGATCCGCCGAATGCTCACCCGGGGATGACCTCGATGCAAGGCTCCGGCTGCGGGGCGGGGGTTGACCACCCGACCTCGGCCCGGATCGGTCGCGGTGTGGTGAAGCGAGCGTGACCGGGGTTGTCTTGTGGACGTAGCGCGGCGCGCGACGGATGCCACAGGTGAAACGCAATGATCTCTGCGACCGCGATGGCGACGCGCGGCGGGGGACTGAGCGCATGAAGCCGCCGACCCAGGTCGTCGTCCTCGTAGCCGTAGGCGGTGAACTGCTCGTCAAAGGCGTTCACTCGCCGCAGCGCCGCAACCGCGACGGCCGCGTGACATGAGATGAGCTTGGGCTTGTGAGGCTTCACCGGGCAGAGCGGTCCCGGCAGCAGTCGGCGCAAACGCAGTTGCCTCTCATACTTGCGATGACGGGCGTGCAACGACTCCAGCTCGGTCGGCGTCAGGAGCGAGGCCGTGCGGAAGGTGGGTGAGAGGATCGCTTCAGGCTTGATGCCGGCGGTTGTTGCTTCATCGAGGTTCGCGCGAAAGCCGATGACAAGCCCGTAGCCAGCGGTCGCGAGAGCGTGGTGTCGTGCGCACGCGGTCTCGCTCAGCAACATGTCGCCGTCGATGAAGAGGGCCTGACCACGATCGCGCAGCTCTCCCGCGGCGTCGAGCACGCGGAGCGCGTTGTTGCGGACCTGGGCAGGCCTCGCCTCCCCCTGGTGCGGCCGCTGAACGACGCGCAACGGCGGCACGGGTTGCGCCCGGGCACCCAGGCACGCGGCAACCCGAGGCCAGGTTTCCCGGATCGTGCCCAGGATGGCCGAATCGTCGGTGTCGCACGAGACAGTGACGGTGTCAGGGGGCCGCGTCTGGTTCGCCAGTGACGCGAGGCACGGCGCGAGATGGCGCGCCGTGTGCGTGGCGATCACAAGATGAAGGCGGAGCGGGTTTGCCGACGGAGTTTGCATGTTGGAGTCTACTTGAGGTGTGGCCGGAGGCGGATGGCGGCAGGAGAGGTCGGTCGATGCCGCTAGTGTGTGGGCATGGACGTGCGAGTGGTTCGGACGGCGGAGGAACTCCGCCGGGAGGTCGGGGGCGGGTCCGTGTTTGTGCCCACGATGGGCGCGCTGCACGAGGGGCATGCCTCGCTCATGCGCATCGCCCGGCTGGAGTCCCTGCGCCGGGGCGGGACGATGTGCGTCGTCAGCGTCTTCGTGAATCCCACGCAGTTCACCGAGAGCGAGGACTTCGCCGCGTATCCGAAGACGCTCAACGCGGATCTGGCCGTGTGCGAACGCGAAGGAATGGACGCCGTATTCGTGCCGGGCGTCGAGGAGGTGTATCCGCGCGGCGTGGAGGTTCGTGTCCCCTCGCTTCCGGCGGTGGCGACCGAGCCGGGCCTCGAGGACCGCTGTCGGCCGGGTCACTTCGCCGGCGTGTGCCAGGTCGTGCTTCGGCTCTTTGAGATGGTACGTCCCGCAGCAGCCGTCTTCGGTGAAAAGGACTGGCAGCAGTTGCAGATGGTTCGCGCGATGGTGAGGCAGGAAGGGATGGGCATCGAGATCGTGCCGGGACCGACGGTGCGCGATGTTGACGGCCTGGCGCTGAGCAGCCGAAACGTTCGGCTCGGCTCGGACGAGCGTCGCATCGCGATCGCGTTCTATCGGGCCTTGCAGCTGGCCGCCCAGGCGCCGGACCCGGCCGGCGCGGAACGCTCGATGCAGGACGAACTGAACTCCTCCACTGTTGAGGTCGATTACGCGGTTGTTCGGGATGCGGAGACGCTGGGACCGCCGCAAGGCTCTCGGACCTGCCGGGCGTTGGTTGCCGGGAGAGTGGGGAAGGTGCGCCTGATCGACAACGCAGGCTGGCCGATGGAAGCAACGGGATGAACGAACCCGGGTCAAGGGGGACCGATCGGGTGTCGATCGGTCTTGATGCCGGGGGGGCACTCACCACATGAGCACGAACGACCGAAGCGTCGCGCGGAAGTATCTGGTCGCGGAGAGCGTCAAGGAGCGACGCTCGGACTCACAAGCCGATACGTCCGAAGGATCGGACGCCTCGGGGCAGGGTACGTCGGGGGCGGGGAGCGAAGAGTCGATGAGATGCAGGCGAACGCACGATCGGCAAGGCGTCGAGTTGCCCGTGGTCTTGGCGGAACTGAGCCGCAACGGGGAACCGAGCGAGCCTTGGGAGGCCGTCTCGCTCGACCTGAGCAGGTCGGGGGTAGGGTTGCGTTCGAGGCGGATGGTTCACAAGGGCCGGCTGGTATTGCTCGCGGTGCCGCCGAAGGGGAATCGCCCGGGGCGACTCTACTGCGGCAAGGTGATGCAGTCGCGTTACGCGGAGGGGATCGGGTACATCGTCGGGCTTCGGTTCGAGGAGTGCCCCGAGGGCATCCACATCGACCGGTGGTGGAACAAGCACATGAAGGGTAAGCGGGCGGCGTAGCCGCGCGTGGACCGATCGGATAGTCTCGGTTGCCGCCCGGCGTGCGCGGGAGCGTTCGCTGGGGCACGCGGAGGCTGTCCTGTGCATCGATCCCCGCTCCATGCATTCCACGTCGAGCACGGCGCCCGCCTGGTGGATTTCGCCGGGTGGGAGATGCCGATGGTGTATTCGAGCATCCACGAGGAGCACCGGCAGGTCCGCGAGTCGGGAGGCGTCTTCGATGTCTCGCACATGGGACGGGTCAAGATCGTCGGTCGGCACGCGCGCCGGCTGCTGGAACGTGTCTGCACTCGCCGCATCGGCGACATGGAACCTGGCCAGTGCCGCTACAGCCTCGCCTGCAACGAGCGCGGCGGTGTCCGCGACGACGTGATCGTCTACCGCGTGGACGACGACGACTTTCTCGTCGTGGTCAACGGCGCGAACCGCGAGAAGATGCTTGCGCACTTCGAACGGGTCCGGTCGGCGGCTGACCTCGCTGCGAAGATCGACGACACGACCACCAAGACGGCCATGGTCGCCCTGCAAGGCCCGAAGGTCATGGACCTGATCGGCCGGTTCAGCAAGGAGATCCCGACGCTCAAACGGTACCGCTTCACCGTGAAGAACCTGCTCGTCCTCAAGCTCATCGTCTCACGGACGGGGTACACAGGCGAGGACGGCGTTGAAGTGATCCTGCCCTCGAACGCGATCGAGATGGCGATGAAACTGCTGCTCAGGGACGTGGACCTGCGTGCGCAGACCGCTTTGCTCAAGCCCGCGGGGCTGGGCGCCCGCGACACGCTCCGCCTCGAGGCGGGCATGCCGCTCTACGGGCACGAACTGGGCGAGGAGATCAACGCGCTCTCATGCGGCGTGGACTTCGCCATCAGCCTCGACAAACACGCGACTGGGGGCGGTGAGCGGTTCATCGGGCAGGATGCGCTCGAACGCACGAAGGCAGAGGGCGGGCCTGCGCGGCTCCTGGTGGGCATCGAGTTCGAGGGCAAACGCACGCCGCGCCAGGGGATGAAGGTCCACTCCGGCGGGTGTGAGGTCGGCGAGGTCACGAGCGGGTGTCTCAGCCCGACGCTGGGCGTGCCGATCGCGATGGCGTTCGTCGACCGTGGCACGTCCGCGGTGGGTACAGCCGTCGAGGTCGATACAGGCAAGGGGATGCTGGGGGGCAGGGTCCGCCCGCTGCCGTTCTACAAGCGACCGAAGGCGTGAATCAGCGCGCGTAGGATCGCGCGAGATGCCCCAGCCGATCTACCTCGACAACGCCGCGACGAGTTTCCCGAAGCCCGCATGCGTTCACGAGGCGGTGCTGGACTACATGCGCCGTGTCGGAGCGTCGCCGGGGCGGGGCGCCTACTCGACAGCGCGGGAGGGGGCGGCCATCGTCTCCCGCTGCCGGACGCGGCTCAGCGAACTCATCGGCGGCGAGCGCGGTGGGCAGGTCGTCTTCACGCTCAATGCGACCGACGCTCTCAACCTGGGCATGAAGGGTGTCGTGCGGGCCTGGAATCGCCGGAATCCTGGCCGCACTGCGCACGTCGTCACCACGGCGATGGACCACAACTCCGTGCTGCGTCCCCTCAACGCCATGGCCGAGAGCGGCGAGGCGTCGTGGACGTGCGTGGACGCCGACCCCGAGAGTGGGCTGGTCGAAGCAGCAGACGTAGAAGCGGCGATCGTCCCCTGGACGGCACTCGTCATCGTCGTTCACGCCAGCAACGTGACGGGCACGATCCAGCCGGTCGAGGGCATCGGTTCCGCGTGCAAAAGGCTCGGCGTGCCTTTGCTGGTCGATGCGTCGCAGTCGCTCGGCCACCTGCCGATGAACGTGACGTCGATGGGGATCGACCTGCTTGCCTTCCCGGGACACAAGGGGCTGCTCGGTCCGCTCGGCACGGGTGGTTTGTACCTCCGGCCCGGCATGGAGACTCTGCTCGAACCGCTGCGGGAAGGCGGGACCGGCAGCGCGAGCGAATCAGACGTGCAACCGGTCGCGCTCCCGGATCGCTTCGAGCCGGGTTCGCACAACACGCCCGGCATCGCGGGGCTGTCCGCTGCGGCCGACTGGCTGCTCGACCGCGGCGTGGATCGTTTGCGGACGCACGAGGCTCGACTGATCGAAGCAGTGCTCGACGCGATGCCCGGCGCCAGAGACGGGTTTCGCCTGCTCGGGCCAGACTGTGTTGAGGGCCGTGTCGGCGTATTCTCATTCACACACGAGGCGGTTGGACCCGCGGTCCTTGCGTCGGGCCTCGAGGAGCGAGGATTTCTGACGCGGGCGGGGCTGCATTGTGCCCCGCGAGCGCACGCCGCGCTCGGCACGCTTGAGAGCGGCGGGGCTGTTCGCCTGAGCATCGGGCCGTTTGTCGACGAGCAAGCCGTCCGTGGCGCGATGCGAGCGATGGTCGCGGCCGCGTCGGAAGCGAGGAGCGAGCGATCGGTCGGCTTCGGCAGGGCGCGGTAGTCGATGCGATGCCGTCAGTTGCGGGCGATGTCGGGCAGATCGACCCAGCCGGCATCGGTGTGACGGACGATCGCGCCAGAGGCGAGATAGATGACCTGTTCCGCGATGTTCGTCGCGTGGTCGGCGATTCGCTCGCACTGGTTCGCCAGTTCGTGCAGCACGAAGGCGAGATCGACGGGCATGGTCCCCGCGGCGACTCGTTCCTCGGCCTCGCGGAGCAGGCCGCTCTTGAACGCCTCGACCGTGTCCTCGCTCTGAAGAACGAGCCGCGCGAGGGCGGCATCGTTCCGCTCGAAAGCCCGGTTCACGTCGCGGAGGATGCCGACGACGCTGTTCGTGAGCACGCGAAAGGTTCCCGGGATCGATTCCCGGAACGGGCGGATGGCGGGCACGCACTCGGCGATGACGACTGCGGCGTCCGCGGCACGCTCGAGTTCGTTGTTGACCTTCACCACGGTCAAGACAGCGCGGAGTTGGGCGGCGTCGAGGGCTGCGCCGTCGTTGGTGGCGTCCGTGAGGAGTTTCACCGATGCCTTCTCGATGGCGACGTCCACGCGGTCGATCTCGTCATCGCGCTCGACGACCGAGGAGGCCGCGCCCTCGTCCCCCGCGAAGACCGCCTCGCAGGCGTCCTCGAACATCGCCTGCACGCGGCCGCCCTGGGCCGCCAGATCGGCCTTCAGCCGGAGCAGTCGCTGCGAGAAGCCTTCGTGGGTCGTGGGCATGGGCACCTTCTCGGGAAGTGTAGAAACATACCACCCCCGAGGGAGCGGGCAAGGCGGCGGAACAGATTGACCGGCGGCTATGCTGCGGTCCACGCTGACGCAATGTCGCACGGCGTGCGGACAGGGGCCACGGCATGGACTTCGACATCGAGATCGTTCACGCTCGTCAGGTGCTGGACTCTCGGGGCAACCCGACGCTGGAGGCGGAAGTTGTCCTCGCTGGCGGTGCCAGCGGCAGGGCTGCCGTCCCCAGCGGGGCGTCCACCGGCGAGCACGAAGCGATCGAACTCCGCGACGGCGAGCCGGGTGTGTACCTCGGCAAAAGCGTCATGCGGGCAGTGGAGAACGTGATCGAGCGGATCGCGCCCGCGGTCGAGGGGCTGGACGCACGAGAGCAGGAGGTCGTGGATTCGGTCATGCGCGAACTCGACGGCACGCCCAACAAGGCCGAGTTGGGCGCGAACGCGATCCTCGGCGTCTCGATGGCGACGGCCAAGGCCGCGGCGCAGGGGTGCGGCCTGCCGTTGTACCGCTACCTCGGGGGGAGCGCGGCGAAGGTATTGCCCGTCCCGATGTTCAACATCATCAACGGCGGCAAGCACGCCGACAATACCGTGGACTTCCAGGAGTTCATGGTCCAGCCGTGGGGCTTCGACGACTTTGGCGAGGCGCTTCGGGCAGGCGTCGAGATCTACCACGCACTCAAAGGCGTGCTGAAGAAGCATCGGCTCTCGACGGCGGTGGGGGACGAGGGCGGCTTCGCGCCGGACCTCAAGGGCAACGAGGATGCCCTGAAGATCATCGAGGAAGCCGTCGCCAGGGCCGGTTACAAGTGGGGCGAGCAGGTCTTCGTCGCCCTCGACCCCGCGATGAGCGAACTCTGGAACGAGGCCGCCGCAGAGGGGAAGACAGGCTACAAGCTCTTCAAGTCCAGCGGCGAGGTGCTCTCGTCGGACGACCTGATCGGGCTGCTCGCCTCCTGGTGCGAGAAGTACCCGATCCGGTCGATCGAGGACGGTCTGGCAGAGAACGACTGGAGCGGATGGAAGCGGCTGACCGCCCGGCTCGGAGAGAAGGTGCAACTGGTCGGCGATGACCTCTTCGTCACGAACCCGGCCATGCTGCGCCGCGGGCTTGACGAGGGGTGCGCGAACGCAATCCTCGTCAAGGTGAACCAGATCGGCACGCTCAGCGAAACCTTCGAGGCCGTGAACCTGGCGATGCGCAACGGGTACGCCGCCGTGATGAGCCACCGCTCGGGCGAGACCGAGGACGCGACGATCGCCGACCTGGCCGTGGCGGTGAACTGCGGCCAGATCAAGACCGGAGCACCCTGCCGAAGCGATCGAAACGCGAAGTACAACCAGTTGCTTCGGATCGCGGAAGACCTGGGTGAAGCGGCGGTGTACGGATCGGTCACGTGGGGGCGGTGACGAACGTGCAACCGCGTTCGCATCGGTTGGTTTGATGTTCAAGGCGGCCAGCAGGTGAACGGTCGATGATGCGCGGCGCGGACAGGCACGGGTCGGTCGAGCCTCCTTCGTGGGACAGCCGCGGAGGAGGGTGGTTTCGGCACACCCTGCGTCGTGTCTTTGGCGACGGCGAGAACCCGTTGACCTGGGCCGTGCCGCTCTACTCGGCGTGGGGCATCCGCGTGCGATTGCACGTGGTCTTCATCCTGATGGTCGTCGGGCAGATCGTGCATTCGCTGTGGCTGGACATCGGCCCGCTCTACACCGCGACGGGGCTGGGCTGTCTCTTTCTGCTCGTACTCCTGCACGAGTACGGGCACTGCTTCACGGCCAGACGCATCGGCGGCGACGCGGACGAAATTGTCATGTGGCCCCTCGGCGGGCTGGCGATGTGCCAGGTGCCCGACGACTGGCGGGCGCACCTCTGGACAGCCCTCGGCGGACCGCTCGTGAACGTCGTCCTGCTTCCCGTGCTGGCAACCGCGGTTTATCTCGCCACGGGAGAGTGGTCCGCGGTCTTTTTCAACCCCTTCAGACCCGAACTCGCGCTCGGCGGCTTTTCGGCATCCAACAGTCTCGTGCTCTGGCTCGTGGTGGCAGCCTGGTGGCTCCACTACATGAACGTCGTGCTCCTCGCTTTCAACCTCCTCGTGCCGATGTTCCCCATGGATGGCGGGCGAATCCTTCAGGCCTCGCTCTGGGCGAGGTCGGGGTACGCGGCATCCATGCGGACGGCCTGCGTCGTTGGGCTGGTCGCCGCCGTCGCTCTCTTCGTCGTCGCGGCGATCGGGCGCGAAACGGTGCTCATGGCGATCGCCCTGTTCGGCGGGCTGGTCTGCTGGTTCGAGCGTCGCCGGCTGGCGCTGGTCGCGGGCGAAGAGAGCGAGTTCGCCTCGTCCCTCCGGGACGAGCCGCCCGAAGAGCCGAGCAGGGCCGACGAACGACGCCGCCAGCGCGAGGCGGAGGAACAGGCCGAGGTTGACCGCATCCTCGCCAAGATCAGCGAGCAGGGAATGGACAGCCTGACGCGGGCCGAGCGCAAGGCTCTCCAGCGGGCGACGGAGCGCAAGCGCACGGGCGGCTAGGATGGGCGACTCGGCGGCCGGGGCAGGGCCGGCGCATCCACGGAACGGAGCGGCGCGGCGCGATGGGCATCTACGACCGTGAATACGCACGACGCGATGGCGGCGGGGGCGGCGTGCCCGGACGGCGTGTCGCTCGCGTCAGCGCGCTCTCCATCAACACCTGGCTCATCATCGTCAACGTCGCAATCCACGTGCTGGCGAACACGGTGCTGTTCCCCTGGCTCTACGAGGTCGGCCACTTCTCCACGAAGAAGGGGTTCCAGGAACTCGAAGTGTGGCGACTGGTCACGTTCCAGTTCCTCCACAGCCCGAGCACGATCTGGCACCTCTTCTTCAACATGTTCGGCCTGTTCGTCTTCGGCGGTCTCGTCGAGCAATACCTCGGTCGAAAAAAATACCTCGCCTTCTACCTCGTCTGTGGCATCTTCGGCGGCCTCGCCTACCTCCTGCTGAATCTGCTCGGGCAGATCCCGGGACTCGCGCTGCCGGGCGTGCTCTTCCACGACGCGGCCACCCCGCTCGTCGGCGCCTCAGCGGGCGTCTTCGGCGTCATCATGGCCTGCGCCTACATCGCCCCGAACACGATCGTTCAACTCATCTTCCCGCCCATCCCGCTCCGGATGAAGTGGTTTGCCTACGGCTACGTCGCGCTGGCCGCGGTCAACCTGCTCGCTGGAGGGGCGAATGCCGGCGGCGATGCGGCTCACCTCGGTGGCGCGGCCGCGGGGTTCTTCTTCATCCGCAACTCGCACCTTCTGCGAGACTTCTTCGACGTGCTGAAGGATTCGCGGCGCGAGGGCGGCTCGCAGCGCGCCGAACGCCGCTCGACCAACGAGGATGAGGTCGGCAGAGTGCTGGAGAAGGTCCGACAAGAGGGCCTTGGAAGCCTGACCGAACGCGAGAAGCGCATCCTTCAGCGCGAAACCGAATCCAAACGCGGCACCAGGTAGGCCGGGTCGGAGTGGCGAATGGGTGGTGCCTTGCGGTTCGAAATCCATGCCCGATCGCGCCGATCCGGTGCACGCGTGGGACGGATCACGACGCCCCACGGATCGTTCGAGACGCCTGCGTTCATGGCCGTCGGCACCAAGGGTACGGTCAAGGGTATCGTGCCGCCGCTGCTGGCCGCGACGGGAACCGAGGTGATGCTCTGCAACACCTTTCACCTGCTGCTCCGCCCGGGCGAGCAGGTCATCCGCTCACTCGGCGGGCTGCATCGCTTCACGGGCTGGGCCGGGCCGATTCTCACCGACTCCGGCGGCTACCAGGCCTACTCGATGGCCGACCGCAATGCCATCGACGACGACGGCGTCACGTTCCGCTCGATCGTGGACGGCGGCAGTGTGCGACTCACGCCCGAGCGGTCGATCGAGGTCCAGAACGCCCTTGGCGCGGACATCATCATGGCCTTCGACGACTGCCCACCCTCGATCGATCCGACGGCCGGCGCGGCCAACCAGACACGCCTCCGACTCGCGGCGGCCCGCGATTCGGCCGGGCAGGGTGAATACGACCACGCCGCTCGTTTGCGCGCAGCGAACGAACGCACGATCCGGTGGCTCGAACGGTGCAGGCAGGCCCACGCCCGCCCGAACGATCAAGCGCTCTTCGGCATCGTGCAGGGCGGCACGGACCTCGACGCGCGGGCGTGGTGTGTCGAGCGTGTCTGCGGCGTGGACCTGCCGGGCTACGCCATCGGCGGGGTCGCAGTCGGTGAAGACCACGCCCGAATTGCCGAGGTCACGGCGTTCACCGCGCCGAGACTGCCGACGGACAAGCCTCGCTATCTGATGGGTGTCGGCTACGAGCGAGACCTCGTAGCGGCGGTGCTCGCCGGCGTGGACATGTTCGACTGCGTCCTGCCGACCCGAAACGGCCGCAACGGTCAGGCCTTCACGCGAACCGGCATCCTCCGTCTTCGCAACGCGGAGCACACGACCGACCCCCAGCCGATCGAGCCGGGATGCGACTGCCCGGCCTGCGACCCGGCCCACCACGGGTGGGGGGCGCCGAAGGGGGACTGTTTCTCTCGGGGCTACATCCGGCATCTGTTCATGGCCGAGGAGATGCTCGGGCCGATCCTGGTCAGCTTGCACAACCTCCGGCTCTTCCAGAGGGTGATGTTTGATATCCGGCGGGCGGTGGTAGAAGATGACTGGCTCTCGCTTGCCCGGGCGTGGCCCCGGGCGGCGGAGGGACTGCCGGCGTCCCTGCGGTCGTAGGGCGAGGCCTTGGTGGTGGGCGTCGAAGGTGACGCTTGGCAGGTGGGTAGCCCCGGTCGGGCCGGATCGATGGCCTTCCGGGGGATGGGAGCCGCAACGGATGGTCGAGAATGCGAGCATCATCGTCCCATGGACCCTGGCCCAGGATGCGGGGGAGGGATACGTGCCCGGTCTCCAGGGAAACGGTTCAGCGGGTCTGCCGCCGGCGGGGCCGCAGGGAGCGCCGCCTTCGATGTTCGGCGGATCGTTCATCTTCATCCTGCTGGGCCTGATGGTGTTCATGCTGGTGATGACTGCGATGCAGGGCCGCAAGGAGAAGCGGCGCGTGGCCGAGATGCTCGCCGCTCTCAAGAAGGGCGACCGCGTGCAGATGATCGGCGGGATGCAGGGCGTCATTCACGAGCTGAGGGACGACACGGTGCTGCTCCGCGTGGACGAGCACAACAACACGCGGATCCGGTTCGCGCGGAGCGCGGTCCAGACGGTGCTGCGGGAGAGCCGGGACCGTTCGTCGAACGGGGCCGAGGACAAATCGGAAGAAGAAGCGGAAACGGCCTCGGTGTGACGGCCAGCGCGACGCCGGCACGCACTGGCCGGCACCCCTGAACAAAGACGGACGGCCATGCGGAACCTCGGTCTGAGAGCGGCGTTGGTGATCGTGGCGCTCCTGTTCTTCGGGCTGGCCATCGTGCCGCCGGAGAAGAAACTGCGCCTTGGCAAGGACCTGAGCGGTGGTGTCAGCCTGATCTACTCGGTGGCGATCGGCCCCGAGGAGAACGCCTCCGAAACCATGTCTCGCGTCATCGAGGTGCTCAAACGCCGCGTCGACCCGAACGGGCTGTACCAGATCACGATGGTCTCGCAGGGGCGCGACCGGATCGAGATCACGATGCCCCTGCCCGGTCCGCGTGTGAAGGAGAAGCGGGCCGAGTACGAGGCGATGCTGGACTCGGTCGGCGAGATGGCGATCCCTCGTCAGCGGCTCGAACGAGTGATCGCCATGCCTCCCGAGAGACGTGAGGCCGAACTTGCCCGCCTCGCTGGCGGAAACGAGGCCCGCGCCGCACGCCTGCGCGAACTGGCGGCGGTCTACGACACCGCCCGGATGGCCCGCGCCGCGTACGACGCCGCGGCCGGCGCGGAGCAGCCGGATACCGACGAGCTTCTCCGTCTCGCCCGCGCTGCCGCCGAGGCCGAACTCGCCTACGACACGGCCCGCGACGACCTGTTGCGAGCGTCGCTCACACCCGCGGAACTTCGCCGCGCCGTCGAGCAGTCCAGCCGCCGGCGTACGCTTCGCGACTCGCAGACGAACACCTACGTCGAACTGCCCAGCCCCCGCGACCGGGCGCTCTCAAGGCTGAAGGAACGCTACCCCACCTACGCCGATTCGATCGACCGCGTGAGGGCGAGTTACGAGGCGTACGAGGCGGTCCGGACGACGCTGGACGATCCGTCGGACCTGGTGAGGTTGCTGCGTGCGTCGGGCGTGCTCGCGTTCCGGATCACGGTCGATCCGGGCGACGATCCGGCCGAGGAGGCGCGCCTTCGGGCTGAGTTGCTCGAGAGCGGACCGCGCAGCGCGAGATCGCGCGATAAGGCGTGGTACAAGATCAACCGGGTCGAGAACTGGTACAACGACGTGCAGGAACTCCGTGCCCTGGAGGCGAACCCTGCGGAGTACTTCCGCGCCCGGGGCTACGTTGTCGACGAGTACGACGGCGAGTACTACATGCTCTGCTGGGACCGGGCCGGCTACAGGCTCGCGCCGGACCCGGATCGTCCATGGCAGGTTGCCCGCGCTCGCCAGGGAGCGGACGAGGTCGGCAAGCCCGCGATCGCCTTCGAGATGGACACGGTGGGCGCCTCGTTGCTCGGCGCGCTCACCGAAAAGCACGTCGGGAAGAAGATGGCGATCGTGCTCGACGACGAGGTCTACACCGCACCCACGCTGCGCAGCCGCATCTCGAGGTCGGGCCTGATCTCCGGCGACTTCTCGAACGAGGAGCTGCGCTACATCATCCAGGTGCTGGCCGCCGGCGCGCTGCAGAACAAGCTCTCCCCCGAGCCGATCAGCCGCAACACCGTCGGCCCGGACTTCGGCGCGGACAAGCTGCGGGAGGGCCTGCGCGCGGGCATCATCGCGTTCGTCGCCGTCGCGGGGTTCATGGTCGTGTACTACTTCCGATGCGGCGCGCTGGCCGTCGTCGGGCTGTGCTGCAACGCCATGCTGCTCCTCGGCGCGATGGCGCTGAACTCGGCCGCGTTCACGCTGCCCGGCATCGCCGGGATCATCCTGACCTTCGGCATGGCGGTGGACGCAAACGTCCTGATCTACGAGCGCATCCGCGAGGAGTTGCGGGCCGGGCTGGACATCCGCCCTGCCGTGCGCCTCGGCTTCTCGAAGGCGATGTCCAGCATCGTGGACGGCAACGTCACGAACCTCATCGTCTGCGTGGTCCTGGCATACCTCGGGACGCAGGAGATCCGCGGATTCGCCATCACCCTCGGCATCGGCGTCGTGACGACCATGTTCTCCGCCCTCGTTATCACGCGGCTGATGTTCGATGCTCTCCTCGAGTTCGGCATGTGGCGCCGCATCCGGATGCTGCCCACCGTCCTGCCCGCGATCGACCGGGCCCTCGAACCGAAGATCAACTGGCTGCGGATGCGCTACGGCTTCATTGTCATTTCCTCCATCTACGTCGGCATCGGGCTGTGGATGGTCTACTTTCAGCGCGGCGAGATGTTCGACACCGAGTTCCGCGGCGGCACGAAGGTCACGCTCCAGTTCAGCATCGACGAGGAAACGGGACGCCGCGTGACGCTGACACGCCCCGAGGTCGAGAGCCGCGTCCGCGCTCTGGGCGAGGGTACGGGGCAGGAGGCACGCCTCGCCGAGCTGCGCCGGGCACAGATCGTCACCATCGATCCCGCAACCGACGGCATCACCTCCGATCGCTTCGAGATCAAGAGCCTCGTGACCGACGAAACGACCGTCGTCAACGCCCTGGCAACCGCCTTCGCCGACGTGCTCGATTCACGCCCCCCGCTTGTCTTCCGCGGGGCCGGCCTCGACCTCGCCGCCGCCCCTGTCTACCCGCTGCTCAACGTCCGCGGCATCCTCGGCGAGGACATCAACCGCCCCCAGTACCGCGACGTAGTGCGTGAATACACCGGCGGCGTCGCGATCGTCATCGAAGACCTCGACCCGAGACCGACCCTCGAGGGCCTGCGAACCCGGATCGAGCAGATGCGTCAGCAGCAGGATTTCAGCGACACCCTCGGCAGGACGTGGGAGGTCCGGGCGCTCGAGGAGGACGCGAGCGGCGTGCGCACCGCCGTGCTGCTCGCGGCCGAGGAGGGCGTGAACTACCTCGAGAACGAGGATCGGTGGCGTGCCGAACTGGCGATGCGCGAATGGCAACTCGTCAACGAGGCCCTCGGACGCACGACCACGCTCGCCA
Source organism: Synechococcales cyanobacterium CNB (assembly GCA_030263455.1). Lineage (NCBI taxonomy): Bacteria > Bacillati > Cyanobacteriota > Cyanophyceae > Synechococcales > Synechococcales cyanobacterium CNB. Next base: position 104,121 of record SZOZ01000011.1, read on the forward strand.
GCGTGCAGAGCTTCAGCCCCGCGATCGCCGAGACCTTCCGCGCCCAGGCGATTGTCGCGGTCTTCCTCTCGCTCCTGCTCATCATGATCTACATCTGGGTCCGATTCGGGTCGGCACGCTACTCGCTCGCGGCCATCATCTGCCTCGTCCACGACTGCCTCACCTGCATCGGACTGATCGCGCTGGCTGAGATCGTCTACGACTGGGGGCCAACGCAGGGGGTTGCGCAGGCTCTCGGCATCCTCCCCTTCAAGATCGACCTCACGCTCGTAGCCGCGCTGCTCACCATCATCGGATACTCGCTCAACGATACCATCATCGTCATGGACCGCGTCCGCGAGAACCGCGGCAAGCTGCCTTACGCGAGCGCGGAGGTCATCAACCTCTCGATTAACCAGACCATCAGCCGAACGGTCATCACGTCCGGCACGACACTCCTGGCGATTTTGATCATGTACGTCTACGGCGGCGACGGCGTGCGTGGATTCGCCTACGCCATGCTCATAGGGATCGGCATCGGCACCTACTCGTCGATCGCCGTGGCCGCGCCGCTCGTGTGGTCGCACAGGGCGGATCGCTCCACTGCACCGCCGCCCGAAGAGCCGGCGTGATGGGGCAGGAGGTCGAGATGCGCGGCGGAGCGTACCGGCTTCTGGGTGGGTTCGCGGCGTTGGCGCTGGTGTGGGTCGCCGTCTACTGGGCGGTCGAGCCGCCAGCGCCGCCGATCTCCTTCGGCGGTGTGGCCGACGCAGCGGACGCGATCGCGGACGGCGACGATGCACCGATCGAAACCGGCACGGCAGCGGCGCCGCCCGATCGCCGAGGCCCCGCGGTTGAGCCTCCGGAGTTCGAGGAATACGTCGTCAAGGGGAGGGACACGTTCCAGTCGATCGCCCGCGCCCGCTACGGCAGCGCTCGCTACGCCGAGGCTGTAGCGCGAGCGAACCCGTTCGTCAGCCCGGATCGGTTGCGGGCGGGGCAGACCCTTCGCCTTCCTGTTGATCCGACGAACGTGCAGGGGAGGCCGATCGCGGGAGAAGCGCCCACCGAGCCGCTGATGCCTGTGGAGTACGTGGTGAAGCAGGGCGACACGCTGACGGGCATCGCCAGAACCTTCTACGGCACCACACGCGAGGCCGACCGCATCTTCGAGGCGAACCGGGACCGCCTGCGTTCGCGCGACAGCCTGCGCGTCGGACAGGTGATCCTGCTCCCACCGCGCGGCGGGCCGCCGGGGAGCGGGTGAGCCTGATGGCGGCGAGCGCGAGGATTGACGTAGCGATCGTGGGTGGGGGCGTGACCGGGCTGTGGACGCTCGCGCTGGCCGTTCGGCGCGGGCTGGCCGCGGTTCTCTTCGAGCGAACCGCGCTCGGCGACGGCCAGACCATCGCCTCGCAGGGGATCCTCCACGCGGGCGTGAAGTACGCTCTCCCCGGCGAGGCCGCACGCGAGGCTCGCGCCTTGGGCGAGGCGGCACGAGTGTGGGATGCGTGCCTCAGTGGACACGGAGAGATCGACCTGCAAACCGTGCGCATCCTCTCGACACGCACGCACCTGTGGACCGCGCCGGAGGCAGGCGCGAGGCTGGCGGCACGAGGCGCCGCCGCGGTGTTTCGATCGAGCGTGCGCAGGCTGCGGGGCACGGAGGTGCCGAGCGCGTTCGCGAGCGCGCCGCGCGGGGTGGAGGTGTACGAGGCCGACGAGCGCGTGATCGAGCCGGCAGACCTGGTGCGCGCTCTCGCGGCGGCCGGTGAAGAACGAGTGTGCCAGGTCGATGAGGCGCGACTGGAACCGGCGGCTTCGGACTCGTGGGCGTGCGTCGTGCGGTTCGGTGATGAGATGGTCAGCGTGCAGGCCGCGTCGGTCGTGCTCGCCGCAGGTGACAGAAATGCCGCCCTCCTCGCCGGCATCACGGCCGCCGATTCCACCATGCAGCGTCGGCCGCTGCATCAGGTGATGATCGACCGTGCGCCCGTGCGAGTGTTCGGCCACTGCGTCGGCCTGTCCGGCGTGCCGAGACTGACCGTGACGAGCGCGTCGTGGCAGGACCGGACCGTCTGGTACCTCGGCGGCGGCATCGCGGAGTCAGGCGTTGATCTGTCCGCGAGCGAGCAGGTCGATCGAGCAAAGTCGGAGCTCGCCGCGTGCCTGCCTTGGCTCGACCTGCGCGAGGCCCGATGGGCAACGCTTCGGATCGACCGCGCCGAGGGTCGGATGGCGGGCAGAAAGCGGCCGGAGTCGTTCATCGTGCGGCGGTTCGGGAACGTGTCCGCGGTGTGGCCGACGAAACTTGCCCTCGCACCGCTCGCCGCGGCCGAAGTCGCGGCATCATGGCACGACGCGGGAACGAACGCTGACGTTCGCGCGTTGCAGGGTCGCGACGTGCCTCCCGTAGCGCGGCCGCCGTGGGAGCGGCCGGACGTCGAGTGGCGGTAGCCGCCGGCGGCGTATTGTCCTCGTTCGCAGATTCGGAGCGTTCGATGCCGCAGCGTGCGCTGGGAAGAACCGGGATCGTGGTCAGCCCGCTCGGGCTGGGCACGGTTGCGCTCGGACGGGCGGAAGGGCTGAAGTATCCGCGACCGGTTCGCATTCCTACCGACGAAGATGCGCTCGAACTGCTGTCGCGCGCCCGCGCAGTCGGCGTCAACCTGATTGACACCGCGCCCGCGTACGGACTGGCGGAAGAGCGGCTCGGCTCGCTCCTGCCGGGCCGGCGCGAGGATTGGGTCATCGCGACGAAAGCGGGCGAGGAGTACTACCAGCGGTACGACTTCTCTCCCGGATCGCTCTTGCGCAGCGTCGAGCGCAGCCTGACTCGTCTACGCACGGACTACCTCGACGTGGTGCTGCTGCACTCGGACGGCGTCGTCGAGGCCGGCGCGGCCGCGGACGACGCATACGATGTCCTCGCTCGCCTGCGTGAACGAGGGCTGACGCGGGCGATCGGGGCTTCGACGAAGACCGAAGCGGGGGCGGATCGTGCGATCGGACGATGCGATGTGGTCATGCTGACGTACAACGAGCAGGATGCAGGAATGGCGGGCGCGATCGCACGGGCGCACGCCCGCGGCCTCGGCGTGCTCGTGAAAAAGCCGCTCGCCGGCGGGCACGCCGGGGATGCGGACCGCGCGCTCCGCTTCGTCTTCGACTGCCCCGGAGTCACCGCGGCTATCGTGGGAACGACAAACCCGGATCATCTCGTGTACAACGTGCGCGCGGCCGAGCGCGCGATCGGCGGAGTGAAATCGTGAGCATCAAGCGTGTGCTGGTGACGGGCGGCGCGGGGTTTCTCGGATCGCACCTGTGCGACCGGCTGGTGCAGGCCGGTCACGACGTGGTCTGCGTGGACAACTTCTTCACGAGTCAGAAGCAGAACGTCGCGCACCTGCTCGCTCGGCCGAACTTCGAACTGATCCGCCATGACGTGACACACCCCCTCTTCCTGGAAGTGGACGAGATCTACAACCTGGCCTGCCCCGCCGCGCCGGGGCACTACCAGTACAACCCGATCAAGACGATGAAGACGTCGGTGCTCGGTGCGATCCACGCGCTGGGCATGGCGCGCCGATGCCGCGCGAAGGTGCTGCAGGCCTCGACGAGCGAGGTGTACGGCGACCCCGACGTGCACCCGCAGCCCGAAAGCTACCGCGGCAGCGTGAACCCGATCGGGCCGCGGGCCTGCTACGACGAGGGCAAGCGGGCGGCCGAGACGCTCTTCTTCGACTACCACCGCATGAACCGGATCAACATCCGCGTGGTGAGAATCTTCAACACCTACGGCCCTCGGATGCACCCGTTCGACGGTCGCGTGGTCTCTAACTTCATCCGCCAGGCGCTTAACGGCGAGGACGTCACCCTCTTCGGCGACGGCAGCCAGACCCGCTCGTTCTGTTACGTGGACGACCTCGTGGACGGGATGCTGCGGATGATGGCCGCGCCGGACACGCTCGTCGGTCCGGTCAATCTCGGCAATCCCATCGAAGTGACGATGCGGGAACTGGCGGAACGCATCGTCGAACTGACGGGCAGCCGGTCAAGGCTCGTCTATCGTCCGATCCCGCAGGACGACCCGCGTCGCCGCTGCCCGGACATCTCGCTCGCGAAGCGGGAACTGGGCTGGGAGCCGCGCACGCCGCTAGCCGAGGGTCTGGCCAAGACGATCGAGTACTTCCGGACGATCCGTTTCGATGATTTCCGCGCGCCGACGCCGAACTACTAGTCCGGATGAGAGCGGGGAGGGTGACGGGCATGGAAGTCGTCGTAGCGCCGATCCGTCGCGAGCAGGCCGAGGCGTGGGTGCGCATGCGCGGACGGCTCGGCCCCGAGTGGTTCGTGAGCAGACTCGACAAGTTCGTGTGTGAGTACTTTGATGCTGGCCGCATCGACGGTCTGCGGCACGTTGTCCTCCTGGCAACGCGCCCAGACGGCGCTCCGATCGGATTCGCGGAGGTTTCGTTGCGGGATTTCGCGGAGGGCTGCGGCGTCGGACCCGTCGGCTATCTCGAAGGGTGGTTCGTCGAGGAGGAAGCACGTGGTGCGGGAGTCGGACGAACGCTTGTCGCCGCGGCCGAACGCTGGGCTGCAGAGCAGGGCTGCACGGAGTTCGCCTCGGACGCTGAACTGAGCAACCCCGCCGGGCTTCGGGCGCACCTGGCCCTCGGATTCGAGCCGGTGTGCGACATCCGCTGCTTCCGCAAGCCGATCCGGCCCTGAGACGTCCGCTATCGTGCCCGCATGAGAGTTGCCGTTACCGGGGTTTCAGGGTTCATCGGCTCCGCGATCGCCTGTCAGCTCGCAAGTGCGGGTCATCGCGTCACCGGCCTCGTACGACCGACCAGCCGTCGCGACCACGTCGAAGCGTTCGTGGATCGTTTCGTCATCGGCTCGCACGATGACGATTCGTGTTGGCCTGCCCTGCTCGAGGGCGCCGAGTGCATCATTCACAACAGCATCGACTGGACGCCGTTGCGTGCCAGGCCGGTGGACCTCGCATGGCATCTGCGAACAAACCTGGACGCGTCCATTCGACTGCTGCACGCATCTGCGCCGCGCCAGTTCGTCTTCATCAGCACGATCGCGGTACACCACGACATGCTGCCCCGCCCGAAGGACGGCTCGGGCCGATGCGTCATCACCGAGGACCATCCCCTGAGGCCGAACTCCGTGTACGGTGCGCACAAGGCCGCCATCGAGGCATTCCTCTGGGCGGAGCGCGCCGGATCGGGGCGGAACACGTGCGCGCTGCGGCCGTGCGGCGTGTACGGCATCGAGCCGGACCCTGCCGACTCGCACGGCGCGGACATCGTCGCTGAACTTCGAAGAACCGGCCGTTACTCCAAGCCCGGGGGAGGGAAGTGGGTCCACGTCGCGGACGTCGCGGCGGCTGCGGTCGCGGCGGTCGGCAACGACCGCGTCGCCGGACAACCCTTCAACCTCGTCGATTGCTACGCGCGCCACGCCGATTGGGCACGGCTGGCCGCGGAGGAACTCGGCGTGCGGGCCGACATCGACACGAGCAGCCCGGAACAGCCGAACAACACGTTCGACGTCTCGGCAGCCCGTGACCTGCTCGGTGTCTCGCTCGACCGAGGCCACGGGGGCATCCGTCGTCATCTGCGTGAACTCATCGGGACCATCGGATCGTGAGCGGCAACGAAGCGAGAGCGAGACTGTTCGTCGCCGTCTATCCGCCTGATGAGACCGTCCGCGTGCTTCGTTGTGCCGTGAGCCGGCTGGCGCTCGGTGCCGGGCGCGACACGCACGCCGAGCAGGTCCACCTCACGCTGCTTTTCATCGGCGATCGTGCTCCCTGTGAACTCGCGGCGGTCGCGGAGTCGGTCGAGCGGTCGTGCGCCGGCTTCGGGGCGTTCTGGCTCACGCCGCGCCGGCTCATCACCCTCCCAGAACGTGGGCGGCCTCGCCTCGTCGCCGCCGAAACCGACGCGCCAGCGCCGCTTCTGGAGATTCGGCGTCGCCTCGCCAGGCGGCTCGCCCGAAACTCGCGAGAGGCAGAACGATTCCGACCGCACCTCACCCTCCTCCGGTTTCAACCGGGCGACCGGCCGGATCGCCTTGACGAGCCTGTCGAGTGCGAGCCGTTCGTCGTCGATCGGGTCACGCTGATGCGCAGCGTGCTCAAGCCCATCGGGGCGGAGCACCGCGAGGTTGCCTGTGTCGCGCTCGACCGCGGCGATTGAACGCCCGCTCACCCGAGGCAGACGCGTGCGCACAACTGGGGAAGCAACTCGCCCGATGGCGCGGCGAACCGCCACGTCGCCAGGTGCGAGAGCGGCGTCGGGTGGGGATTGATCTCGATGATCCTCGCGCCGACACTCGCAGCCGTCTCGACGAACCCCGCGGCGGGATAGACGACGCTGCTCGTGCCGATCGTGAGGAACAGGTCGCAGGATGCCGCGGCGAGCGACGCGCGCCGAACCGCTTCAGCCGGCAGGGCCTCGCCGAACCACACGACCCCAGGCCGGTACAGCCCACCGGCTTCGCTCGGCATCGGATAGCAGGGAAGCGGCATGGGCAAGTCGTCGCGCTCCTTGCCCGTCGCCGTGCAGCGCCACGCAAACAGCGAGCCGTGCAGCTCAACGATCCGCTCGCTCCCCGCCCGTCGATGCAGCCGATCGACGTTCTGTGTGAGGAGCGTGAACGATCTCCCTCGAGCCGTGATCGCCCGCTCGATGCTCGAAAGTGCCGAGTGTCCCGCGTTCGGCACGCACCCAGCGCACCTCATGCGGCGTTCGTCGTACCAGCGCGAAACCAGCGCGGGATCGCGTTCGAAGGCCTCGCGCGTGGCGAGCCGCTGGGCGTCGAACCTCGCCCACAAGCCTGTCATCGCGTCGCGAAACGTAGGGACGCCGCTCTCTGCGCTGACGCCCGCGCCGGTCAGGGCGACGACCGACCGTGCGCCCGCGAGGGCTTCGGCGGCTTCCCGCGAGGCGGCTTCATCAATCCGGGGAGTCATGTATGCTCATCACGATACAGAACCCTGATCGGGAGTGCATCATGGCGCGAGTGAGACGATCGGCCGGGATGTTCGCGGCGGCGGCCCTCTGCTGGGGGGCGGCGTGCGTGCTCGGGCAAGGAAACTCCGACGACAAGCCCAAGGCCGATACGCCCGTGCAGTCCGAATCGGTTTCGGTCACGAAACACGCCGTGACGATCGATGGCCGCGAAATCGAGTACTCCGCTGCGGCGGGCTACTTGCAACTGCCAGACTACGAGGGCAAGCCCCGAGCAAACGTCTTTTACGTCGCCTACACGATTGAAGGCGTGGATCCTGCCGAACGTCCGGTGACGTTCACCTTCAACGGCGGGCCTGGCTCGTCGAGCGTCTGGCTGCACATGGGCGCGCTCGGACCGCGTCGAGTGGACATGGGAGTCGAAGGGTTCGACCAGTCTCCACCGTTCCGCGTCGTGCCCAACGAGCACTCATGGCTGGACCTGACGGACCTCGTCTTCATCGATCCGGTCAGCACGGGCTACAGCCGACCGGTCGAGGGGCAGGACGCGAAGCAGTTTCACGGACTGGAAGAGGACTTGTCGTCCGTCGGCGACTTCATCCGCCTCTGGACGACACGCCACGAACGGTGGCTCTCCCCGAAGTTCTTGGCTGGCGAGAGCTACGGCACGACACGGGCCGCGGGGCTGTCGGCCTACCTCCAGGACACACACGGGATGTACCTCAACGGCCTGCTGCTCATCTCCTCCGTGTTGAACTTCCAGACAATCCGCTTCGGAGAGGGAAACGACGACCCGTACTGGCTCTTCCTGCCGACTTACACCGCGACGGCGTGGTACCACGGCAAACTCGCACCCGACTTGCAGCGCGACCTGCGGACCACGCTGACGGAGGTTGAGGGGTGGGCGTCCACCGGCTACCTGCTCGCGCTGGCGAAGGGGGATTCGCTGACACCGGAGGAGCGGCGCGAGGTTGTCCATCGTCTGGCGCGGTACACGGGCCTGTCCGAGCGGTTTGTCGAGTTGAGCGGGCTGCGGATCGATATCTTCCGGTTCACGAAGGAGTTGCTGCGCAACGAGGGCCGCACGGTCGGTCGCCTCGACAGCCGGTTCAAGGGGATGGACCGCGACGGCACGAGCGCGGGGTTCGACTATGACCCGAGCATGACCGCGATCACAGGCCCCTTCACCGCGGGCCTGAACGACTACGTCCGCCGAGAACTCGGATACCGCAACGATCTGCCCTACGAGATCCTGACCGGGCGTGTTCACCCGTGGAGTTACCGCACCTCGGAGAACCGGTACGTCAACGTTGCGACGAGGCTCCGCGATGCGATGCACAAGAATCCGGCCTTGATGGTCTTCGTCGCGAGCGGGTACTACGACCTGGCCACGCCCTACTTCGCCACGGACAACACGCTGGCACGCCTCGGCGTGGACGCGTCGCTGCGAGGCAACGTGCATGTGTCGTACTACGAGTCAGGGCACATGATGTACATCCGCGAATCGGACTTGGCGAAGCTCAAGCGGGACGTCGTGCCGTTCTACCGCGACGCCGCGAGGGTGGGGGGGAAGTGACGCGGCGCGCAATCAGGCGGCCTGGGCGCGTCGGCGCCGAGAATCGACGCCGACACGCTCCAGGCCCGGGTGGTGGGGCGGGATCAGTGGCCCTCCATCGCAAGTCGTTGATCGGCATCGACTTAGGCAAGGCGGCCTCCCGAAAGGTACACCGAACTCTCCGACGTGCAACCTTTCTGTTCACCTCGTTTCAGCGTGCGAGAAGCCGGGCAGTTCGGGTAGGATGCGCGTATGGTCGGCCGGAGTGTGGTTCTCTCGGACGGCGGATTGGCGTCGTTGGTTGCAGCGGCAGCCGAGGTTGAAGGTACGCTCGCCACAGGGGATCCTTCCGCGCCGCTGCCTCTTCTCATCGAATGGCCCGGCTTGGACCGGGCAGGCTCGGCTGCCGTCCGGCGACAGGCCGAGGCCCTCGGTCTGATGGCCCGAGAGTTGCCCGAGTCATCGACCATCGAATCCGCCGGAGGGCGTGAAGCAGCGGCTCTCCTCCAAGCAGCGTATCTGGCAATGGCTTCCGGGTGCGGACGCGTCGTCTGGCCCGTGCAGTTCACGACAGCCGCGCCGGACGGAGAGTGCGACCTCGAACGCGAGGCGATCGCCGTCGATCGGGCTTTGCTCGTTTCTCGCCTGGCGACGCTCGACGCGGGTTCCTTCGGTTTGCCTGAACTGCGCGTCGAGACACCGCTGGTCGGCATGACGGACCACCAGGTCGCGGAACTCGCCTTGGACCTCGGCGTGTCGGTCGAGTGCTGCGAGTGGTGGGATGCAGGACGCCGTGCGGAGCGAGAACGGTGGATGTCGGCTCTGGATGCGGCAGGCTGGATTCCGCCGGAACCAATCCCCAGGGCGGTTACGCGCGCCGGCGACGGGTGAGCGTGCAGCCGGCCGCGGTCAGCAGCAGCACGAGCGTGCCGGGCGTCGGGATCACAGGCTCGGTGGGCACGTCCGGCGGCGGCATGTCCGGCGGGGGCGGCGCTTCGGGCGGCTCAGGTGGAATGAACGGTGTGCGACCGCCCGACCCCGGTGTCCGCGATCCGCGACCCCCGCCAAGGCCGGGCGTCTTCCGGAACGATCCGAAGGCCTGCAGATCCTCGGTCTCCTGATGGCCCTCCATCACGATGCTGACGTCGTCCATCAGGTCCACGACGATCGGCTCCTCACCCGAAGCGCCTAAGTCGTCCACCCTCGCGGTGATGATGATGGAGTCACCCTGGTTGACGATCACGTTGCGGAGTTCAATCGGTACCACCAGCCCGCGATTCGCCGTCTCACCGACCTCTTCAGGGGTCAGCGACTGCGTGTACAGCGGCCGGACGTTGCCCCAGCGATCGGTGACGGCGACCACCAGTTCCAGGCCCGCCTCCGCTGAGTCCGAATCCACCTGGAATCGAACACGACCCGTGATGCTGATGGGTGACCCGTCGCCCGCTGGGTTGGACCATCGCGCGACAGGAGAGACGGCCTCGTCGCCACCGATGACTCGGGCACGGTCGCGTTGGAAGATCGCATCGCCGTCTGGGCCGGCAACCCACTTTCCCTGACCGGCTGCTTCCGGGTCGGGCTGCCAGCGTGCAGGCTCGGTCGGTTGGGCGAACCACGGTGTGTCGGCTGACAGGCGAGTCAGGCTGATGGTCTCGTACCGCCAGACTGCACGGCTTGGATTCGCCGGCACGGTCGCGGGGTCGGACCAGTCGATGAAGCGGTTCCAGAGACCGCCGTTGACGAACTGGGCGGATGCCGCCGATCCGGTCGCGGAAAGGAGCGTGAACGCGGCCAGCGAAACGATGCAGTTCTTCGTTTTCATCGGGTTCTTCCTAAACCCCACGTGGGCAACGACTTGCGGCCGTCCGGGCCTCCTTTCCCAATATGCCCCCGATTCGGTGACCTGCCACCGTTTCAGGTGCTTTCCAGTGGGACTGTGCGGCTCTGGTGAGCCTGGCAGCACCGTTCGAACATGCGGGGATTGACGGCTGTGGGGGCTACGATCCGGCCCTATGAGTCAGAAATCGCACCCGGCGGGTACGGTCCAGCGGTGGACACGAACCCTGATCCCCACCCTTCGAGACGCTCCCGCCGAGGCCACCACGCCGAGCCACGCCCTCCTGCTTCGGGCCGGCTTCATGCGGCAGGTGGCAGCCGGGGTCTACGACTACCTCCCCCTGGCCTGGCGCGTCCTCACGAAGGTCACTCGGATCGTCCGCGAAGAAATGGACGCGACCGGCGCGAGCGAGATGCTCATGCCCGCCCTCCAGCCGATGGAGCTCTTCGAGCAGACAGGCCGGGCGGAGGACTACGGCGACAATCTCTTTTGCCTGCGCGACCGGCACGGACGCGAGACCGCTCTCGGACCCACGCACGAGGAGGTCATCACGGACCTGCTGCGCACGGCGATCACCAGTTACCGGCAACTGCCGCTGATTCTGTACCAGGTGCAGACGAAGTTCCGCGACGAGCCGCGCCCGAGGGGGGGTCTGCTGCGCGGGCGCGAGTTCATCATGAAGGACGCGTACTCGTTCCACCTGGCCGTCGAAGGGGCGGGGGGGCTGAACGAGGCGTACGACGCCATGTACCGGGCGTACTCGAACATCTTCCGCCGGTGCGGTCTGGACTTCACGGTCGTCGAGGCCGAGAGCGGGCCGATCGGCGGCTCGGCGAGCCACGAGTTCATGGTCAACTGCGAGACGGGCGAGGACACGATCCTGCGGTGCCCTGAGAGCGGCTATGCCGCCAACGTCGAGAAGTGCGAGATCGGCGAGCGGAAGTGGGGTTTCGACCGTGGGGCCGGCACTCCTTCCGCCTTACTCGAAAGAGTCCACACCCCCGACATGCCCGGGATCGAGGGCGTCGCCCAGTTCCTCGGCGTCACGCCCGATCGGATGCTCAAGACCATCGTGTTCGAGGCGGCGGATGCCGTGACAAGCGGTGGGGTGAAGTGGGTGCTTGCCGTTGTGCGCGGTGATCACGAGGTGAACGAGGGCAAGGTCAAGGCCGCGATCGGGTTCAGGGCCAAACTCGCCGACGAAGCGAGGGCGAAGCAGGCCGGATTCGCCATCGGCTACGTCAGCCCTGCAGTCGTGCAACGAACCGGTCTGCGCCCGGAGGACGGCGTGCGAGTCATCATCGACCCGGACGCCGCACAGGGGAACATCGCGTGGGCAACGGGAGCGGACGAGCGCGACCACCACGTCCGCGGCTTCGACTGGCGGCGCGAGATGGGAGCGATACTCGACGACCAGCGTTATGTAAAGGTGGCCGACATCCGCAACGCTCGGGCAGGCGATCCCTCGCCCCGAGCCCCCGGATCGAAACTCGTCGAACAGCGGGGAATCGAGGTCGGGCACATCTTCAAACTCGGCACCAAGTACTCCGATGCGATGGGTCTGGCCGTCCTCGACGAAGGGCAGCAGAGGCGATCCGTCATCATGGGGTGCTACGGCATCGGCGTCAGCAGGACCATGGCCGCCTGCGTCGAGATGAGCCACGACGCTGAGGGCATCATCTGGCCGGCTGCTATCGCCCCGTACCACATCCTGCTGACGGTGATGAAGCCCGACGATGCCGCGCAGATACAGGCGGCGCAACGGCTTGCCTCCGATCTGGGCGAGGCGGGCTTGGACGTTCTCATCGACGACCGGGACGAGCGACCCGGTGTCAAGTTCAAGGACGGCGACCTGATCGGTCTCCCCGTCCGCCTCACCGTGGGCGACAAAGCCCTTGCAGCAGGGGGGGTGGAGTTCAAGCACAGGTCGGAGGCCGGCAAGGGGGAGGTCGTCCCGCTGGGCGATGCGGTGGCGCGGTGCGTGACGGCCGTGCGGGCATGACAATGGACGAAAAACCGGTGGCGGTTGACAGGCCTGCGCGGTATATAGTCATTCCCATGGACGGAGCCTGCCGCGGCCTTCGCCGAGCGTGAGGCGCGGCGGCGTGTGGGTTCCGGCTCCCGTGCCGAGCGAGCGGCGCGGGTCACACGGAGGTAGGCATTCCCGCCACCCCATGGACAGTGACGAGGGGCTTGATGCAAGCCTCGCGCCGGTACGGCTGAGCGACCGGCCGATCTTCGACGAAGCGTTCTCACAACTCCGCGAGCCGATCTCCGACAGCTGCTACGCCAGCACGTATGTGTGGGTGGGCGCGCTGCGGATCTTCTGGGCCAGCATCGACCGACACTTGTGCGTGTTCGCGAACACCACGGGCGACCTGACGATGCTGCTGCCGCCCTTGCCGCAGCCCGGCGCGGAGGACCGCTCGCTGCCAAGCGTCGTCGGCGCATGCTTCGAGATCATGGACGCCTACAACGCACGGCACGCGACGGTTGAGCGGTCGCGCATCGAGTACGTCTCCGACGAGATGCTCGAGCGATTCAGCGCGTCGAGCGCGACGCTCAGCGCGACACCGATGTGGGGCGACTACGTCTACGAGACCGCCAGAATGATCGACCTCGCGGGCGGACCCCTCAAATCGAAGCGTCACGCGCGATCGAGGTTCGTACGCGAACACCCCGACCATCGCGTGGAGGAGATGAGCGACGAGCACGTGCCCGCGTGCCTGGAACTGCTCGATACCTGGGCGCAGCACGGCGATGAAATGCACGAGGGCGAGGTGAGCGACGTGCACGTCGGCACCGATGTGCTGCGCGAGCGGGACCGGCTCTCGACCCGGCGCGCTCTCGAACATCGCCGCGAGATCGGCCTGACCGGCATGACCCTGCTCGTGGAGGGCCGGGTTGCGGGCTTCACCCTCGGGCAGCCCCTCACGCCGACCCAGGCGATGGTGCTCGTCGAGAAGGCCGACCCGGCGTTCCCGGGCGCGGCCCAGTTCATCTTTTCCGAGTTCTGCCGGTTGCACTGGGCGTCCTACCCGGAGGTGAACGCGGGCGACGACTGGGGTATCCCGAGCCTTCGGTTCACGAAGCAGAGTTACCGGCCGCGCCGACTGCTGAGCAAGTACGTCCTCACACGACAGCCGGTGCCCGTGCTGTCAACGTCCATCCCGATGGACCTGCCCGTGCGAAACCCCCGTCACACCGTCGGCACCGAGGCGGTGGCAGGCGAGACGACTTCCGCCGATTCGCAGGTGCGTGTGACGCTTCGCCGTGGCGCCGCGTCAGATGCCGATCCGATCATCGAGATCGAGTTGTCGTGCTTCGATGCCCCCGATGAACTGTTCACACGCAGGCAAGTTCGGCGACTGATCGACAACCCCCGTGCGACCGTCACCGTGGCGGAACTCGACGGCCGCGTCGTCGGCTGGGCGGTGGGGCTGGTTCGCCAGCACCGCCGCACCAGGTCGGGACGGCTCTACGCGGTCGCGGTGCATCCGTCCGCCCGAGGGCGGCATGCCGGAAGGCTGCTCGTCGAGGCCACCATTGCCGCCCTCAAGGCCAAAGGTGTCGAGCGTGTTTACCTCGAAGTCCGCCGCGACAATGAGACCGCCATCGCGCTCTACGAGAAACTCGGCTTCGTGCCGACCCAGAGCCTTCCGGGCTACTACGGCGTGGATCGCGACGGCCTGCGTATGCGGCTCGGCGATGGGCCGGGCGGTAGACTCGCCCCGCGTCGGCATGGGCACGACGCTTTGGGCGAAGGATCGCTCTTCACACAGCTGCCGTAGCAGCAGGGGCAGGTACGATGGGATTGCCGCAAGGGCTCCGCGAGGTGCGGATCGGAATCGTGTTCGCCCTGGCGACCATGCTTCTCGGGTTCGGGCTAGGAGGCGTGTTCGGGCTGGCGGAGGAGTCGCTCAAGGGTGACCTGGACCGGCGCGGCAAGGCCGTGTTGGAGAGCGTCTACGCGGGCAACGACGCCAAACGGATCGAGACCAGGGACAAGGCATGGACGTACTACAAGCGAGCCCACCTGCACGCAGGAGCCATGGGAACCTCCGCCTTGGCGATGTCGATGCTACTGGCCAAGCTGCCAGGCGCGACGCGGCTGCGGTCGAGTATTGCGATCGCCCTGGGAATCGGCGGGCTTGGCTACGGCCTGTTCTGGCTGCTGGCGGGAATGCGTGCGCCCGGACTGGGGAGCACGGGATTGGCGAAGGAGTCGCTGAAGTTGCTCTCGATGCCTTCTGCCGGCCTGTTTCTCCTGGGAACATTGCTGGTCATGGCACTGTTCGCCAAGGAGTCATGGGCAGGCAGCAAATCCTGAGGGCGACCCGGTCGCGGCGGGTACGGTCGATTCGCAGGCCTTGTTTAACATAACCGCTATTCTCGGACGAATGGCGCGCCGTATCCTCATCGGTGGTGCATGTATCCGCCGATTTTGAAGCGCCTCGCATTTGGCGCGCTGGCGCGCCACTAATGGCGCGCTGGCGCGCCACGATCCGAAAAACTCGCGGAATCACTGCATCATTTTCGATGCGCAGCCAGCCCGCCTTCTGGAGGCTCGCGGTGTGGCGCGGGATCGTGTTGCGGTCGTCCATCCCAGTCAACTCGGCCAGCATCTTGTTCGTTGCCCGGATCAGCCCATCGGAATCGGCCAGAGTATCGAGGGCTACCAGCACCTTCAACTCAGGCCCGGAAAGGTCGCTCAGCAGGCGATTGGTGTCAAGCTCGGGGTGGACTATCTGCTGCGCCATGGAGGGGGGCTGCTCCACGACCCGTGGTAGGTCGCCGGGCATGGTATACTGCCCATCGACGGACTTGGCAAGCGGGGCTGCTGCCAGCCGTCAAGCCCCCCGCCTGCCCGATGTTGCCGGGGGGCAACTCGCGGTCGTCGGCCGACTCGGCCGGCGGTCGCTTTCATCGGCCTGGCCGAGGCCAGACTTCCACTTTTTGACACACACGCGAGGCGCTTCGGTGGCCCGGCCTCCCAATCCCCCGGGAGGCCGGGCCTGGCGGAAGGCGACTCAGGCGCGGACGCTGAACGAGTTGAACGCCCGGCCGCTGAGGGCGAAGGTGCCCAGGCCGGCGAACCCCGGGCCGGCATGGGTCGCGTCGATCAGACTGATGACGCCGGCCCCGTTCTTCTCGACCTCCAGGGTGGTTCCCGTCGCGCGGATGCGCATCTCATCGCCGATGGCGTAGCCGGTCGGGATGGTCGTGAGCGCCGTAGCGACGTTGGCCGTGACGACGTAGAGCACGGTGCTCAGGGTCGTAGCGCGCGCAAAGTAGCCGCTCAGCGTGCCCCCCCCCGAGTCGGTTACGCGCAGGCCGACCAGGTGCTCGCCTGCGGCGCTGCCGATGACGATGGCGGCCTCACCATCCGCGAACTCGAGCGCGTTGTAGAGCAGGCACGAACGCGGGTTGCCCGCGGCCTCGACCGCAGTCGCCGAGCACTGCCCCCCCCCTTCGGTGAAGGCTCCGCGTGCCTGCGTCCACCACGGGTTGAGGCTGCCCACCTCGAACGCATCATCGAAGTTGCTGTTGCGCCAGACGACGACGTTCTGTACGCCGCCGGTGGATTCGAGCGATCCGCCGTGGGATCCGCCGTTGGAGCCTCCGCCGCTCCCTCCGCTCCCTCCGAGTCCGCCGCCGCCGTCGTCTCCCCCCGCGAGGATGGCGGCCGCGACGTGGCCCGCGTAGGCGACGTCGCGCGGATAGCGCCGGCGCCGGGGCATCCGTCCGAGCTGTCGGCCTCCGCCGGCCGCGACCGGGCGCCGCGGTGCAGACTGGTGAGGGGGGGGCACCGCCGGCGTCTTACCCGGCATGTAGCGGTCGAGAAACTCCCCCACCAGCCGGTAGTAGTCGAGCGGCGAAGCCATCAGCGCAGCACCGAGTCCGGGTACGGCGGGGCGACGGCCACCTGAACGATGACGCCACCGGTGAGCGTGCCGGTCTGTCCATTGATCTGCGAGCCGCGCACGACCAGGCACATATCGAGCGAGTCGCCGCGGCGTAGGCGCGCCGGGTGCGGGAAGTACCGCACCGGCGCGCCCTTGTTCGGCGCGGCATCGTTGTACTTCCCCGTGGGGAACGTCGTCACGAAGAGCGATTCAAGCGTCGATCGTCCGAGCAAGAGGCTCACGCCGGACGTTTCGACACCGACGACGTTGGAGGGGTAGGAGTACCACTCCTGGAACGGACCGGGCAGGTTGCGGCCGATGACGATGGCCGCGCCGTGCCCCCTCGCGTCGCCCCAGGCGATGCCTGCCGATCCGGCGTTGTCGGTCGGCAGCATTTCGACGCCGATCCAGCTCACCGCGGACGGCTGGGCCAACTCGCCGTCGATGCCGACGCGGAGGCTCTGGAACTTGAACCAGGCGGACGCGCCGATGGTCGGGTTGCTCACGGCGATCGCGGTGAAGCCGCCGACCTTGACGCTGGTGTCGGCGGCTCCCAGGAGCGCATCCGCGGCGCCGCCGGCCGCTCCCGCGCCGCCGCCGGCGCCGGCCTGGTGCGGCGGGACGACGCCCGGCGCGATCAGTCTTGGGTCGGTCCACCAGCTCATGCGCGGTAACGCCGCTTGCCCCAGAAGACCAGCTGGGCGCGCACGCTCTCCCCGGAGTCGTTGTAGAGGATGCCCCGCACCGTCACGTTCTCGGGGATGGTGTGGCGCGTCGTGAAGTACCCAGGGTCACGCCCGTCGCCAACCAGCAGGTTGAGCCGGACGGGCGCGTCGAACCACGGCTCACCCGCGGTGAACAACTCGACGCGGAACGCGGCGAGCGTCATAAATGTGTTGGAGTCGCGGGTCGCCACCGCGTCCCGAGGCGCCGGCGTGAACGCCACAGCGGACCCGCTTGCCGACGGGATGTACACAGCGGCGCGGAGACTCTCCAGAATGAACGTTCCATTCTGGCTGAACGCCTTCGACGCCTGGGCGTTCGCGCCCGCGGCGATGGTCGTGGCCCAGTCGAGCGTGTAGGCGTACACGCGCTCGGCCATCCGTGCGCCCAGGTCTCCGGCTACGTCGGCTACGTCAGTCATGGCGGTGCTCCCATTTGCGGTCAATGCCCCGGGCCGGCTTTCGCCGGCACGGGGGGGGGATCAGTACTTCTCGACGGTGCAGAGCTGGCCGAACAGGCCGACGCGCACGACCAGGTCGGCGAAGGTGTCGAGCGTCAACTCGCTCCAGTCGATCGACAGGTTGATGCGCTTGAGCGGCAGGATGATGGTCGGAGGATCGAACCAGTAGCCGTCCTGCGTCGAGTGCGCCACGCGAGTCGAGGCGAACTGCCGGTGAACGGTTGTGTTGGTGTCGTGCGTGGCGCCGTCGATGTGCGGCGTGGACGGCCAGGGGAAGTTGTGAACGCCGAAGACGTTCTCGATGGGCCGTCGATTGCCGACGCGCATGTTGACGACACCGTGCGCGTAGAGCAGACGCCTGGCCTCGGCGGCCTCGCCGGCGGAGTCTGTCGGAACGGCGGTGCCCTCCACGTACTCCTGGTGGGTGGCGATCGCGGCGCCGGCGAGCGAGCGGCCGGCCTCGATGTAGATGCCGACGCGCTGCAGCGCGAAGTAGTACTGGCTGGGAAGCTGCGAGGCCTGCGGCATGTTCGTGACGCGAGGCGCGTTGGCCGCGTTGAAGAACTCCAGGCGACCCGGCGTGCCGGTTGCTCCGCCGGTGTCGGGCAGCGCGGTGCGGAACCAGTAGCACTCCGGCCTGACGTAGTAATCGGCATCGTTGTACGGGCTGCCGTTCAGCGACGCGATCAGCGTGCGGTGAGCGGGGTGAAGACCTTTGTGAATCTGCATGGCGGACCTCCACTTGTTGCCGGGGGAACAGGTGCGAGGTCAACGGGCCGGAGGCCCACGATCAGCCGGCGTACTCCATCTCGGCCTCCTGGCCGGTGAGCGACGGGTCGTCCGGTGCGGGAAGCGCGGCGTAGCCGAGGCCGGTGAGCGTCGGATCGTTGGCGGCGGGGTACGCCGCGTAGCCGAGTCCGCTCATTGCGCGCTGGGCCTGCCAGGTGCGAACCAGGTCGATCGCGGCACCGGCCAGCGCTCCGACCATCAGCCCGGTCGCGGCCTTCGTGCCGATGAATCGACGCGCGGCGATCGAGGCCGCCAGGCCCACGCCGGCCTTGGCGATCAGGCGTCGATTGCCGACTCGCCAGTCCATCGGCGCGAACCGATCGAAGATCATGTCGGCGCCGACGACGCCGGCGGCCGTGGCCGCCACCGCGGGCAGAGTACCGGCCGGAAGGAACGCGAACCCACGCCGCCTGACCGGAGAACGTCGGCGGGTCGCACGGCGCCGAGCAGTCGAGCGGCGCTTCGCCATTGGAACACCTCCCCGGCGCTTCTTCGCCGGACGTGAGCCGGCCCGCGGACGGCGCTTACGCCGCGCCGCCGCGAGCATCCTGGCCGTGGCGCGACGCTGGGCCGCGCTTCGAGCCTTCTTCCGACGCCGGGGGGGGGGATTCGGGATGACCAACTGCACTGCTCAGCCCTCCAGGTACACGGTGCGGGATCGACGGGTCACCTTCACGGGCGATGCGACGAGCACCCCCGGAGCAGCCTGGCTGACGTAGACGCGCGGCCGTCGCTTGAACTTGTGCTCGTAGCGCTTGCCGTCGCGTTCGTAGATGACCGAGCAGAGGTTGCCCAGGTCGATCGCCTCGACGGCCGGCGACTCTTCGCGCCGGTGCCCACCGCGGCGCGGCCGGATTTCTGCGGGGAGTCGCTTGCTCACCGGCGCCCTCCCTTCCGCCTGAAGGCGATGAGCAACAGGCCCATGCCGAGCATGATCAACGGGAGGGGCGGGGATGGGGACGGATCGCCACCCCCGCCCGCGTGCCCCGGAGAGACCAGGCTGGCCGGGGGGATCGGCGCCATGAGCGACTGGATCACCGACACGGCCCCAGCCGCCGCCCCCGCGGCCGCGGAAGCGACCCGCGAGGCCGGCCCAGGAGCCGTCTGGACGGGCGGGGTGGACCCGGGAGCCAGCCCGAGCCGCGAGAGCGCAGCGGCCGTCCTGGAGGCGTACAGCGGGTGGGCCAGGGCGAGCGTCACCGCGGCCTCCAGGCTCTTCTTGTCCGGGATCGGTCCCTTGCCGGCGGCGGCCGCCTCCAGGCCAGCCACCAACTTCGCCATATGCGGCCAGGTCGCGGGCCACTGACGCGGGGCCGCGGCCGTCGCCGCGGCGATCGCCGTGCGCGCATCGGGGGCGATCTTCTGGACAAAGAGCGTTCCCGCCCAGGCCTCGCAGGCCGCGCCGCCTTCGTTCCGGCAGACAGCCTCGTACATGAGCCGCGGTGCGGGGTAGCGCGTGCGCGGGTACCGACGCGCCGTGCCGGCGTTCAGCCACAAAGCCGTGTCCATGACGGGGAGACGGCTCATGCGGGACTCCGGCGACGGGGACGAAAGTGCAGCATCGCAAGAAACGCACCGACGATCAGCACGCCACCGAATCCGATCGCTGTAGCCTGGACGAGCGGCGGCGCAGGCTGGGTCGGGCGAGAGAGAGTGGGGAGTGTACTCGGAAGCGGCTGCTGTGCTTCTAACTTCGCCTTCAGCAGCAGCTCCCACATACGCAGAGCAGTAGCATTCTGCTCCTTGTTGATCTTGACATCCGCGTTCGCATCAACGTGATTCCAGAGCACGACCGTCGCCGCGGCTACGACGGCCAGCACCAGCACTACGGCCACGATGGGGATGGCCGCGAGTCCAGATATCCTGGCTGGATGCTGGTCGGCCCGAATCAGCCCTCGGCGCACCGCCTCGTCGTACTTCGCCAGGTGTACAGATACGCGCTGCCTCAGACGTTCGCCGAACGTCTCAACCCATCTATCCATCGCCTGGAGCTGAGCGCGCCGTCCAGGGGCCAACCGTGTTCGGTCAATGCTCGGGAGCTCAGTGACGATCTTGTTGTACAGCCTGGTGACGGTAGTGAGTCCCATCATCGACCGTACCATTTGATCGCGTAGCCCCGGGAAGAGACGCCACCACAACCCAAGGTCTACAGAGCCGGTATTGTGTGTGGGGTCAACGTACATAGGGAGAACCGATGCTGCTCACATTCAACTGGTTGGAACTCAGGCCAAAGACGCGGGGGGAAGTCGTCCTGGACAAACTCGCAGACTCGGCGCCGGAACTCGTACTGGCATTCATCGGCCTCATCGCTGTACTCGCCGTCTGTGAGACGATCAACTGGGTTTGCAAACGCGCGATGCGAACCAAGGGGACTTTTACTCCTCCCACCCCAACTGACGACTCACCGACTCCAGGTCGCCATCCACGTTGATCGCGGTGCCGCCCGCCAGGTGGAGCGTGACCGTGTCGCCGCGCGTGCTCTCGATGGCGAGCACGTGGCCGACCTTCACGCGCACGGCGCCGTGTGGCCCGCTGAAGTAGGCCGAACGCTTCGACCTCTCCACGCTCTCGGCGACGCGCTCCAGGGCGTTGAAGGTCTTGGCCGCAGCCTCTTCGATCATCGAGTCTGGTGGCTGCGGAAGGGCACCGTTGAGTCCGTCCATCATGGTTCACCTCATCAACGCGAGCAGTGCGAGTGCGCCGAAGCCTACGAGCATCAGCGTGTTGTCCTGGCGAGCCGGCTGCGCCGCCGGCTGCATCGGGGGCAGCATCGTCGCCACCTGGCCCGCGGCTACGGGGAGTTGGCCGGGGAGAAGGCTCCGGATCGCGGGGCCGACGACGGGGATGGCACCGGCCGCCGCGCCCGCCGCCGCGACCGCCATCGGCCGCAGCGCGTTCTTGATGTTCTTGAAGAGGTTCGAGAACAGCCCTTCAAGCTGCTCATCGTCGCCGGCCAGGCCGTTGAGTCCGCGCATGCGCATGTAGCGGTACAGCGCCACGACGTTATCCGCGGGCATGGCCGCGAGGATGCGGCGCTGCTCGGCGTCGGGCAGGTTGACCAGGGCGGCCGGGCTGATCGGCGCAGCGCCGAGGCCGCGGACACCGCGGCCGCAGACGCGCCGAACACACTTGCAGCGCCCCAGGTCGGTCATCGCGCCCGCTCCAGCAGAGCGGCCTCCAGCGCGGCGACGCGCTGGCGGAGCTTGAGCGCCTCGCCCTTCCAGTACCCCATTGAGCGGCGCATGTGCTGGTACTTCCGCACCATCTTCGCGGCCGGTGAGCCGGGCTGGAACGTGACGCCCTGGAGGCCGTTGGATCGGCCCAGGCCGTCGAGCTCGCCGCTCTCGTCCTCGCCGAGTCCGTTCAGGATGTCCGACGCCTCATCGCGCGTGAGCATGGTCAATCCTCCAGGCCGATCTTGCGGAGAATGCGGCCCAGCGCACGCTCCATCGTCTTCAGCCGTTCGTCGTGTCTGCCGAGCTGGACGGCGTTGGCGACCGCCGCGGCGACGCCCGCCGCTATGACGATGACGTTGACGCCGATGAGCAGGTCCTGCATCACGACTTCGCCTTGGTGCTCGCCTCATCCCAGGCCGCGTCCGCGGCGCGGTGGACGCGCGCTCGGGCGGTCCACCCCCCCACTGCCAGGACGACCGCCGCCACGCCCTGGACGAGTTGCTCGACGCCGACGGAGAGTGCCGCCCCTGTCTGCGGACCACCCGCCGCGGTGCCGGCGACGGCGGCCACCACGCCCGCCGTCTTCGCCCACCGATCGACGGCATCCGCCGTGGTCCGCTGAATCTCGGCGACCTCACGGGCAGCGTCCGCGGCGGCCTGCGAAGCCTCAGCCGCCTTGGTCGCGGCGGACTCGATGCGCTGCGCGTCCTCAGGCGCGATCGCCGCCGCCGCCGCCCCGATGTTGTGGGTGGCGTCGCGGAGTGCATCCGCGGCGTCGGCGAGTCGATCGGCCCGCTCGGCGTACTTCTGGGCGGCCGTGTCGCCGCACCCCAGCATCAGGGTTGCGGCCAGAAGAGCGGCGATCACGATGACGGAGCAACGCCCGAGTCCGGTGAGCATGGCTCGACCTCCGCCGGGGGGCGTTGTTCAGGTTCAGGAAGCGTACCAGATTCGCCGGGCGTGTCAAGCCCCCCCCGCCGCGCCTCGAACCAGGCGACGAGCTCCTCCAGGTAGCCGAGCGCGTTCCGGCCGTTGCGCCGCTCACGGTCGGGGAGCGGCTCCGTCCAGAGCGTCTTCTGCGTTCGCCCGTCCAGGCGTGCCCTGTCCACCAGGGCGATGACGACGCTGAGGCCGGCGACGCGCTCGGGCGTGAGTTTGGGTCGCTTCACCTGATGCCCTCCGCCTTCAGGGCGGCGCAGATGCGCCGCCAGCCCTCCGCCTCCGCTTTGGCCTGCTGTTCAGTCTCGGCCTCGACGTAGGCGATCATGGTGACCACATCCAACGCGCGCAGCTCTCGGGCGATCGCCGCCGCCTGCCTCTCCGTCACAGGCTCCGCCTGCCGCTTGCGCAGCACGGACCAGAGCTGAAGCGCCCAGGGGCGCTCAACCACGCGCATCGACTCCGTGATGACGTTGCTGATGACCTCGGCCGGATCGTGGCTCGCATCGCGGCAGTAGACCGCGGACGTGACCAGGTCTAAGTGTTCGAAGAGCGGCTTGAGGCCGTCATTCACAGACCAGTACTTTGTGAGGCGCGGTGCCCTGAGGATGTTGTAGACTGCGACGTTGACCGATTCTGCCAGCACTGATCTGAGCGACGTGACCATCGCACCGACGCACGCCGCCCACTCGACGCTCGGGCAGCCCGTGACGTACTGCAGTGAGGTGACGGCCTCGCCGCCCTTGTCCGGCTCGTAGTTGATCTGGATGACGTGACCGGGTTGCGCCGCCTGAATCACCCCAGCGCGTGAGCGGACGAACTCCATGAGCACAGGGATGTTCGGGAACGCCGCGTCGAACTCCGGCCGGCCGCGGGACGGAATGATCAGGTGGTGCACAGGAGGGCCGATGCTGAACCCTGACGACACCAGGGGCCGTATGGCCACTCCGAACAGGCCTTCGCTGCCTGCGCGTTGCGGGAGTACGCGGAGCTTCGTCATTGCCCCCCCCCTTTCGTCGGAACGGTGAGCGCTGAAGCGGCCTGCGCGGCGGCGCCGACGGCCACAACGCGCGTCACGACTCGCTGACGCTGGCGTTCGTAGACGACGATGAGCGTCCAGGACCGTCCCTCTTCGTCGGTCCAGATGCGGCGGGTGAGCCGGCGTACCTTCGTCTTCATGCGGCAACCTCCGTGTTGCAGAAGACCGCCGCGGACAGGTTCCCGTACTGCGCGGCGTGCTCCAGGTGGGAGGGGTCGATGACTCTCTTCGCCGACGCCGCGGCCGCGAACATCGAAATCCCGCTGAGCGTCGCGCCGACGCTTCGCGCGATGCGCACCGCGTGAGGCTTGCTGCCGGCCTTGACGTAGTAGACCCCGCAGCGCTTCTTGGTGTTCCTGTCGGAGACGGTGCAGTAGTACCACTTTGCCATCGGGGGGCTTCCTCTCTGCCGCTACTGGCGGACGTGAAGGGTGTACGTGCGCTTCCGCGCCGCCGGGAGCTCCTCTCCAGGCAGCGCGGTTTCCTGCGGATCGAACGCGACGTGACGGCCCGTGTGGGTCCACGCGCCGAAGTAGATGTGCTCATAGGGGCCCTTCGGGTCGCGGCCGATCACGGTGAGCGTCGGCGTGTACCCGGCGTTGCGCACCATCGACGCGCCGAGCGCCGCCAGGTCGTCACAGTCGCCCTCTGCCGAGCCGTTGGCGATGATCGTCGCCGCGAAGGTGTCGGGCATGGTCGGGAGCTCGACGCCGACCGGGTCGCGCTTGAACCGCACGCGCCGCTTGAGGACCAGGTGCACCCCGTAAAGGGTGTGCGGGATGCCCGCCTGGTATGCGGCGCGGTGCACCGGCGCCGTCAGCCCGAGGGCCGACGCCTCCCAAAGCAGCCGCTTGACGTAGGCCATCCGATCGGAGCGCTTCACCATCGCGCGGATGGCCTGCACGGTGGCCTCGACTCGCTCGTCTGCATCGGACGGCAGGGGCACGGAGAGTGTGGCGTTGAACGGGTACGGCCGGCCGGACTCGGTGATGCGAGCGTTCAGCATTGCGCGGACTCCTGCTTGAAGCGGCGAGCCTCGCCCGGCGTCGCCAGGCGGACTACCTCGACGTGCCTGGGCAGAACGTTCGGCGAGGTTGGATGACGGGGACGACGCTTCGAGTGAGAGAGCCACCAGATGTAGGGCCGTCCTCGGTTCGAGACTGAATGCACCTGGCCGAACCACAGGGTTCCGCGCTCGACGTTGCGCAGCATGACGATGTCGCCGGTCTTCGGTGTGAGTCCGATCAATGTGCACCTCCGTTGCCGCCGATCTGGCCGTTGTGCTCGGGCTTGATGAGGACGGGGCCGCGGGGCTGGGGCTGTCCGCACAGCGCCGCGTAGACCGACTCCGGGCCGGCAGACATGACGATGCCCCCCCCTTGCCGAAGAAAGAGCAGCGTCGTACCCATGTTCGGACCCGGTCCGATGAGCGAGACTTCCGACGGGTCGATGCGGTAGAGGCCGGCCTGGGTGTGGACGGTGACGAGTCGGTCGGAGAGGGCTTCACTGGCCTTGTTCATTGGGCGTCTCCTGATCGGCGTACAGGGCGCACACGGCCTCGCACACCGACGTGAGGTACGGGGTGGGGTCTATCTCCGTCGAGCGCAGGAACGCCTCCAGGTCGCTCGCGGAGCACGGGAGTTCCGGCGCCGACTCATCGCGCTCGAGCAGGTCGGCCACGGCGGGCGCGATCGACTCCGGCG
Organism: Synechococcales cyanobacterium CNB; assembly: GCA_030263455.1. Lineage (NCBI taxonomy): Bacteria > Bacillati > Cyanobacteriota > Cyanophyceae > Synechococcales > Synechococcales cyanobacterium CNB. Next base: position 129,219 of record SZOZ01000011.1, read on the forward strand.
ACAAGCCCTGCGAGGAGCCGAAGCCGATGGCCAGCGCGTAAGGGTTGAGCGTCAGCGCGTCGAGTGGCGTCGCCGGTGGGGGCGGCGCGGGCGGACGCTCGGGAACGGCCGCCGGCTGCGCGGTCGCGGTGGGCGCCGGCGGGATCGCGCGAGGGATCGGCGCCGGCGCGCGAGGCGGGGGGAGGGGCTGGGACGATCGCGTCGCTCTCAGCATGGCCATGAGCTCCGCGATGACGGGCGTCCACTCGCCCCCCCCACTCCCGCCCTCGGCGCCACCACCAGGCGACAGGGCTTGCAGGTCGCGCATGGCCGCGACCAGGTCCGATATCTGGCCGCGCTGGCTGGCCAGTTCGATGATGTCCCGCGTGCGCAGCCCTTCACCGCGCAGCGCCTTGATGAGCTCCGCGACCGCCGGCATCGCGCCGAGCAGCGCCGACCAGGGCGGGGCTGAGGAACGCGACTCGGTCGGCGCCCGCGAGGCGAGCGCTTCGATCATGCCTCGCAGCTCGCGGACCTCCGCGGCCAGGTCGCTTCCCGACGGTCCGGGCGACTCGGGCTTGTAGAGCTCGACCGCCGCGGGGTCGATCGAAAGCGCCGCGGTTGTCACGATCACGCCGAGCCGATCGCGCAGCTGGAGCAGGAAGCGTCCGGCTCCAGCCGCTTTGACCAGGCGAGCCTCATCGAAGAGCGCGACTGGGCCGCTCCACACGCTTGCGGGGCGAGCCTCCCCCTCCGCTTGGCGCATGACCACCAGGCGGTAACTGTCGGCCTCTCCGCCGGCGAGCTCGATGGCGCGCGCAACGCGGTCGATGCCGTCAAACTCGGCGAGCTCGGCGCGCAGGTGCTCGTATCGGCTTCGCCGCGGTGCCGCTGTGGCGGTGGTCTGGTCGGTCTCCGGTGGCATGGTCGGTCACTCCTCGGAAGGGACGTACCGCGGCAGGCCGCTCCGACGTGCGCGGAGCACTTGAACCACGGCGGGCACCCACGAACGCATGAGGCAGATTTCGCGGACGGTCTGGCCGTGCACCTCTACGAGGTCACGCACTCGCGCGTGGAGCTGATCTCTGCGCTCCTGCGTGCTCTCACGCCCGATGACCTCCTGGAGGAGCTCGTGCACCTCGGCGTCGCTCATGTTGTCGATGGCGTCGATCGTCTCTTCGCGGTCGCGGTCGTACTGCATGACCCACCTCCTGGCGTCGGTCTCGGAATCGAAGTTGTCTCGGACGGCCTTGAACAATCGCGCTCGCCGCTCCTCACCGTGCCAGTCGTGACGCAAGCATCCGAACAGGCGCTGCGCGGTGATGGCGCGACCGCTGGCGCGTTTGCGCTCGTACTGGACCGCCTCGCGGACGAATCGCGGCGAACGATGAGCGAGGATCGTGTCGGCCTGGTTCAGCGTGATGCCGTGTTCGAGGAGCAGGCTCAGTGCCTTCTCCCGCGCAGCACCGCGCTTCGCGGCGGCGGGGTCGGCGGCGGCGGCTTCGCGCGCGCCTCCGTCCCTCCCTCCGCCTCCCTCCGCCTCCCTGTCTTTCTGCCTTTGGTATTCTCGGGGGGACTGGGGGGGGACAGCAACCCCCCGATTTTGGCGAACCTCTACGCCGTTAGTGGTGTGAGGATACGCCATTTTTGACGTAACCGCTATTCTCGGACTGGGCAGGGGGGTGACGCAGTTTCGGCGTTGCCAGGCGGTAATCGACGGGCGAGACTTGGGCAACAGATGACTCGACCCCAGATCCAGGAGGTCGTGGAGGTCGCTCGCCACAATCGCCCCGTTCAGATCGGTGCCGAAGCGGTGCGCCGGCTTGCCGCGTCGCGATCTCGCGTTGAAGCGTGTCTTGGCGACGGAAAGGCTTACTATGGCATCAACACCGGCTTCGGCTCACTCGCTCAGCAACGCGTCGGAAGTGAGGATCTGGCGCAGTTGCAGGTCAACCTCGTGCGATCACATGCCGCAGGTGTTGGCGACCCCCTGCCCCGGGAGATCGTACGCGGCATGTTGCTGCTTCTCGCGGCCAGTCTGAGCCGTGGCCTGTCCGGAGTGCGGCCGGTCGTCGTTGAGACGCTTGCCGCTTTGCTGAACGCGGGCATAAGCCCGGTTGTTCCTTCCATCGGTTCGGTCGGAGCGTCTGGCGACCTTGCCCCTTTGGCGCACGCCGCGCTGGTGCTCATGGGAGAAGGTCAGGCCGAGGTTGGTTGCCGCGTGGTCAGCGGTGGCGAAGCGATGCGATCGGCGGGCATCCCCACGATCGCGCTTGAGGCGAAGGAGGGCCTCGCGCTGCTGAACGGCACGCACCTGATGGCCGCTCAGGGCGCGCTGCTTTGCGCCGACTTCGATCATCTCTTCAGCGCTGCGCTCGCTGCGTGCGCCATGTCGATCGACGGGTGCATGGCGACGGATGCCTTCCTTGACTCCCGCTTGCACGAAGCGAGGCGGCAGCCTGGGCAGAGCATCGTCGCCTCGTGGCTTCACATGATGCTGGACGAGAGCGAGATCGTGCGTTCCCACCGCGAGAATGACCCCAGGGTGCAGGACCCCTACTCGCTCCGGTGCGCTCCGGCGGTGCTTGGCGCGGCATCGGACGCGTTCGATTATGTAAAACACGCCGTCGAACGCGAACTCCACGCCGTCACCGACAACCCCCTTGTCTTCAACGACGGTTCCGTCGTCTCCGGCGGCAACTTTCACGGCATGCCGCTCGCCATCCCCCTCGACTTGCTCTCGATCGCCCTGGCACACATCGCGGGAATCGCCGAGCGCCGCGTCTTCACCATGCTCGCAGGAAGCGACCCGGCCAGCGGCCTTCGGCCGTTCCTGGCCGCCCGCCCCGGACTGCAATCGGGCCTGATGATCCTGCAATACACCGCGGCCGCATGTTGCAACGAACTGGTCGGACTTGCGACCCCCGCGAGTGTTGCAAACCTGCCGACCAGCGCGGGCATGGAGGACTACAACTCGTTCGGGCCGCGTGCGGCGGCCAAGGCACGACGCGCGCTCGAACTCGCTCGCTATGTCGTGGCCATTGAACTGCTCTGTGCCGCCGAAGCGATCGACTGCCACCGTCCGCTGCGGTCCGGTGTTGGCGTTGAGCACTCGCACGCGCTGGTGCGATCCATCGTACCGCGATTGACCGAGGATCGTGCACTGTCTGGGGACGTTCAGCGGATCGTTGCGGACATGGACAACCACGCGTGGCTGGTCATCGTGGAGCACTGATCGGTGACCGAAGCACGCTCGGGAGAGCCCGCGGGTTCTCGTCTTCCGGGCTTGGCATCGGAATTGCACGGAGTTGTGCCGCGTCGCTCGGCCTCCTAGCCTCAGGGATGCCGGGGCGATGGGAGGCGCGGCATGACGACGATGACCACATCGGCACGCAACGAACCGAAGAGCGCGCGGACAGCCGTCGCTCGCGTCGTGCGCGCGCCGCGCGGCGCGGAGCGCACCTGCCGCACGTGGCAGGCCGAGGCCGCGATGCGGATGTTGATGAACAACCTAGATCCGGAGGTTGCCGAGGCGCCGGAGCAACTCGTCGTCTACGGCGGGCGCGGGCAGGCGGCTCGCTCGTGGCCCGCGTTCGACGCGATCGTGCGATCACTGCGATCGCTTGCGCCAGACGAGACGCTGCTCGTGCAGTCCGGCAAGCCCGTCGGCGTGGTGCGCACTCACGAGAACGCCCCGCGCGTGCTGATCGCGAACAGCAACCTGGTGCCGCGCTGGGCGACCCAGGAACACTTCGACGAACTCGCGTCGAAGGGCCTGATCATGTTCGGCCAGATGACGGCTGGCTCGTGGATCTACATCGGCACGCAGGGCATCCTGCAGGGCACGTTCGAAACGTTCGCCGAGTGCTCCCGCCAGCGGTTCGACGGCACGCTCCGCGGACGGCTGTGCGTCACGGCGGGGTGCGGCGGGATGGGCGGCGCGCAGCCGCTCGCCGTCACCCTCAACGGAGGCGTCTGCCTCATCGCCGAGGTCGATCACGGACGCCTCGAACGACGGCGACGCGATCGCTACCTCGACGAAACGGTCAGCGACCTCGACGTGGCCATCGACCGCGCCCTCTCGCTCGTCGAGTCGGGCGAGGCCGTGAGCGTCGGCGTCCATTGCAACGCCGTCGAACTGCTCGAACGCCTGATCGAACGCGATATCACGCCGGACGCCCTCACCGACCAGACCAGCGCGCACGACCCCCTAAACGGTTACGTCCCCGTCGAGACCTGCGCCTGCGAGGCCGAAGTGCTGCGCCGGCTTGACCCGGAGCGGTACGTCGCGCTCAGCTTGGCGAGCATGGACCGGCACGTGCGTGCGATGGTGGAACTACATCGGCGCGGGGCGGTCACCTTCGACTACGGCAACAACATCCGCCAACGGGCCTTCGACCACGGATTCGAAGACGCGTTCGAGTTTCCGGGATTCGTGCCCGCCTTCATCCGCCCGCAGTTCTGCGAGGGTCGCGGGCCGTTCCGCTGGGTCGCGCTCTCGGGCGATCCGCGCGACATCTATCGCACCGATTACGAGTTGCTGCGGCTCTTCCCTCGCCACGAGGGTCTTCGGCGGTGGCTGCACTCCTGCCACGAGAACCCCGACGCTCTGGAGGCGGGCGACTTCGACGCATGCCGGCCGCGGTTCGGCTTTCAGGGGCTGCCCGCTCGCATCTGCTGGCTCGGCATGGGTGAACGCGACCAGGCGGGCGTGCTCTTCAATCGACTCGTCGCCGATGGTGCGGTCGGCGCGCCGATCGTCATCGGGCGAGACCATCTCGACTGCGGCTCAGTTGCAAGCCCGAACCGCGAGACCGAAGCGATGCTCGACGGCTCGGACGCCATCAGCGATTGGGCGATCCTCAACGCGATGGTCAACGTTGCAAGCGGCGCGAGCTGGGTGAGTTTCCACCACGGCGGCGGCGTCGGCATCGGGTTCAGCCAGCACGCTGGCCAGGTCGTGGTCGCGGATGGCTCGCCCGAGGCGGAAGAAAGACTGAGGCGCGTGCTGACCAACGACCCCGCGATGGGCGTGTTTCGCCATGCGGACGCCGGCTATGAGCAGGCGGATCGAACGGCGATCCGCGCCGGCCTGCACATCCCGATGACCCGTGTGTGAATCAGGACAGCGGCGGAACCGGGATGAGGTCGTCCTGCCCGATCGCCTCAGGGAGCGCGTCGAGCGGCGTGGCACGGTCGATCGTGTACTCCCCCACCGCCGTGCGCCGCAGGTCGGCGAGCATCGCGCCAGGACCGAGAGCGACGCCGATGTCGCGGGCGAGGCTGCGGATGTAGACCCCCTTGCCGCAGCGGACGTCGATGACGAGCCGCGGCCAGTCATACTCGACGACGTCGATGGAGCGGATCGTAACGGGTCGTGCCCGCAGGCCGGGGTCCTCGCCGCGCCGGGCGAAGTCGTAGGCACGCCGCCCCCCCACCATCATCGCGGAGTGCGCGGGTGGGGTCTGCATGATGCTCCCGACGAATCGGGCGCATGCAGCCTCGATCTCCTCTCGCGTCGGCGGCCGTAGTACGCTGATCTCGGTCAGTTCGCCCTCGCCGTCGTCGGTGGTCGATCGGTGCGAGAGATCGACGCGGGCGGTGTATCGCTTTTCTCCTGCCATGATCGTGTCGCAGAGCCGCGTGGCTGCCCGTCCCACCAGCACGACCAGCACGCCCGAGGCGAGCGGGTCGAGCGTGCCGCCGTGCCCGACCTTGACTGTCCGGGGCGCTCCCCCGCGACGCAGGCGAGCCTTTACCAGCCGACAAACCGAGGTCGAAGTCGGACCGCGCGGCTTGTCGATCACCAGCAGGCCGGCGGGTGAAGAATGAGGGTGTAAGGCGTTCACGGCTCACCCTCGCCGGATTCGATGCCGAGCCAGAACGGCCTCACGATGGCAAGCGCCCGCCAGCGACCCTTCGAGTAGTTGAACCCTTCGACCTCGGCGAGCACGACGTGCGACCTGAGGACGCGCTCCTTGGGAACGATGAGCAGGCCTTCGGGGTGCGTGCGCCAGTACTCGCCCTGTTGTTGCTCGTCGATCAGCAGAACCGTGGCGCGGGAGCGAAAGACGAGGCTGTCCTCGTGATAGCCGACGGCGGCGAGCGGACGGGCGCCTTCCGGGTCGATCTCGGCGAGCCGCTCCGCGAGCAGTTCGGTGAGGAACAGCCGCTTCGCGCCCGGGAGCAGGGCCTGGAACGTGAACGCCCAAAGGGCCGCAGCAGCGATTACCCCTGCAAGTTGAGTAGCGAGTACGCGATCGGGTGCGAACGCACGGCGTGCGAACACTGCAAGCGCCACGAGCGACGCAAGCCACGGAACTCCGAGTGCAAGAATCCACGGCGAGTGACGGACGCCGAGGGCGAACAAGCCGATCGGGCTCCCGACCGCGAGCAAGGCCGACAGTCCGATCCACAACGCAGTGCCCAGGCGTTGCGATCGTGGCAGCACGAGCGAACCGGATGCCGCCGCCAGCACACCGCGCCCGGTGAGGAGCGCGATCGCCGGATAGAGGGGCATGGTGTAGTGCGGGAGTTTTGTGAGACTGAGTTCGAACACGATCCACGCGGGAACGATCCACGCGATCAGAAAACACTCGGCCGGGCGAGCCGGACGAGCGTTCGTTATCGCCCGCCAGGCCCGTCGAAGCGGCGAGTGTGGCCGCGCTACGTTCGTGTCATCGACTCGCAAGCCACGTCGTAACGCGCGCCTGAAAGCGGCCGCCGTCAGCAGCGACCCGGGCCAGAAGAGGACGATGAGCAGCACGAGGTGATAGCCCGGCGGCCCCCAGTGCCCCTCCTTCGCGCTCCCTGCGCGAACGAAGACCTCGTCGTAAACCACCGACCAATAGTGTTCGAGGCCCACGTGACTCGCAACAGCGAGAAGCCACGGCACAACGACCAACCCGACGACGAGGAATCCGAGAAGCGGCCGCGTGGCGCGGAGCCAGCGCCATCGGCGCGAGACGAGCGAAAGCGCAATCGCTGCGAGGCCGACGACCAGCGGCGTGATGGGGCCTTTCGTCAGGATGCCCAGGGCAAGGGGGAGCCAGAGGAAAAGTGTTCGAATGACCGAGTGAAGGAGTGACGTCGCGCCGGGTTCCGTCGAACGCGTACTCTCACGCCAGGTTCGCCACAGTCCCCACATCGAGAGCGCGGTACAGGCGACCATGACGTGGTCCGCGCGGGCCTGGTGAGCTTCCCAGACGAAGACCGGGCAGACCGCAAGCAAGGCAGCACCCAGCCACGCGGCCCGCGGGTCGAACATCGAAACACCGAGCCGCCACGTCGCCAGCACGGTGACCATCGCGGCGATGAACGAAGGTACGCGGTACATCCAGATGGCATCGCGGCCCGGCTCCCCTCCGGTGAGCGCAGCCGCGCTCGCGGCCTGCAGCCAGTAAATCAGCGGCGGCTTATTCAGGCGATCACGCCCCTGCACACGCGGGATCGCGAGACCACCCTCGTGGAGTTCGTCTTCTCGCTCGGCCGGAGGGAGCGCCCGGCTTTCGAACATCTGGCGGCTTGCCTGGGCGAAGCGGGATTCATCCCGATCGACCGGCGGGATGCGCGTGATGCCTGGCAGATAGACTGTGAGGCAGAGCGCCACAAGCGCCAGCCCGCCGACCGAGCCACGAGCACGCCGACGCCAGATGACGCCCGAACCGATCCGCATCGCCAGCGACTATAACCGTGGACTGCCGCTCCCGGTGCGCCTTGTGCACGTGGCATTCGCGATCTTGTCGTCTCTCGTTGCGCCCGTGTTGCGCTGGGCAGACGATCACAGGAGGCGCGATTGGGCTTCGCCGCTCCTGTGGGGGACGGTTGCGGTCGCTGTCCTGCTGCCGATCGATGTCTGGATCATGTCTCGCGTGACCGCCGACGGGAGTCGCGGCTCCCTTCCGCTGGGCGGCGATCTCCGGCGCGAACTCGAAGCCCTCCAGCAGTTCGGCCAAGGGGCCTCGATCATCCTCATCGCCGCGGCGATCTGGTTGCTTGACCCGGCACGGCGCCGGCGCCTGCTCGACTGGCTCGCCGCGATCGTCGTCGCGGGCATCGCGTGCGTCGCTGCCAAAGCCCTCTTCGGTCGCACGAGGCCTTCGCTCGACGAAGCCGGCACGTTCATCGGCCCGTTCGGGGCCTACCCGTTCGCGCAAGGTGAGCCGTTCCTGCGGTCGTGGCAGGTCTGGAGGAGCGAGGCGTCGCGGCTCTGGTCCATGCCCTCCAGCCACACGACCTACGCGGTCGTCGCGTCCGTGTTTCTCTCTGCCATGTACCCGCGGCTGCGCGCGCTCGTGTGGACATTGGCGTTTGTTGTCGCCTTCGCACGAGTCGCTCTGGGCGCCCACTACCCCGCGGACGTGGCGGCCGGATGGGCTGTCGGACTCGCGGCGGCGAGACCGGCCGTCCGGCGCGGCTGGGGTGTCAGGGCGATCGACTGGGCATGGCGAAAGGCCGTCGATCCGAACGCCTCGCCCGCCTGGAAGCCCGAAGACTCCTGCACCACACGCGCCGATCGCCGATCCTGACACCCCCGCCCGGACCGGCTTACACTTCGGCCCGCAGCGGGCGACGGGTTCGTCGTCGTGCCCCTGGAGAGGTGTCCGAGTGGCTGAAGGAGCAGCACTGGAAATGCTGTATAGGGGTAACCCTATCGGGGGTTCGAATCCCCCCCTCTCCGTTCGTTGAGTTCGAGCGCGTTCGTGCGCGTTTCAGGCCGAGTCATCGCCGAACAGCATGAGTTCGCCCGGCTGCCTCGGCCTGCGGAAAGCGTCCGATGAGATAGGCATCCGACGCCTGTCGAGTCCGAGGCGCGCTTTGAAGACCTTGAACAGGCTGCCGATCTGCTCGGCACGCTCGCCCTCGCCCCTGAATCGCTTTCCGAAGCGGGAATCATTCAGCTCGCCGTCGCGCATCCTGCGTATCTCCGCTTCCACTCGGTCGGCGCGAAGCGGGTGCTCACGCCGAAGCCAGTCCAGGAACACGGCCTTGACCTGGTAGGGCAGGCGGAGCATCGTGTACGCGGCCGTGCGTGCGCCGGCGTCGCGCGCGGCTTCAAGGATCGCGGGAATCTCCGCATCATTCAGGCCTGGGATAATCGGGGCGACCATGACTCCGACCGGCACGCCGGCACGCGACAGGTCGCGAACGGCATCCAGCCTGGCACGCGGAGACGCCGCCCGAGGTTCCATCGTGCGGGCAAGGTCGTGGTCGAGCGTTGTCACGCTCACAAGCACCTGCACCGCTCCGTGCCGCGCGAGCGAAGAGAGCAGGTCCACGTCGCGCACGATCAGCGCGCCCTTGGTGACGATGGACACAGGCTGGCGGCACTCGGCAATGACTTCGAGGCACCGCCGAGTGATCAGCAGACGGCGCTCGACAGGCTGATAGACATCGGTGATGCCGGCCAGCATGATCGGCTCGCCCCGCCACGACGGTTTGCCCATTTCCCGCCGCAGGAGGTCCGGCGCGTCGAGCTTGGCGAACAGGCGCGTCTCGAAGTCCAGCCCGCAGGACAGGCCGAAGGTCTCGTGCGTCGGGCGTGCGTAGCAGTAGACGCAACCGTGCTCGCAGCCGCGGTACGGATTGACCGTCCAGTGGAACGGGAGGTCCGGGCTATCCACACGGTTGATGATCGTTCTTGCGTTGTCTCGGTACACGCGCGTGGGCGTCTGAACACCTTCTGGATGGTCGCGCAGCACCTCGTCGAGCGTCTCGCCGAGGACGTGCAGACGGACAGGCTCAAATCGCCCTCCGGGATTCACGCCCGACCCGCGCCCTCGGACTTTCCCGATCGACAACGCCCCGTCGTACTCATGCGCGTCCATGCCTGTCCCCCGGCCCACGGCTGACCCTAACAATACCCTGCCTTTGGTGCCCAGGCAACGGTCCGGGGTGGACGATCGGTCATGGTGAGCCTGAGGAGCCCGCACCCGACGATCCGGCGTAGACCACGAAATCGGCGCGTCCCAAGTCCGTATCGGCGAGCGACGGACCGGTCGAATCGATCACGCTGAGGGTGAGGATGCGAACTCCGGGCCGTGCCCGCCGGAGCAACTGGACAGTACCGCCCTCGAAGTCGGTGTGGAATCGGCCGATCACGTGCATCACGGGCCGGTTGCCCTCTGCGAGCGAGCTCGCGACGGCATCCGCCATCGTGGCGTCCCAGAGCGACTGCGACCGAAAAATGGCTTCGATCATCCCCTCGCCCGCGTGGGACGCGTCTCCCATGCCGGACATGAGTTTGAAGAACTCTTCGCGGTAGCGGCCCGATGGCATCTCGGGCGGAATGACGAACAACCTCCGTTGCTCATCGGTCAGCGTTTCCAGCCGCGAGTACCCGCTCGTGCGCGCGAGCCGCACGTAGCGCCGCGGCGCGTTCGATGCGATCACCGGGCGGCCGGCGCGCTTCGCCGCCTCGACCATCGTGCGGTGCCCGTCGGGGTAGTTGCCCTGCGAGCGGCCCGAGGCCTTGCGGAACTGCTCTTCGTCGATGAGGCCACCGAGGTAGTCGTCGAGGTGGACCTGCGAGTCCCGCTCGATGAACTCGAGGCTCAGCGCGGCGCGATCGGTGCGAGCCAGCACGTCCTCCCAGAGCGCGGCTGCGAACGCGAGGCCAAGCGGGTGGCCGTGCGTCTCGCCGATCATCACGGCGTCCGCGGCGGCAGCGGTCGAAACGAGTTCCTCCCAACCCGCGCGCTGGCCCGTGTCGCCCCGGTAGATCGATACCGCTTCACGCGGGTTGAGGGGGGCGGTCGCCTCGATCCGTCGGGGCGCGCCGGCGCACGCACCGAGCGCGAGTGAGGCCGCCAAACAGACGAACAGGAAGCAGCGGTTTCGTGATTGAGCCATGGGAAGAGCATGACGTGCGGGCCGCGCCGCGTCAAACGCCACGCCCGCCCACGCCATAGAGTCTCACCATGGCATCTGGATTGACCGTTCGCCCTGCCGAGGAACGCGACGTCGCATCCATGCTCGACATCACCTGCCGCGAGATCAGGGAGGGCGTCGCTCACTTCGGAACTCGGGCGCCGACCATCGACGAAGCCTTGGCTGAATACGGCGCGCGCGGCGTCTATCCGTGGTTCGCGGCCGACCTGGAGGGCAGCGGTGTTGTGGGGTTCGCGAAGGCGGGTCAGTGGAAGTCGCGCGAAGCGTACCACTGGACGGCAGAGATCGGCGTCTATGTCCGTCCGGAGCATCATGGGGTGGGCATCGGCCGCTCTCTGTACGCCGCGCTCTTCCCGGCGATGGTGCAGGCGGGACTTCGCACCATCATCGCCGGCATCGCGCTCCCCAACCCGGCGAGCGTGCGACTGCACGAGGCCTTCGGCATGAGGCACGCCGGCACCATTCCCCGTGCGGGATACAAGCACGGCCGCTGGCTCGACGTCGGCTACTGGGTGCGGCATCTCGGCGAAGGCGACCCGGGGTCGGTCAACCCCACCACCGTCGCGACCACAGCGCGAGATTGACGAGCGGCCAGGCAGCGTGCCAGTGACTCGATGGTTCGGCGCGGACGGCGGCGAGTGCGGCGGGATTCACGAGCGAGGCGAGGAAGCCGCTCGCTTCCAGTTCCGCCGTGAGGTCAGCGACCCACCGTTGGAATGGCAGCGGAAAACTTGCCTTGGGGCGGTCGAGCACGGGCTTCGGAAGCGTGCCGGAGAACGCACGCCGCAACGCGATCTTTGTTCGTGGATTTGGAGGGGCGATGGTTGCGTCGAAGAGTTCGCGCATCGGCACGGCCTCCGCCACTGCGGCGACGCGAACATCCGCAAAGGGCGTCCGGCTCTCGACACTTTCGAGCATGGTTGCGGAGTCGAGACGCTGGAGCAGACCAGTCAGGTTTACTCTGCGATGGAAGCGCAGGTGTGCTCGCAACGGCCCATCAGCCCGATCTGCCGCCGCTGCGTACTCGGCGCGGTAGTGCTTGACGAGCGCGGCGTCGCCCTCGACCGCCCGCCAGACCTCCGGGTTGATCAGCAATGCCTTCGCGTGCGGCGGAATCCAGGCGGCGCTAGCGAGTTGAAACATCCCCGGGTCGGCGTTCCCACGAGCGACGTGCTCAGCCGCGGCGAGCATCGGGTAGTCGTAGCCCGCCAGCAGCTCGTCAGCGCCCTCCCCGGAGAGTGTCACGGTGCAACCTCCTGCTCGGAGCGAGCGAGCAACTTCGTTGATCGCCACCTCATTCGGTGTGCTCAGAGGCATGCCGGTGCGCTGCACGAGCGATCGCCATCGTTCAGCGAAGAGCGTGCGTGTGACCTGTGCCTCGCTGTGATCGCTGCCGATCGTGGCGGCGACCTCGCACGCGAACCGGAAATCGTCCGATTGCGGCACGCCGTCGATCGGCGGTTCGTCTCTCGCTCCCGCGCACCATGTCCGCAGGCGTTTCGTTTCCCGCCGGGCGATCGACGCCACGATCGAACTGTCCAGCCCACCGCTGAGCAGGCAGCAGAGCGGCACGTCGGACCGCAGGTGCGATCGCACCGAGTCCTCGACCGCACCCCGAAGGTCATCCGCTGTCGCACGACCCGCGAACACCGGCGTTTCAACGGTTCCGACCCTCGCCCGCAGGTCGGGCGTGCGAAGATCGAACCGCACCCAGCGGCCGGGCGGCAGCACACGAACGTCCTTGAACAACGTGCGCTCGCCCAGCGTCGTGCGGATCGTCGTCAGGTAGGCGCTGACCGCGACGAGGTCCGGCTCGGGCCGAAGCCCAGGATGCTCGAACAGAGCGGGGATCTCGCTTGCAAACAGGATTTCAGGGCCGCGGGGCGTCTCGACCCGCGCCCAGTAGAGCGGCTTGATGCCCAACGGGTCACGGGCCAGCAGGAGCGTCTCTTCACGGTCGTCATGCAACACCAGTGCATACATGCCTCGCATCAACCCGAGGCCGGGTGGCCCGTTGATGGCAAGATGGTGCAGCGCCGTCTCGGTATCGCACGACGATCGATACTTAACGCCCGCGCACGCTCGTGCGGCACGAATCTCCGCGTCGTTGTAGAGCATCCCGTTGTAGACGATCGTGAACCGGCCGTCTGGAGTCGTCATCGGCTGCCGGCCGGACGGCGACGGGTCGATCACGGCAAGCCGACGGTGCCCCAGAACGACGCCGCGACCGACGAACACACCCTCCCCGTCCGGCCCGCGGTGCGCCAGGCTCGCTGTCATGCGTTCGACCACCGCGCGCGCTGCTCTCCCCCACTCGCCCTCGGGGCGATGCGCGATCGACCGTTCATGCTCCACTGTCCGGCAAATGCCGGCGACCCCGCACATGCCCGGTCTATCGGCCCGCTCAGACCCAGACCTGCACGACCAGCCCCGGCTCCTTGCCGAGTTTGCTGGTCCACTCGCCCACGGCCGTGGTGACGAACTTCACCTCGTACTGCGGGTGCGCGTCGAGCCACTCGTTGATCTGCCGGTCGAGATAGGCGATGCCGTCGTCCGAGAGTTTCGAGTGAAAGCTGCGGACGTGGATCGCGCCGGTGCCGGTGACGTTGGGCGAACGGCTCCAACAATCCTCGTGCCGCGTCCCTCCCCCGAAGGTCTTGATCTTCGGGTTCAGGCCCGCTGGGGCTGCGGGGGCGGTTCCTTCGATCGGTACGGCACGATTCTCAGGTGACGGCTCAGGGCGGTCGGGCATCGCGTGCCTCCTTGCCGTTCGGGCGAGTAGCCGCCAGCCTACCAGATCATTCGGGCGCTTGCTCGAACGCCCAGATGCCCCCATGCAATCGGCGACCTCGCAAGACTCGCCGTCGGCCCGAAAAGGCAACCTCGACCTCGATGTCAGCCGGCGACCTCCGCACAATCCGACAGGAACCAGCGGCAACCCGGACCACCGTCCCACGTTCGCCCGAGATCGCCCCCTCGTGCTGCAGGTACAACCGCCGATGGTCGGGCATCGCCTCGGCCAAGAACGAGACGATCGAAGGGGCATCGACCCTCGCTGCCAGGCGGAATGCCAGCAGCGATCGGTCTTCGTCGGTCGCATCCGGCCCCGGCTCGGCCGGTTCCATCAGCCAGTCGAAGTGGCGGCTGCCGTCGGGCAGGGTGTGTTCGAGCACGACCGTTCTTGGCACCGGGGATGGTACTGCCACGGCGAAGGCCGAGGCGGGTACCATGCCTGCCTGTCGGGCAAGGAGCGACCCATGCGGACATACGGGCCTGTCACGATCGTCGTTCTCGCACTCGCCGGCCTTTCCGGGCTGTGGGGCTGCGGCGCACGCCCGCTCAGCATGGTCCGAGCGGATGCCAACGCCCACTACTTCAATGGTCGCTACGAGCAGGCTCTGCCCTACAACCGCGAGTACGTGGACCGCAAGCCCTCGGATGCCCAGGGACAGTACGAACTCGGTCGCACCCTGCTCGCCCTGAACCGCCCGGGCGACGCGCGCCAGCACCTGACGGTCGCCTACGACCTCGACCCGCAGAACGAGACCTACGTCGAAGCCCTCGCCGAGTCGATGCTCCGATCGGGCGATTCCGAGTCCCTCTACGCCTTCCTGCGGAGGCGGGTAAGCGAACGGGGTCGTGTCGAGGATCATCTTCGACTCGGCCGATTCGCCCATCGCCTCGGCAATGCGGACGAGGCTCACCGGGCCTACCTCAACGCTGCCGAGGTCGATGGCGGCCGCACGGTCGAACCGCAGCGAACGCTCGCCGAGTTCTACCGAGCGATCGGCGACGACGACCGGGAGGTCGAGCGGCTGCGCATGGTGCTGTTCTTCGAGCCGGACAATCCCCAGGCAGGGGCAAGACTGCGGGAACTGGGCTATGTCCCCGGACCGAGTTTCGCCCTTCCGCCTCGCTGAATCGCGGCGTGCAGGTTGACGCGGGCAGCCGGTCTTCTACACTTCATCCGGATATACGGATGAAACGAACCGCCCCGGCCATCCCCGCGACCGCCATGCTGGCCGCCCTCAGCGAGCCGGTCCGGGTCCGGATCGTTCGCCTGCTCGAAGCGGAAGAGTTGTCGGTCGGCGAGGTGGCAAGCGTCGTGCAGTTGCCGCAATCGACCGTGAGCAGACACCTGAAGGTGCTTGCGGAAGCGGGGTGGCTGGCGCGGCGTGCGGCCGGGACCGCGACCTGCTACCGCGTCGTGCTGGACGATCTTCAGCCGTTCGCGCGGGCGGTGTGGGTGGCAATGCGCGACGAGACCGCCGGCACCGCCGATATCGAGGAAGACAACCGGCGCCTCGCCGCCGTGCTCGCGGAGCGCCCCACCGATAGCCAGGCGTTCTTCGGCCGGATCGCGGGAGAGTGGGACAACCTCCGCCGCGAACTCTTCGGCGATCGCTTCACGCCGCTGGCCCTGCTTTCGCTGCTGCCCCGCGAGTGGACGATCGCCGATCTCGGATGCGGCACGGCAAACGCCGCGGAGTGGCTCGCACCGCGAGTCGGGCGTGTCGTCGCCGTCGATCGATCGGAAGCGATGCTCGACGCCGCACGCAAGCGGCTCGGCAAGGCAAAGAACGTGCAGTTCAAGGCCGGCGACCTGGAACGGCTGCCGCTCGCCGCCGCCAGCGTCGATGCGTGCGTGTGCGTGCTCGTGCTGCACCACCTGCCGGAGCCTGAGACCGCCCTGCGAGAGATGGCGCGCGTGCTGCGGACGGATCGGCGCGGCGGCGCCGCGCTCATCGTGGACATGGTCGAGCACGGACGGACCGAGTACCGCCACACGATGGGCCACGCTCACCTCGGATTCTCGGCGTCGCGAGTGCGGGAGATGTACTGCGGCGCGGGCTTCGAGGACGTGCGGGTCGAGCCGTTGGCCGCCGAGTCAACCGCGAGAGGCCCCGGATTGTTCGCCGCCGTGGGATGGAAGAAGGGTCAGGAGTGAGGTCCGGGGCCTGCAATGCCGCGCGCCGAGTGTCAGAAGAGGCGCCCTCGCCGACTCTCGATCGAAGACTGAAACCTGCAAAACGGAGAAAGCGATGACCACGATGACGACGCGGAGCGCCACCACGACCACCGGCAACACCGGGCTTGAGTTCAGGGTGCGCGACCTCGCCCTGGCGGAACTGGGACGCAAGGAGATCACCCTCGCCGAGCACGAGATGCCGGGGTTGATGTCGGTGCGGCGCGAGCATGCCGCCACGAAACCCTTGAAGGGATTCCGCGTTGCGGGTTCGCTGCACATGACCGTGCAGACGGCCGTGCTGATCGAGACGCTTGTTGAACTCGGAGCGGACGTGCGATGGGCCTCATGCAACGTCTTCAGCACGCAGGATCCCGCCGCGGCAGCGGTTGTGGTCGGGCGCGACGGCACGCCGGGCGACCCGCGGGGGGTGCCCGTCTTCGCGTGGAAGGGCGAGACGCTGGAAGAGTACTGGTGGTGCACGAAGCAGGCGCTCACCTGGCCGGACGGTCGCGGCCCGACGCTGATCGTCGATGACGGTGGCGACGCCACGCTCCTCATCCACAAGGGCGTCGAGTTCGAGAAGGCCGGCCGCGTGCCTGACTACAACGAGGCCCGCGACCCCGAGGAGTGGAAGTGGGTGCTGCACACGATCCGTGAGACGATCCGCGAGACATCCGGCTGGTTCACGCGCGTCGCGGCCGAGATCAGGGGCGTGAGCGAGGAGACGACCACAGGTGTCCACCGGCTCTACGAGATGAGCAGGGCGGACACGCTCCTCTTCCCAGCCATCAACGTCAACGACAGCGTCACCAAGAGCAAGTTCGACAACATCTACGGCTGCCGCCACTCGCTGCTCGACGGCCTGAACCGCGCCACGGACGTCATGCTCAGCGGCAAGGTCGCGGTCGTGTGCGGGTACGGCGAGGTCGGCAAGGGCTGTTGCCAGGCGCTCAAGGGCCAGGGATGCCGGGTCATCGTCACCGAGATCGACCCGATCTGCGCGCTCCAGGCCGCGATGGAGGGATACGAGGTCAAGAGGATCGAGGACGTCGTCGAGTTCGCCGACGTCTTCGTCACCGCGACGGGCAACAAGGACGTCATCACCGTCGACCACATGAAGCGGATGAAGAACAAGGCCATCATCGGCAACATCGGGCACTTCGACAACGAGATCGACATGGCGGGGCTTGCCAAGGTGCCCGGCATCCGCCGCAACCCCATCAAGCCGCAATACGACGAGTGGGTCTTCCCGGACGGGCGGGGCATCCTCGTGCTCGCCGAGGGACGGCTCCTGAACCTCGGTTGCGCAACCGGCCACCCCAGTTTCGTGATGAGCGCGAGCTTCACCAACCAGGTGCTCGCGCAGATCGACCTCGCCCTGAACGCGGCTGGCAAGCCCACGCTCTCCGGCACGCAATACCAGTCAGGCAAGGTCTACGTGCTGCCCAAGCGGCTCGACGAGCAGGTCGCCCGCCTGCACCTCGATCACCTCGGCGTGCGCCTGACGGAACTGACGCCCGACCAGGCGGCGTACATCGGCGTCGGGAAGCACGGGCCGTTCAAGCCAGAACACTACCGCTATTGAACCGGACGAACACCGAGCACACGCTGTTGATGCGAAGTTGCCTGGAAGAAGCGACTCTCCCTGCCTTCGCCTCTTTCGCGTCCTTCGTGCCTTCGCGTTCCGGGCTTCAAGGCGGAGTGTTGCCCAAGGGGATCGCGGGCGCCCACTCGAGCCATTTCGAGTCCGGCTGGGGTGCGAGGTCGAAGACGTGCCCATTGGTGACTGCTGCGCCGGGCCGATCCGGCGTGGCGAAGGCGACGCCGCCTGCGATGAGCGCTTCGAGTGAATCCGTGCGCACGGAGAGGCCGCCGAAGATGCCCCAGTTCACGCCGATGCCGCTGACGTTGTAGAACCGCGTGTTGTCGCGCACGAGGGGGGCGTACCGAGGCTCCACGGCCGCGGCGAGTTCCACCGTGCGGGCATCGTCCGACAGCCGCACCGATCGCACCTCGCCGACCTGGACGTCTCGGTAATAGACAGGCGATCCGATCCCGATCGAGCCGCGCCGCGCCGCTCGCAGTAGGACGATCAACTCACCTTCGACCGGCGTCGCGGCGTCATCGGGCGGGCGGACCAGCCCGTCGAACTCGCTGGCACGCTTCGACCCGGGCACACCGGGCACGGCAGCGATCGACCTCGGGCCGAGGAGCGATTCCAGCCCGCTCACCCCTCGCAGAGAGACCTCGGGGCGCACGATCCAGAACCGTGTGCCCTCGACTGCGAGCGCCGCCGACTCGCGGGCGAGCGAGACCCCGACCACCACACCGGCCAGATCGCCCGACAGCCCGACCTCCTTCACGACCCCGACCTGCACGCCGCGGCAGGTCACGGGGTCGCCGGGTCGCACGCCCGCGCCTTCGGTGAACCGGATCGTGATCGGCACGGGCCGGTCACGGATCGCCTGAACTGCCAGAACCGCGAGCACCGCCGCGGCAGCAAGCGGGGCAAGGAGCGCCCACGTCACCCGGCGCACGCGCACGATCTCGCTCGACGGGATTCCCGCGTTCTCGCTCACCGGCAGTTATCCTCCCACACAGCGTGCGGATCGAACGAAGCGGATGCGAGCAGGCTCAGGACGACGACCGCGCCGAACGCCGCGACACCCGGCCCGGGCTGGACTGTCACCCAGTCGCCGAGTTTCACCGCTGCGACGAGCACGGCGACCAGCAGCACGTCGACCATGCCCCAGCGCCCGAGGAACTCGACGAGCACGTACACCGCGGCACGGTGCCGCCGCTGGAGCAGCACATCGCCCGCGCACAGCGCGAACGTCGCGGCCAGTTTCGCCAGCGGCGCGATGACGGAACAGAACAGCACAACCAGCCCGATCGCCGTCTGCCCCTCGGCGATCAGGCTCACGACGCCGGACCAGATCGTCGCCTCGTGGGAATGCCCGAGCCGCTGCACCTGCATCACGGGCAGGCTCATGGCGGCGGGGTACAGGAGCAGCGCGGCGAGCGCAAAGGCTGCGGCCCGGGCGTTCGAGCGGGGGTGGCGTGTGTGCCGCACCGTCGCCGAACATCGCGGGCACCTCGCCCGGAAGCCCCGCGGCACGACGCCCACCCGCTGCACGAGGCCGCAGCGGTGGCAGGCGCGGAGCGTGCCGGTTGCCGTGGTCATCGTCGAAGTCTACTTCGGAAACTCGCCGGGGTGGATTCAGTCGCGGCGAACAGGGGGGTCACGGTCGATCATCGTGCCGGAGAACATCGAGTTGTCGGCCTGCGGATCGAAGGCCTCGACAACCCCATTGCCACGGACAACATACCCCAACTCCGGGAGCGTCCAGTTCGACACGCTGCCGTCGATGAACGACACGTTCGCCTTGCCGAGGTGGCGCGGATCGGGCGCGGAGCGGTGTTCAGCGCCCGGAAACTGCGGGTCGGCATGGTCGCTGTTGGGCGTCATGCGCGGCGGATCGAGCGCGTAGCCGTGCCCGCCCATCGCAGTCTGTTGGGGGTGACGCGAGCCGTCGGGGAGGTTCGGCGTGCGATCCGCCGCGGGCTTGCCCGCCGCCGTGCCCATGCAGTCCGCCGCGAGGACGGTTCTGCCCACGTGAATGACGGATGCCCGAACGGGGAAGTTCACGAAAGCGCCGAACTCCTGATCGTTCTTGAAGCGGGTGTTGCCGAGAAAGTGGTAGTTGTAGCCGTAGGGGTGGTTGCGGGTGCTGGTCCAGGCGATCGCGTTCGGACAGAGGAAGACCTCGTTGTTCACCTGTACGTCGTGCTCGTGCTCGCGTTCCGGGCGAGGCTCGATGAGCGCATAGAACCCCGCGGCTGCGCCCATGGTGACGTACCAGCGCGGACGATACTGATAGCCGTTCCCAACGAAATAGACGTTCTTGGTCTCGTCCGAGTACCTGCCCATCTGGCCGGGGATGGAGATGTCGTCGTTGCTGTTGGCGTAGGTGGCCCAGCCGAGGGCGACCTGCCGCATGTTCGACGCGCACTTGACCATCTGGGCGGTCTTCCGCACGCCCCCGAGCGCTGGAAGCAGGATGCCAAGCAGCGCGGCGATGATGGCAATGACGACCAGCAACTCGATCAGCGTGAAACCTGGGCGCGAAGCATATTCGGCTTGTGTTTGGTCATCGACCAAGGCCATGTGCTCGATTCTTCGGGAAGCGGGCCAACCGGGATGCAGGTGACCCGCAGATCAACTCGGAACCGCTTTCATCCGTTCAGCCGGAAGAACGGATATAGTGAGCGACTGGCCGGGTGTCATTCCCGCGGAGTCAGCGTGGACCATGCGACGATCGTCGGCGTGCGAGCCGCAGCACACACGGAGCCGCGCACAGCAGAGCGCCGGACGCAGGCGCCGGCACGACGGTCCAACCGACACCCGTCGTCGTGGAGTCATAGTCCTTGCTGCGGCCGAAGGTGTCGATGTAGATCGCCGTGTAGAGATGGACGTCCTCAAACGAAACAGTGCGCTCGCTGAAGTCCGTGGTCGTCCACTCGAAAACGTAGACAGGCACGACCTCCATCGAGTCCCAGATGAAATACTGGTTGAAGAAAGGCGGCAGTTGAAAGAGTTCAACGCCCGTGATGCTGTTGTCCGGCTGAAGAATGCCGTCCTCCTCGGTGAACCGGCCGAGGTCATCCCAGCCGTCGTAGAACGTGATGGTTCCGGTCTCACCCCCACCGAGGTTGAGGATGTCGAACATGCTTCCCGCGAAGCCTACCTCGTGAGGATCCCATCGAACCCGAAGTTCGGCACGAACGGTCGGGTTCTGCGGGGTCACCAGGGGGTTGTCAACCGTCCACGACCAGGTGGCGATGCCGGCGGACGCAGTGAACGCCGGGGCGAACATGACAACGATGGCAGCCATGATTGCGGGGCGCATGCGTGGTCCTCCTTGTTGATAATCTAACGGACAACCCCTCCCCCTGCCAGCAACAACCGGGGCTGTATGCACATTCTTGACGCCTTTGAAAGCCAGCGGACGACCTTCTCGTTCGAGTTCTTCCCGCCGCGGACTGCCGAGGCGGCGGACGACCTCTTCCGCAACATCGCGGACCTGGAGGCCCTCCGACCGACGTTTGTGAGCGTGACATACGGGGCCGGAGGCGGGTCCGCCCGCGACCTGACCGAGAACCTCGTCGTCAGGCTGAAGGACGAGACCGGCCTGAACCCCATGCCGCACCTCACGTGCGTGGGTCTCGACGAGGGCCGCGTGCGGGCCATGCTGGAGAGATACGCCGCGCACGGCATTTCGAACATCCTCGCCCTGCGAGGCGACCACCCCAACGGCACGCCCGCTGGGAGCGGGGCCTTTCGCTACGCCGCCGAACTGGTCGCGTGCATCAAGCGGTTCAACGAGAGCCGTGCACACCGCGACCCGCGCGGGTTCGGGATCGCCGTCGCGGGCTTCCCGGAAGGACACCCCGAGACGCCGAACCGCCTGCTCGAGTTGGATTACCTCAAGGCGAAGGTTGACGCGGGCGCGGACTACGTCATCACGCAACTCTTCTTCGACAATCGCGACTTCTACGACTTCCGCGACCGCTGCCTGCTCGCCGGCATCCGGGTGCCGATCATCGCCGGCATCATGCCCATTACATCGGTCGGCGGCATGAAGCGGATGGCGGAACTCGCGCTGGGCTCACGGTTCCCGGCCCCGCTCATTCGCGCGATCAACCGCACCGGGGGCGATCCCGAGGCCGTGAAACGCGTCGGCGTCCACTGGGCGACCGAGCAGTGCCGCGACCTTCTGGACCACAACGTCGCGGGCATCCACTTCTACACCCTGAACAAGTCCCGCGCCACCCGCGACATCTACGCGACCCTCGGCGTCAAGGACTCGGACGCGCTGCGCCAGAACGGCGACACACCGCCGGGAACTTGAACCGACACGGGCAGGATGCGCCTACACCGGCACCGCTTCCGCTTGCGGCATGACCGCTGCGGCGGCGTGCTCGCGCAGCATCGCATCGACGTGCTCGAGGGTGACGTTCCCGGCGTCCGCAGCGGTCTTGATGCGGGCGGTGATCGATCGGGCGTCCTCATCGGTCAAGGACAGGCCGATCTGCTCCGCTCTCGCCCGCACGGCGTTCCAGCCGGTCAGGCGGTGGGCGACGTGGACGTAGCGCGACAGGCCGAAGTCCTCGGGTCGCAGCGCCTCGTACGCGCTGGGGTCGTTCAGGACGGCCTTGGCGTGGATGCCCGCCTTGTGCGTGAACGCCGAGAACCCCGTGACGCAACTGTTGAACGGCACGTCGATGCCCACCAGCCTGGCGACAGCATGATCGAGGTCGTGCAGCAGGGGCAGACGGTAGCGTGCGCGCACGCCCTCGGGGTCGTCGCAGTACATGCGGGCGATGAACCCGCTCAGCGGGGTGATCCCGTTGCGCTCGCCGATACCGAGGACGGTGGTGTCCACGTGCGTCGCCCCTGCGCGTACCGCCGTCCATGAGTTCGCGACCGCGCACCCGGTGTCGTTGTGCCCGTGGAACTCAACGCCGACGCCCGGACCGACGACGCCGCGCACGGCACGCACCACCTGTTCGACCATCAACGGCGTGGCGATCCCCACGGTGTCCGCGATGCCGACACGGTGCACGCCCAGGGCGGCAACGGCCTCGTAGACGCGCAGCAGGTCCGGCAGCTCGCTCCGGAAACTATCCTCGGTGCTGAAGCGCACCTCGACGCCCGCCTCGACAGCGATCGGGATGACATCGCTTGCGAGGGCGACGATCTCGTCGATGCTCTTGCCGTGGCCGAACCGGCGCAGGTGCGAGGAGGTGCCGATGACGACGTCCACGCCCGCCACGCCGGTCCGGATCGCCAGGCGAACGTCCTCGGGGTGGCAGCGGGTGTGCGTGAGCACCTTCGACCGAAGGCCGAGCGAGGCGATTGTCTCGCAGTCCTCGCGGCTGCGCGGCGAGGCAGCGGGGCTGGTCAACTCCAGGTAGTCCGCGCCGAAGGCGTCGAGCATCGTCGCAAGACGGATCTTCTGCCCGGTCGTGAAGAAGGCGTTGGCGAACTGTTCCCCCTCGCGCAGCGTGGATTCGATGACGTGCCAAGATCGGCAGGCGGACGGGGCGGCAGCGGGCGTGCCGTTGGAACGCGCGGTCATGCGGGAACTCCGGTGATCTCGCCCGCGAGCGCGGGGAGCGCGTGCGTCAGGACTCGGATCGAACGCACAAACGCGTTGATCTCGACGTGCTCGTCGGGTGTGTGGTCGAGACCACTGTCGCCCGGGCCGTACGCGGCAATCGGGCATCGCCAGGACGGCGCGACCACGTTCATGTCGGAAGTACCGGTCTTCAGCAACAGGCGAGGACGCGAACCGAGGGCACGAATGCCGGCGTTCAGTGCCCGGACGAGCACGGATCCACGGTCGGCAACCACCGCCCGCTCACGCCCGACGAACTCGACGGTCGCTTCGCGGGCATGTCGCGTGCAGACCTCCTCCAACCGCTCCGGCTCCAGGCCGGGCGGCAGGCGGAAGCCCGCGACGACCTCGACGCGGTCCGCAAGCCCGTCATGGTTC
Organism: Synechococcales cyanobacterium CNB; assembly: GCA_030263455.1. Lineage (NCBI taxonomy): Bacteria > Bacillati > Cyanobacteriota > Cyanophyceae > Synechococcales > Synechococcales cyanobacterium CNB. The sequence continues at coordinate 152,616 of SZOZ01000011.1, forward strand.
GTTGAGAGCGAACGAACGTTCGCCTGCAACGACTCGAAAGGGGACGACCCGCCGGGCCAGAGCCTGCGGCAGTCGTCCAGCACGCCCTGCCACCACATGATGCCCTCGTCCGCAGCACTGGGCGCAGGACCGGCGGTGTGCGCTGACGAGCGCACAAGCGAGTAACGAACGACCAGGCGACCCTTGTAGCCGATGGTCACGCCGTCCGTCCCGCTCGGCTCGCCGATGATGCAGGCAGCGGGCGAGTAGCGGTCGATCACGGCCCGAGCGCCGCGCGAGGTCGGTGTCTCCTCCTCGACCGCGCCGATGACGACGAGCCGTGCGCCCTCCGGCATCTCGACCCGTGATGCCGCTGCCACGAACGCCGCGAGCGGCCCCTTCGCATCCACCGATCCTCGCCCGTAGAGCCTGCCGCCATCCTCACGCACCGGCACATCGCCAGGCACGGTGTCCATGTGGCCGAGCAGGACGACGTCGGTCGTATCGGGCTGCGATCGGGTCGGATCGCCGGACGTTGCGCCGATGGCATTCCCGGCATGGTCGATCACCGCGTTCAATCCGGCGTGGTGCATCGCATCGACGAGTAGCGCGGCGAGGGCGGCCTCGTCGCCCGACACGCTCGGCGTGCTCACCATGCTCCGCAGCAGATCGATCGCATCGCGGTCGGTCATTGGAACACCGTTCCCGCGCCTGAGAGCGCGCGGCTGATCGGGTCGCGTGCCCGGGCGTCGCCGATCACGACCCGACCGACGCCGGCGCAGAGCGCCTCGCCCGCGCCGAGCACCTTCTTCTTCATGCGCCCCTGCGCCCACTCGACCGCGTCGTCCAGCGCGGCGCGTGACACGCGCGGGACCAGCGACGATTCGTCCGGGAAGCGGCGGAGCAGCCCGGGCACGTTCGAGAGCAGCAGCAGCTCCTCCGCGCCGAGCGCGGCTGCCGTCTGAGCAGCTGCACGATCCGCGTCCACGTTGATCGGCTCATGCTCGACGCTGATGGCAGGCGGCGAGATGACCGGCGTGCAGCCCGCATCCATCAGCGTTCGGAGCAGCCCGACGTTGATTCGCTCGACCGTGCCCGTGTAGTCGTCGCGCACGATGACGACGCGGCCGTTCTCGACCGACCGCACCGCCGCCTTGCGGGCGCCCTCCCACAGCCGGCCGTCCATGCCGGATAGCCCTACGGCGTTCACCGCCCTCGCCTGCAGCCGCTGGACGATCCGCTGATTCATCACGCCCCGGCACGCCATCTGGAAGATGCCGAGCGTTTCGCGGTCCGTGCGCCGGCTCGTGTGCCCCGAGGGAGATGTGATGAACCTCGGCGGGCATCCCAACCGCTCGGCGAGCGTGTTTGTCGCGTCCGAACCGCCATGAACGATCACGAGCCGACGACTCTCATGCACCAAGCGAGCGGCGTCGTCGCACACCGCGTCGAGGTCCACGCCCGGGCTTCCGCCGATCTTCACAACGATCATGCGTTCCTCCGTCATGCCGGGTGAAGTCCTGTGAAGGTGAGGCCCGCAGTTTCGTCGAAGCCGCACATGAGGTTCATGCATTGCACGGCGGACCCCGCAGCGCCCTTCATCAGGTTGTCGATCGCGGAGACGACGACGATGCGATCCGAGTGGGGGTCGCGCTCGAAGCCGACGTCAGCGTAGTTCGTGCCCGCGAGGATTCGAGGCTCGGGCAGGCGGTAGATGCTCGCTCGGTCCTTCACGATTCGGACGAACGGTTCACCGGCGTACCGCTCGCGGAAGAGCGACCACAGCTCGCGCTCGTCCAGCCGGCGGGTCGGGAAGACGTGGGCGGTGCAGAGCACGCCGCGCACCATCTCGACCGCGGTCATCGAGACATGGAGGTCGAAGTCGCCGAGTTCCTGCTGAACTTCGGCCGCGTGCCGGTGTCCGGTGGGTGCGTAGGAGCGAACCGCGCCCGCCCGCTCCGGGTGGTGGCTCGCCGGGGTGACGGCGTTGCCCGCCTCAGACGAGCCGACCTTCACGTCGCAGACCACCGACCGGATCAAGCCCTTCGCCGCCAGCGGAAGCAGGGCGAGGTTCATCGCCGTTGCGTTGCACCCGACGCCGCTGACCAGCCGTGCCCCGCGGATGCGATCCCGGTGCAGTTCCGGCAGGCCGTAGACGAAGCGGTCAAGCCACGCCGGTGCGTGGTGCGGCTCGCCGTACCACTGCTGGTACGCCGCTGCGTCGCGGAGCCGGAAGTCGGCCGAGAGGTCGATGATGCGCGGCGCGAGAGCGGCATAGCGGTCGATGGCAGCCGCCGCCTCGCCGTGCGGCAGACACAGGAAGAGCACGTCGCAGGCTTCGAGGGCGTCCGGCGGGACAAACTGGAGCGTCGTGCGGCCGCGGAGGTTCGGATGCACGCTGTGAACGAACACGCCGGTTTTCGTCCGCGACGTGACCTGCGCGACCTCGACGCAAGGGTGATCGAGCAGGAGGCGAAGCGCCTCGCCACCGCCGTAGCCGGACCCGCCTACGATCGACGCCCTGAGCCGCCGCCCGCTCATGCGGCCCCCTGCGCGATCGCTTCCGCGGCGTGCCTGCCGGCCACCACGTCCGTGACGAAGTCCACGATGCGGGCGGGGATGTCCACGCCGGTAGGCTCGATGCTGTTGCGGAACTCCATGGTGTGATTGACCTCGCTGACGAGCAGCCCGCGTTCGGGGCATTCGAGCAGATCGATGGCGAGCACACCGCCGCCGACCGCCCGCGCTGCCTGCACGCACACACGCTCGACCTCGGGCGTCATGTCCAGCCGCTCTGCCCGGCCGCCGCGTGCCGTGTTGGTGATCCAGTGCGCGCTGTGCCGGACGATGCCGCAGATGGCCCGGTCGCCCACGACGAACACCCGCAGGTCACGCTGCGGCTTGCGGACATACTCCTGCACGTAGAAGACCCCGTGCTGCGGTCCGCCGAGTGTGGCCTTGTGCTCGATCACCGCCTCGGCGGCGTCCCGGTCGCTCACGCGGGCCAGCAGCCGGCCCCACGACCCCACCGTGGGCTTGAGCACGACCGGGTACCCGATCGCCTCGACCGCCTGCAACGCGGATTCGGCATCCACGGCGACCCTGGTTCGCGGCGATGGCACGCCAGCACGAGCAAGCAGGAGCGTCGTCGCCAGCTTGTCGCCGCAAGCGTCGATCACGCGTGCAGGGTTCACGCAAGGCACGCCGTAGGATTCGATGATCCGCACCGCCGCCGCGGCCTGCGTCTGGCTGATGCACCGATCGACGACGGCATCGAACCGCGTCCACGACCCCGCGTCGTCGAGATCCCAGACCAGGGTGCGAACATCGAGCAGTTCCAGTTCCACGTCGCGGCGCTGCAACTCCTCGATCAGCAGCCGTTCCTCGACTCGCACTCGCGAGTACAGCAACCCGATTCGCATGGACGTTCTCCGAAGAGGCTCGTACTTGGGACCACCTGGCGTTGCCGCGAGGTCACTCGCCCCAGTCCTCCTCGACGGTCGGCGCGAGTTCCAGCTGCAGCGGACTGACGTTCGTCACTTCGAGTTCCGCCGAGCAATCGGTGCAGCGGAGCACCTCGCCTCGGAGCGGGCTGCGGGCAGGGCGGACCTCCGCGGCGCACTCGGGGCAGGCGGCGACGGTCGTGGCGGTGGCTGTGGGGGGTGTCATCTGTTGGCTCCTTTCGTTCGTGTCGGGGGGTTTCCGTGCTTGGATCAGGGTGCAAAAACACCGCAGGCCTGTCGGGTGATCCCGCCAGGCCCGTGTTCGTCCAGTTTCAGAGCGGATGCCCTGCTGAAGTCACGAGCGCGGCCGGATCACCGGCAGGCCTTTGACTTTCAGCAGTTTCGAGGCGGCAGCGCACAACGCAGGCCCGTTGGCCCCGGCGATTGTCGTGCAGATGGAGTACCGCTCGGTCATGGTGACGGCGTGAACATATCTCCCTCTCCCCGGCTGGTCAAGTCGGGGAAGTGCTTCCCGCCATCAATCGGCAGGTCTGAGGCGGACGGCTCTGAGATTCATCAGGGCAAGGCCGTCGATGCGAACCGGCCGGACGCGGACCTGGTGAACCCCGGCTTGCTCGACGCCGATCGGCCCCAGGTCGAGAATCGCAAACTTCGTCCATGACCCTGTAGGCACGATCCGTCCGTCGGCTCGGCTCTCCCCCACTTGCACGACAAACGCACCGCCAGACCCGGCATCACAGGCGAACTCGACCTCGACGGAATACCGCCCGGATGGCACTTCCGTGTCCCAGACAACCTCGTCAGCCGGATCGGTCCAGAACCCGATGTTGTCCTTGCCGTGGCCGACCTCATACTGGGCGTGGACGCCCTCGACGGTCGCATCGCGTGCGTGGAGTACAAGCACGCCGTCCGGACCAGGCCTGACCGGCGCGATCGCCACATCCGGCTCGCCCTCGATCTGAAGCACGACGACGGTCACAGGCTGGTCGGACGGCTCCATCGGGAGGTGGATGACAACCCGCTCGCCATCCCGTTCCACGGGCAAGGGACGGCGGCGAGAATCGGCGTGGAACCAAGCAGCCCCCGCCCGGTTTCGCAGTCCGTCGATCACGAGTCGTCCATCGCCGGGCCAATCGAAGACGTGCAGGTAGAGTGTTTCGCCCCGGCGTGTACAGCGTCCCCAAGGCAAACGGCGAAAGGGGCTGGCCTGCGTGCCGTAGATCGCCTCGCCGTTGCGATCGAGCCAGGCGCCCACCGCGTGAAGCCGGTCCACGCTCGGCTGCGGGATCAGTCCCTCAGCGGTCGGGCCGACGTTCAGCAGCAGGTTCCCGCCCTTGCTGGCGATATCCACGACCATGCGGAGGAGTTCCTCGGCGGACTTCCAGTTCTGGTCGCTGGTCTTGAAGCCCCATGTGTCGTTCATCGTGATGCAGGACTCCCAGTCCAGCCCCGGCAGCCCTGTCGCCGGCACGGTCTGCTCAGGGGTGGCGAAGTCGCCGACGGTACGGGTCATATCGCCCATGCCCGCGCCGCGCTTGCCGACGCGGTTGTTCACGATGACAGAGGGGCTGACGGCCCTGCAGAGGCGTTCGAGTTCGACACCGTGCTCGACGGTCCACTCGGGAATCCACTCGCCGTCGAACCACATGACGTCGATGGGTCCGTAGTTGGCGAGCAGCTCCACGACCTGCTTGCGCAGAACGTCGGCGTAGGCGGGGAATCGCTCCCCTCCCGCGTCCTGGTGGTGCCAGTCCATGATCGAGTGATACCAGCCGACGCGGATGCCCTCGGCGCGGCAGGCGTCCGCGAGTTCACGCATGATGTCCCGCTTGAACGGCGTGGCGTCGATAACGTCGTACTCGGTGTACGCCGAGTCGAAGAGACAGAAGCCGTCGTGGTGCTTGCTCGTGATGACGAGGTAGCGCATTCCGGCCTCACGCGCGAGCCGCGCCCACTCACGGGCGTCGAACTTCACGGGGTTGAACCGGGCGGCCAGCGGCTCGTAGTCCTTCGGGCTGATCTGGCCGTGGTACATGATCCACTCGCCGACACCGGGCACTTCGCGTCCGTTCCAGACGCCCGCGGGGATCGCGTATAGACCCCAGTGGATGAACATGCCGAAGCGGGCCTCCCGCCACCAGTCCATGCGGCCCGGCTCGTGAGGGGTTGTGTCCAGTTCGCGGACCCAGACGTTGCGGAACTGCAGGGGCGTGTCATGCGCCTGGAGCTCGACCGGTCCGCTCGCGGGAACTGGTTTCGTGCGGTCCCAGTAGTTTTCGAGCGTCGTGTCGTTCACGACGAGCACGCCGTTGAGGAATACCGTCACTCGATCGCCGAGGACGATGATGCGGAACTCGTTCCACTCGCCGGGCGGACGATCGGCGACCGTGATCGGCCCTGACGGCTCGCGCTGGTTGTTGTAGAGGCCACCCGAGCCGATCGGGTTGTCCCATATCTGCACCTGCGGGCATCCCCGGATGTAGATGCCGCTGTCCCCGCCGGGTTCGATGCGCCATTCCAGACGCAGTTCGAAGTCGCCGAACGACTCGACTGTCTGGAGGCTCGTCCAGCCCTTGTCGAAATGAAGGACACCGTCGCGCACGGTCCAGTGCGTCCGAGCGGCCTCGTTCGCAGCGGCCTGTGCCTCGGCATGCTTGTCATCGCTCATCGCGGCGACGGCTGGCGGATCACCCGCAAGCCCCTGCCACCCGGAAAGATCGCGACCATTGAACAACGACCGGAACCCGGGCGGCGGGCTGACCGTCGCGGATGCCACGGACGCGAGTGCGACGAGTGAGATGAGGGCGATGAGCGTGCGCATGTGCGTGGTTCCTGCGTGCGGTCAGGACGGAACGGCCTTCTGCCGCTCGGTGTCCCAGACGAAGACCTTGTTCTGCCGGTATGCCTCAACGCCCATCTTGATGGCGACCATCGTCGCGCAGCCCAGCTCGGCGTTGCAGTTGGGCTGCGCTTCACCGCGGATCGCGTCGAGGAAGTTGCCGTTGGTGTCGCGGCGCGGCTCGCGGGCGACGGTGTAGGACATCTCCCCGCTGGGTGGGTCGGGAACGAAACGCCCCCGTGCATCCTGCACCATGCCCCACTCGGGCAGGAACTCCTTGTTGGCGGCACGGAACTCGGGGAACCAGGGCCGCTGCTCGCGCACGATCAGCCCGTCGGCGAACTCCATCGACCCGTGCTGCCCGCGGATGGCGAGCGACGGCGTCTCGTCGTTGGTCATCACGCTCACGAGCACGACGGTGTGCTCGCTCGGGTAATCCACCATGACCATCGAGGTGTCTGGGATGTCGCGCTCGTCTTTCTGAATGTACAGCCCCCCCGCGGCGACGACGCGGCGCGGGTACTCGCCGTCCGGCCCCCTGATGGCGAGCAGGAGCGGCGCGAGGACGTGGTACATCAGGTCCGTCGCCACGCCGCCGTTGTAGGCAAAGTACTTGCGGAAACGGAAGAAGTGATCGGGGTTCCACGGGATCTTCTCGGCCAGCCCGTGCTCCCAGCCGAGCCAGCGGTCCCACCACACATAGCCAGCGCCGGACGCGGCAGGTCCCGCGTCTCGGTCGATCCCCCAGTTGAACTGGAAGTCGCGCGAGTTCCGGCAAACCGCACCCTGGCTCCAGACCGTCTTGCCGATGCGACCGGCGGCGATCGCGTCACGCGCCTTCCAGGTGAGGTCGTCGCTCGCACGTTGCGGGCCGACCGCGAATACCCGCCCCGTGCGCTTCACGGCGTCGCGGCACTCGATCGCCTGCTCGATTGTGTGGGAGAGCGGCTTCTCGCAGAAAACGTCCTTGCCGGCCTCCATCGCCTCGATCGCTATCTTTGTATGCCAGTGGTCTGGCGTGGCGATGACCACCGCGTCCACGTCCTTGGAATCCAGCACCTCTCGGTAATCGAGCGTGCCGCTGGATTCGGAGCCGCCGATCGTGCCGATCGCCTGGTCGAGGCGCCTGCGGTACACGTCACAGACGCGCGTCACCACGACGTTGTCGGCTTCCGCCCTCCTGCGATAGTCGCCGACGTGCCAGCGGCCCTGCCCTCCGCAGCCGATGACGCCGAGGCGGATGCGCTCGTTCGCTCCGAGCGTTCGTGCCCACGAGGCCGCGGGCATGAGCGCGGCTCCGGCCGCCAGACCCGCGGTGAATCCGATGAACTCGCGTCGATCGATGCCGCTGCCCATTCTCGGCCTCCGTTCCGCCCGCCAAGGGGTTGTCCGATGGAACAGCGTACCGTCAAGTTGCCCCCGCATCATCGGGCATGCTCGACTAGGACGCTGACTCCGGCGAATCGAACGGCTGCGGCCTTGCCCTCGATTTCGCCGAGCACGCAGACCGCCGAGGCGAGGGCATCGGCGGTCGTTGCGTCAGGGGCGATGACCGTGGCCGCGATGCAGTTGGTGAGGCCCAGGCCTGTTCGCGGGTCCACGATGTGGGAGTACCGGACGCCCTCGATCTCGACGAACTGGGCGGTATCTCCCGACGTCGCTACTCCCGCGTTGGCCACGGTGAGCGTCGTGGCATCCCCGTGACCCGTCCGGACCACGACCGTCCAACCCGCACGATCCGGCGGTGCATCTCCCGCGAGCAGGTCTCCGCCGAGGTCAACAAGAAAGCAGCAGACACCTTGGTCGCGGAGCACTTCGCCCACCCGATCCGCAATGAAGCCCTTACCGATGCCACCCAGGTCGAGCCTCATGCCGGGGCGAGCCAGCCTCACCGATCGGATATCGCGGTGCAGCTCGATCCCCTGCCATCCCACGGTTCCGAGGACGCCTTCCAAGGCCTGACGATCCGGGAGTTGACCCTCTCGGCGTGCCTGTCTCCAGAGCCGTACGACCGGACCGACGGTCGGGTCGAATGCTCCCCCTGTGGCTTCGGAAAACCGTCGCGCAAGGTCCAGAACCCGGTACAAGTCCTCGCTGACGGGCATGGCAGGTCCGCCTGCGGCGTCGCTGAGACGGTTCAACTCGCTTTCGAGCCGCCAGTCGCTGAGGCAGGCGTCGAGGTCCGCGATCCGCTGGAAGGCCAGAGCGGCGGTTTTCTCGGCCGACTCCCTTTGACCCGCGTAGAGCGTTATCCTGCACTCAACGCCCATGTGGACCTGAGCGAACTCGTATCGAGTCAGGGCGTCTTCGGATGCCGAGCGATCGGATGCAACCGTGGGCGGCCGGGCACCGCAACCCGAGAGCAACAGCGTGAGCAAGCACAAGCAGCAAAGGACCACCTGGATTCGAGAGGGCATCATGGTTCGTTTCTGGAATCGTCTGACTGCGATGCTCGTGGGCTGCATCGCGGCTTCCATAAGCGTCGCGGGGGATCCGCCGACACCCGGCAAACCCTTCAAGCAGGGTATCGAAGGCACCACGGTTTCGTTCGATCTCGTCTGGGTGCCCGGCGAGCGAGACAGCGAAGGCTTGTGGGTCAGCCGGACCGAGATGCCGTGGGACGTGTACGACGTCTTCACCTACGCCCTCGACCGCCCGAACCCGGAAGCGCCGGCGGACGGCGTGGCGCGACCCACGAAACCGTACGTCACGATGGATCGAGGTTTCGGGCACGCGGGCTTCCCGGCGATGTCGATGTCGTTCAAGAACGCGCAGGCCTTCTGCGACTGGCTGAGCGCAAAGTCCGGTCTCCACTACCGCCTGCCGACCGAGGCCGAATGGGAACGGCTCTGCTCCCAAGGTGTCCGTTCCGCACTCGAGAAGCACCCGCTCGACCATCTGGCCTGGCACGACGGAAACGCCGGGTACCAGACCCGCGCGGTCGGCACGAAGGCTCCGGACGCGCTCGGCATCCATGATCTCCTCGGTAACGTCGCCGAGTGGTGTGTGACTTCGGACGGCAAGGGAGTTGCCCGTGGCGGCTCGTACCGCGACGACGCGGAGATCGTCCGCTGCGACCGTCGCGAGGAACCAAGCCCCGCATGGAACGCCAGCGACCCGCAGATTCCCAAGAGCGTCTGGTGGCTCGCGGATTGTCCGTGGGTCGGTGTGCGCGTGATCTGTGATCCGAATCCGAAGCCAGCGCCGGCAGCCGCGCCGGCCGAGAGGAGCGAGAAGTGAAGCCGAAGAGCGCCATGCACGTGTCGCGACGAGAGTTCGTCAAGACCTCCGCCGCGGCGGTCGCCGTCGGAGCGCTCACCACGCCCATCCTCGCCCACGCGGGCGGGTCGGACCGCATCAAGATCGGGCTGATCGGTTGCGGCGGTCGGGGCACCGGCGCGGCGGTGCAGGCGCTCCGCGCCGACCCCGGCGTCGTGCTCTGGTCGATGAGCGACGTGTTCAAGGACAGGCTCGATGCCTGCCATGCCAACCTGCGTGGCGCGATGGCCGCACTCGACGAAGAGGAGAGCGAGGGAAGCACCCGGTGGCGTGACCGCATCGAAGTCTCTGAAGAGCGCCGCTTCCTCGGGTTCGACTCCTACCGGCACGTCATCGACAGCGGCGTTGACGCCGTGCTTCTCACGTCGTACCCGTGCTTCCGCGCGAGAGAGATCGCCTACGCCATCGAACGCGGCAAGCACGCCTTCGCGGAGAAACCGGTGGCGGTGGACGGGCCGGGCCTGCGTTCGGTGCTCGCCTCGGCGGAAGAAGCAAGGCGCCGCAACCTCGGCCTGCTTGTGGGCTTCTGCTGGCGGTACAACGCCGGCATGAGGGCGTGCTTGGAGCAGGTCAATGGCGGCGCGCTCGGCCGCGTCACCACTGTTCACACCACCTACCACACCGGCACGCTGCCTCGCCGTCCACGACAGGAGGGGTGGAGCGACCTCGAGTTCCAGATGCGGAACTGGTGGCACTTCACCTGGATTTCCGGCGATCACATCGTCGAGCAGGCGGTCCACTCCGTCGATCGCACTGCTTGGGCGATGGGCGACCTACCGCCGGCGCGCGTGACGTGCCTCGGCGGGCGCGCGGCGAGGTCCGGCCCTGAGCACGGCAACGTGTTCGACCACTTCGCCGCCGTCTACGAGTACGAGGACGGACGGAGGGCGTTCCACACCTGCCGTCAGATCGACCATTGCCCCGGCGACAACACCGACTATGTCTACGGCACCGAAGGGTCGGCTGTCGTGAACGGCTGGGCGCCGACCTACGTCGTCAAGGGCCTCGACGGCGCGGAGCGGTGGCGCTTCCGCGGGCCGATCAAGGACATGTACCAGGTGGAGCACGACGAGCTGTTCGCATCAATCCGCGCGGGCAAGCCGATCAACGACTGCACGCGAGGGGCGAACAGCACGCTGATGGCCATCATGGCCCGGATGGCGGCGTACACCGGGCAGACCGTGTCGTGGGAGCAGGCGTTGAACTCGCAGGAGTCGCTCATGCCGGCCGCTCTCGAATGGGGCGACCTGCCGACCCCACCTGTCGCCGTGCCAGGACAGACCAAACTCGCCTGAACGAGAGGGGCGTGCCGTGTGATCGAGTGCGATGACATATCCCGGCGTGAGTTCGTCAAGACCTCTGCGGCCGCGGCAGCGGCGTTTGCCGCCTCGCCCGCGATCGCTCGAACGCAGGTCCGACCCGAACGTGCGCGGCTTCGCAAGGCACTCAAGTACGGCATGATCGTGGAAGGGTCGAGCGTCATCGAGAAGTTCCGCATCGCCCGAGAGAGCGGCTTCGAAGGCGTGGAGATGGACTCGCCCGGAGGGCCGCCCGCCGACGAGGTTCGCCGCGCCAGCGAGGAGACGGGGTTGGAGGTGCCTGGCGTCGTCGATTCGGTGCACTGGAGGCAGACGCTCGGCGATCCGGACGCGGAAGTGCGCGCGCAGGGACGGGCCGCGCTCGAACAGGCGATCAGCGACTGCAAGGCCTACGGCGGCACGTCGGTGCTGCTGGTGCCCGCCGTCGTCAACAAGCGCATCGCCTACGCGGACGCCTATCAGCGGTCGCAGGAGGAGATCCGGCGCGTGCTGCCACTGGCGTCGGAACTCGGGATCACGGTCTCGTTCGAGAACGTCTGGAACCACTTTCTGCTCAGCCCGATCGAGGCGGCGCGGTACGTCGACGAGTTCGAGTCACCGAAGGTCGGCTGGCACTTCGATGTCGGGAACATCGTGAACTACGGCTGGCCCGAGCACTGGATCCGCACGCTCGGCAAACGCATCACTCGTCTCGACATCAAGGAGTTCAGCCGCCGCAAGCGTGACGAGGAGGGGTTGTGGAAGGGTTTCGCCGTTGAGATCGGCGAGGGGGACTGCGACTGGCCCGCCGTCATGGCGGCGCTCGGCGACATCGGCTACGAGGGCTGGGCAGCAGCAGAAGTCGGCGGAGGCGACGCGGAACGGCTTCGGGACATTGCGTCGAGAATGGATCGCGTGTTTACTGGTGGATGATGACGGGGCCTGAAAGGCCCCGCCCCACAGAGCAGGGAGCGAACCATGAGCGCGTACACGAGGCGGGAGTTCGTCAAGACGTCGGCGGCGGTGACGGCAGCGGCCGCGATGGCTCCGCTCGCGGCAGGACACGGGTTCTTCGCACGCGGGTCGGACACTATCCGCGTCGGTGTCATCGGATGCGGCGGACGTGGCACGGGCGCGGCGTTCAACGCCATCGAAGCCGCGCCGAACACCACCATCGTCGCCCTCGCCGACGTGATGCCCGACAGGGTCGAGTCATGCCGAAGCGAACTCGCGAGACTCGGCGATCGCGTGCAGGTCTCTGACGACCGCTGCTTCACGGGGTTCGACGCCTATGAGCGTCTCATCCGTGACGGTGGCGTGGATTGCGTGATCCTCGCCACGCCTCCCCACTTCCGCCCGGCGCACCTGGCCGCCGCGGTTGTCGCGGGCAAGCACGTCTTCATGGAGAAGCCGGTCGCCGTCGACCCGGCGGGCGTGCGATCGGTCCTGGCGTCCGCGATGCTCGCCGAGCGCAAAGGCCTGAGCATCGTGGCGGGCACGCAGCGTCGCCACGAGGCCTGCTACCTCCAGGCGATGGAGCGAGTCAACGCCGGAGCCCTCGGGCGAATCGTCCACGCTTCGTGCTGCTGGAACCAGGGCGGCCTGTGGGTCCACGACCGCAAGCCGGCATGGACAGACATGGAGTGGCAACTGCGCAACTGGCTTTACTTCACATGGCTCTCGGGCGACCACATCGTCGAGCAGCACGTCCACAACCTCGACGTGGTGAACTGGGCCATCGGCGAGACGCCGGCCCGCTGCACCGCGCTTGGCGGGCGCCAGGCACGCACCGACCCGAAGTTCGGCCACATCTACGACCACTTCGCGGTCGAGTACGAGTACCCCTCCGGAGCAACCGTGCTGAGCATGTGCCGCCAGATCGACGGCACGCCGCCGCGGGTCGAGGAACGCATCTTCGGCGCGGAAGGCAAGGCGGTAACACGCCCCGGCTTCGCTGTCATCGAAGGTGCGAACGCCTGGCGGTTCCGTGGCGACAACCCAAGCCCCTACGTTCAGGAACACGTCGATCTCGTCGCGTCGATCGTGAACGGGTCGGGTCGCAACGAGGCAAAGACCGTTGCCGAATCCACGCTCACGGCCATCATGGGTCGGATGGCCGCGTACACCGGGCAGGAGGTGACGTGGGAGCAGGCTCTGAACAGCAAACTGGACCTGACGCCCCCGAGTTACGAGTTCGGGCCGCTGCCCACGCCAGAGGTCGCCATTCCCGGACGCACGCCGCTCGTCTGATCGACTGTCACCAACGAACAGCGCAGGCGCCGCACCACGGAGAGAACGCATGGAACGCCGGGAGTTTCTCGCATCGACGGTCGCGGCCGGCGCGGCCATCGCGTCAGTCGCGACAGGAAGCACCATGACCACAACCAGTGCACCCGCGGGCCGGCGCGCCCCCTTCAAACTGAAGTACGCGCCGCACCAGGGCATGTTCAGGCACCATGCCCCCGATGGCATCCTCGACGAACTCCGCTTCATGGCGGACCAGGGCTTCACGGCCTTCGAGGACAACGGCATGATGGGGCGGCCCGCCGACGAGCAGGAGAAGATCGGCTCGCTGCTGCGAGAACTCGGCATGACGATGGGCGTCTTCGTCGCCAGCCCGTCAACGGCGTGGCGGCCTTCGTTCGTCCGCGCCAACAAGGACGACCGGGAGCAGTTTCTTGCCGAATGCCGCCAGGCCGTTGACGTCGCCCGGCGCTGCGGGGCGAAGTGGATGACGGTCGTGCCCGGCACGCTCGAACCACGGCTGGAGATGGGATACCAGACGGCCAACGTGATCGACCAGTTGCGCTTCGCGTGCGAGATTTTTGAGCCGCACGGGCTGGTGATGGTGCTCGAACCGCTCAACCCCTGGCGCGACCACCCCAACATGTATCTCTCGAAGATTCCGCAGGCGTTCGAGGTCTGTCGGGCCGTGAACTCGCCCGCGTGCAAGATTCTGTTCGATATCTACCACCAGCAGATCACGGAGGGGAACCTGATCCCGAACATCGATCTGGCATGGAGCGAGGTTGCGTACTTCCAGGTCGGCGACAACCCCGGCCGCGCCGAGCCGGGCACGGGCGAGATCAACTACCGCAACGTCTTCCGCCACATCCACCGCAAGGGCTTCGAGGGCGTGGTCGGCATGGAGCACGGCAACAGCCGCCCCGGCACGGAGGGGGAGCAGGCCGTCATCGATGCCTACCGGGCGGCCGACGGGTTCTGAGTGAGGCTTCGTGGTACACTCGCGGCCCGTTGTCAATCCCGCCCGCACCCGTGAGGAAGTTCTTCCATGACAGCAGCCCCATCGTCCCGTTCCGGCACGGCCGTCGCTGTGCAACTTGGCGCCATGATGTTCCTCCAGTTCTTCGTCTGGGGGGCGTGGTACGTCACGATGGGGCCGTTTATGAACGCGAGCGGAATGTCCGGCTCTCTGATCGGATGGGCGTATTCAGTCGGACCGATCGCCGCGATCGTTTCGCCGTTTTTCCTCGGCATGGTCGCCGATCGTTTCTTTCCGACGGAGCGCGTGCTCGGTACGATGCACCTGCTCGGAGGGCTGGCGCTTCTCGCGGCGCCGACGGCGGCCGGCGTCTCGCCTCAACTCTTCATCATCGCCGTGCTCGTGCACATGCTGCTCTACATGCCCACGCTCGGGCTGACGAACACGCTCGCGTTCCACAACCTGACCAACGGCGAGAAGCAGTTCCCCCTGGTGCGAGTGTTCGGCACCATCGGATGGATCGTGGCGAACTGGGTCGTTTCGTTCCTGGCACTCGACACGTCCGCCGGCATGTTCTACGTGGCCGGCGCGTCCGGGCTGATGCTCGGTGCGTACTCGTTCTTCCTCCCCCACACGCCGCCACCAGCGAAAGGCAAGGCGTTCTCCGCACGCGATGCGGTCGGAGCTGACGCGCTCGTCCTGATGAAGGACCGCTCGTTTGCCGTCTTCATCATCTGCTCATTCCTCATCTGCATCCCGCTGGCGGCCTACTACGCCTTCGCCGGCCAGTTCGCGGGTGCGGTCGGTTTCGAGCGCATCGCCTTCACCATGTCCGCAGGCCAGATCTCTGAGATATTCTTCATGCTCGTCATGCCGCTCTGCTTCGTCCGGCTCGGCGTCAAGTGGATGCTGCTCATCGGCATGGGCGCGTGGGTCGCCCGGTACGGCCTCTTCGCGGGAGCATGGGACAGCGCGACCGGCAACCACCTGATGCCCATGGTGCTCATCGGCATCATCCTCCACGGCATCTGCTACGACTTCTTCTTCGTGACCGGGTTCATCTATACCGACAAGAAAGCCCCCGTCCACGTTCGCGGGTCCGCGCAGGGCTTTCTCGTGCTTGTCACGCAGGGACTGGGCATGTTCATCGGGGCGCAGGTCGCCGGCAGGCTCGTCGATCACTACTCAACCCCGGCTGCGGACGGCACCACCGTCATCGCGTGGGACAAACTCTGGCTTGTCCCCTGCCTCTTCGCCGCGATCGTCATGGTCATTTTCTTCCTGTTCTTCAAGGATCGAGTGACGGCTACACCGGCACAGGTCGATCGCACGCCCCTCGGTCCCGACCAGTCGGAGACCGCGGTGTGACCGGGCCGCGTCTGGCCGTCTGCTCGTGGTCGCTCCTGCCGACCGGCCCTGCCGACTTGGCCGCGAAGGTGCGGGCGTGCGGGCTGGACGGGGTGCAACTCGCTCTGGACCCCATCCGGCGCGGCGAGTGGGACGAGGGCGAGACGGTACGCGTTCTGGCCGGTGAGGGCATCGCCATCGTCAGCAGCATGATGGGAATGAAGGGCGAGGACTACTCGACGCTCGACTCCATCCGGCGAACGGGCGGGGTTCGCCCCGACGAGACGTGGCACGACAATCTCGCAGCGGCAAGGGCGAACGCTGCCCCATGAACCGGCAGACCCCGAGCGGGAGCGGATGCTCGAACGCCTCCGCACCCTCGCGAGCGTCTTCGGCTCGCACGGCGTGCGCATCGCCCTCGAAACAGGACAGGAGACAGCCGACACGCTGATCTCCGTGCTGGACGATCTCAACAGCGGCCCGATCGCCCCTCCTGCGCCCGTCGGTGTGAACTTCGACCCCGCCAACATGATCCTCTACGGCATGGGCGACCCGATCACCGCCTTCACGCGGCTCTCGCACTCCGTCGCTCAGCTCCACCTCAAGGATGCCCTCCCGACGGACCAACCCGGCACGTGGGGCACGGAAACGCCACTCGGCGAGGGGGCTGTGCGCTGGCCTGATTTCTTCTATGTCTATCGAGATGCGGACCTCCGCTGCGACCTCGTGATCGAGCGTGAGTCGGGCGAGCGGCGAGTAGAAGACGTGCGGTCGGCTGCGGAGTACATACGACCGCTGCTTACCTAGGCGGAATGGTCAGGGAGCCGTCGGCGTCTGCTCTGCGCTGATCTCGCGTGCCTGAATGTCGCGCCACTCGACGACGTTGCCCGGGTGGTGGGTCTGGAGGGCGACGTGCCCCTGCGGGAACGGCTCGATCTCCGCGTCCACCATCGGCACACCGTTGATCCAGGTTTGGACGCGGCTGCCGACGACTCGCACGCGGTAGTCGAACCAGGCATTGTCGCGCGTGATCAGCGTCCTGGCGAAGCCTCGCTCAGGCCAGGCACGGCCGTAGACACATCCGGTCCAGTTGCGCGGATCGTGGTTGTCGATCTGGGCCTCGTACCCCATGGGCCACGTCTCCGGATTGTTCTGGGGCGGGGCGGCTCGCGGGTAGAAGCCGCTGTTGCCGCGAGTGTTCACCCGCACGAATGCCCTGATCTCAACGTCGGTGAAGACTCGCTCTGTGTAGAGGTGCCCGCCGCCGTCACGCCCGACGAGCGTACCGCCCTCGACGGTCCACCGGCCTGTCCCCTTGGCGAACCAGTCGTCGAGGTCGCGGCCGTTGAAGAGCGGGACGAAGTCGCCTGGATCCGGGTCCGGGGAGAGGTCCATGATCTTGATGTTGCGGAAGCAGACCGGGTTGCCGTGGTCTTGGAGCGAGATGAAGCCGGTCGTCAGGCGATCGCGGAGTGGGAGGGGCTGGTCTGGCGTGCGGAAGATGCCGCGGCCGTCGAGTTTCTGCCCGTCGTGGATGCGCTCGCCGTTGAGCCATGCGTCGAGCGTGTCGCCGACGAGGCGGATGTGGTAGGTGTTCCACTCGCCCGGGGGGCGTACGGCCTGAGTCGCCGGAGGGATGGCGTTGTAGACCGCGCCGCAGTGCGAGAGGCCCGGTTCCTGGCCGTGCGTGTCGTAGATCTGGATTTCCATGCCTGTGAAGGCCGGGTCGCCGACGCTGGACCCGCGCAGGCCGACTCCGGAGTTGCCCCCGGGCGGGATGAGGAACTCGAGTTTGAGTTCGAAGTCGCGGTACATGCGGGTGGTGCGCAGCCACCAGCCGTTGTTGCCGGCGGTATGGATCTCGCCGTCCTTGACGCCCCAGGCTTCGATGTTGCCGGCGGTCGTCCAGCCTTCGAGCGAGCGGCCGTCGAAGAGGAGCGTCCAGCCCGCCTCGCGCTCCTCGGCGGTGAGCGTGTTGTGCTGCGCTGCAACAGTCTGTACGAGCGTGAGCGTCGTGGTGATGGCAGCGCGAGTCAGGCTGTTCATTGCACCGACTCCCTTGGTGTCAGAACGCGAGCCATTTCTGCTCGGCCTTGCTGCTCTCGACGGTCCGCTCGATGAACCGGACGCCTCGGGCGCCGTCATCGACACCGGGAAAGTCGTGGCGCGCCGGGCCTTTGGCGCCAGCACCTGTGCGGACGGCCTCGCACGCGGCGCGGTAGACGTTGGCGAAGGCCTCGATGAAGGCCTCGGGGTGGCCGGAGGGCAGGCGGGTGGTACGTTTCGCGGCGTCGCCGAGGTAGTCGTTGCCGCGGCGGTAGACCTGCTCAGGCTTGCCGAGCCGCTTGACGACGAGAGCGTTCGGCTCTTCCTGATGCCATTCGACGCCGCCCTTCGTTCCCCAGACGCGCAGGCGCAGATCATTCTCGTTGCCGACGCAGACCTGCGAGGCGAAGAGGATGCCCTTCGCACCGCCGCGGAACCGGAGCAGAACATTCGCGTCGTCGTCGAGCATTCGGCCGGGGACGAACGTGGTGAGGTCGGCGCAGAGGGTCTTGAGTTCGAGGCCGGTGACGTAGAAAACGAGTTGCTCACAGTGCGAGCCGATGTCGCCTATCGCGCCGCCGAGGCCGGAGCGGGCCGGGTCGGTTCGCCAGTCGGCCTGTTTCTGTCCGGTCGCTTCGAGCCGGTTGGCGAGCCATCCCTGGTTGTATTCGACGACGACCTTGCGCACCTCGCCGATCTCACCGGAGCGGACGATCTCGCGTGCCTGCTTCACGAGCGGGTAGCCGGAGTAGTTGTACGTGACGCAGAAGACGACGTTGCGTGCCGTGACGAGCGCGGCGAGTTCCGCGGCTTGCTCGCTGGTGTGCACCATCGGCTTGTCGAGGACGACGTTGAAGCCAGCGTCGACGAAGGCCCTCGCCACCGGAAAGTGAACGTGATTCGGCGTGACGATGCTGACGAAGTCGATCCGCTCGCCCGGTGGCAGAGAGCGCTCGCGTTCGAGCATCGCTTCCCACGACTCGTAGTTTCGGCGGTCGTCGAGACCGAGGTCTCGTCCGCTCGCCCTGGCCTTCTCGGGCGATGCCGAGAGAGCGCCGGCGACGAAATCGACGCCGCCGTCGAGTCGCGCGGCCATGCGGTGCACGGCTCCGATGAAGGCTCCCTGTCCTCCGCCGACCATGCCCATCCGAAGGGGCCGGTTGTTGTTCGTGCTCGTCATAGTGTGTGTCCGATTTCATTCATCGTGGATTCACTCTTCAAAGGCAGCATCAAAGGCTCTTCCGGACGGCGTGAAGTCCAGCGACCGGACGTACTCGCACGATTCGCGTGCACCGTGCTCGCGGTCCATGCCGCTGTCCTCCCATTCCACGCTCAGCGGCCCGGAGTACCCTGCCCGGTTCAGGGCACGGACGATCTCCTCGAAGTTCACGTCGCCGCGCCCGACCGAGCGAAAGTCCCACCCGCGTCGCGCGTCGCCGAACGGCAGGTGCGACGAGAGGATGCCGCTCATGCCGTCGAGCGTCGTCGCGGCGTCCTTCATGTGGACGTGGAAGATACGGTCGGGGAAACGGTCGATGAATCGCGCGGGGTCCACGCCCTGCCAAACGAGGTGGCTCGGGTCGAAGTTGAAGCCGAAGGCGGGGTGATTCCCGACGGCCGCGAGAGCCTGCTCCGCGGTGTACAGGTCGTAGGCGATCTCGCTCGGGTGGACTTCGAGCGCGAACCGCACGCCGACCTCCTTGAAGGTGTCGAGGATCGGCCCCCACCGCCGCGCGAAATCATCGAACCCGGCATCCACGTCCTTCTGACCCGTCGGCGGGAAGAAGTAGAGTTTGTGCCAGATCGCCGAGCCGGTGAACCCATTGACAACCTTCACGCCGAGGTTCGCGGCCGCGTGTGCCGTCGCCTTCATCTCCTCCGCTGCCCGGCTCCGCACGCCCTCCGGCTCGCCGTCGCCCCAAACGTGCGGCGGGAGAATCGACTTGTGTCTCCCGTCGATCAGGTCGCAGACCGCCTGACCGACGAGGTGGTTCGAGATCGCCCAGCACTTCAGACCGTGCTTCGCGAGCAGGGCGTGCCGTCCGTCGCAATAGGCCTTGTCCCTTGCGCCGCGGACGGGGTCGAAGTGCTCGCCCCAGCAGGCAAGTTCGAGACCGTCGTACCCGAACGACGCCGCCTTGGCGGCCATTTCCTCAAGACCAAGGTCGGCCCACTGGCCGGTGAACAGCGTGACAGGTCGTGTCATCGGGGGTTCCTCTCATCTCCGGGCCGCCCGCCCGGGTCCGACAGGGTATCACACCGCCTGTTCCGCTACCCTGTCACCGAGTCGCCAACCGGAAGGATCGACCATGCGCCACCGTCTGTTCGCTCTCACGATGCTGACGCTCACTGTTCTCGCGACTGTCGGCCGCGGACAGCCCGAGGAACTGCTCACCAAGGCAGAACGCACCGGGTACACGCAGACTGCGACGCACGCAGAGGTCATGGACCTTGCGCGACGGCTGGCGGATCGGTCACCCCGCGTCCACTTGGCCGAACTGGGCCGGTCGGTCGAGGGACGCGAACTTCCTCTGCTGGTCGTCGCTGATCCACCGGTTGCGACGCCGGAGGAAGCAAAGGCCTCTGGGAAAGTCGTCGCCCTGCTCATCGGCAACATTCATGCCGGCGAGGTCTGTGGGAAGGAAGCCCTGATGATGCTCGCCCGCGAACTCGCCTTCGCCGACGAACCGGGCGTACTGAAGTCCGTCATCGTCTGCATCGCGCCGATCTACAACGCCGACGGCAATGAGCGCATGGAGCCGGGTAACCGGCCCGGACAGGTCGGCCCCGAGCGCATGGGCGTTCGCCCGAACGCCCAGGGGTTCGACCTCAACCGTGACTTCATGAAGGCAGAGGCTCCCGAGACGCAGGCCCTCATCCGCTTCCTCCGTCGCTGGGACCCGCATGTTTTCGTGGACACACACACCACGAACGGCTCCGCGCACCGCTACGTGCTCACCTACTCAGGCCCGAAGCACCCGGCCGGGGACGCCGAACTGATCCGCTGGGTGCGCGATGGGATGCTGCCTCGCGTCACCGAGACACTCCGCGAAACGAAAGGCCACGAGACGTTCTTCTACGGCAACTTCGAGGACGATCACACGAAGTGGACCTCGTTCCCCGCCGAACCTCGCTACAGCACGAACTACGTCGGCCTGCGAAACCGGATCGCCATCCTCTCGGAAGCGTACTCGTATGCGCCGTTCAAGGACCGGGTGATCGCAACGCTGGATTTCTGCCGGGCGATCGTCGAAGACGCGGCCGCCCGGAAGGACGAGATCGTCAAACTGCTGCGCGAGGTGGATCGTCGCGCATCGCGGGCCGGCGAGTCACCGCAGGATGACGACCTGGTCGCAGTGCGGACCCGGGCCGCGCCGCTCGGGGAAAAGGCGGCGGTAAAGGGGTTCGAGATGGAGCAGCGCGACGGCAGGCGCGTCGCCACGGAACAGCCGAAGGACTACGAGTGCGAACTCTGGCTCGACTACGAGTCGGAACGGGCGGTGCGCCTCCCGTGGGCATACCTGATCCCACCTCATCTGAGCGTCGTGATCGAGAGCTTGAAGCGTCACGGCATCACCGTCGAAGAACTCCGCGAGGACGCCGAACTGGACGCCGAATGCCTGCGCATCGACTCGATCGAGCGGGCAGATCGCCCGTTCCAGGGACACCGCATGACGCGCGTCACCGCGAGCGCGGAAGCGGTCGCGCCGCGCATCGAAGCCGGCACGGCGATCGTGCGAACCGCGCAGCCGCTCGGTCCGCTCGCGGTGCTGCTCCTCGAGCCGATGAGCGAGGATGGCCTGACCCTCTGGAACGCGCTCGACGACGGGCTGCGCCTGGGAGAGCCGTATCCGATCCTGCGCGTTCTCACGCCCGTTCCGCTCACACGCTCCGATCAGCCCCCGATCGACGAGGACCGCATCTTCGACAGACCGATCACCTTCGACAGCGTCTACCGCGACCGCCGCCGACCGGACCTCAACGGCTCGCCCGTCCGCGTCGGCGAGTGGCTCGACGACGAGCACTTCGCCCAGACAAAGGACGGCACGCGATATGCCGTCAACGCGCGCACCGGCCGGGCGACCGCACAGCCCCAGCCGGACACCTCCGCCTTGCGGCAGGCACTCGCCGCCCTTCCGACGATCGACGATGCCACCGCCCGACGGATCGCCGACCGCTTGGCGTTTTCGCAGACGACCGAAGACCGCGCCGCGGGGTTCTTCGAGCACGGCGACGACCTCTACTACGCACGACTCGACGGATCCGCCGCCCGGCGCCTGACCGCGACGCCCGGTCGCGAGGAACTGGCCTCGTTCAGCCCGGACGGTCGGTTCGTCGCGTTCGTCCGCGACAACGATCTGTTCGTCGTTGACGTGGACACGGCCACCGAACGCCGCCTCACCACCACCGGCTCCGAGCGCCTGCTCAATGGCAAGGCGGACTGGGTCTACTTCGAGGAGATCTTCGGCCGCTCGTGGCGCACCTACTGGTGGTCGCCCGACTCGTCGCGCATCGCGTTCTTCGAGACCGATACCTCTATGGTGGATACGTTCACGATCGTGGACGACGTGCCCGAGCCGCAACGGATCGAGACGACAACCTACCCCAAGCCCGGGAGGCCGAACCCTGAAGTTCGCGTCGGGATCGTGGCGGTCGCGGGCGGTCAGCCCCGTTTCGCCGATCTCGCCCGCTACACCGCAGGCTCGTTCATCGTCACCGGCGTCGGCTGGTGGCCGGATTCACGCACCGCGTACTTCTTCGTGCAGGACCGCGCCCAGCGATGGTTGGACTTCTGCACCGTCGATCCGAACGCGGGCTCGTTTGCCGTGCTCTTCCGAGACTCAACGCAGGCCTGGATCGAGGCCCCGTGGGCGCCCCGGTTCCTCAAGGACGGCTCATTCCTGCTCGACTCCGAACGCACCGGCTGGAAACACCTCTATCACTA
This sequence comes from Synechococcales cyanobacterium CNB, assembly GCA_030263455.1. NCBI lineage: Bacteria > Bacillati > Cyanobacteriota > Cyanophyceae > Synechococcales > Synechococcales cyanobacterium CNB. Next base: position 175,036 of record SZOZ01000011.1, read on the forward strand.
CGCCCGCGACGGCTCGCTCATCAGGCCCGTCACGACCGGCGACTTCGAGGTGCGCGGCGTCGAGCTCCTCGACGAGAAGAACTCCCGGCTCTTCTTCACCGCCTCCACACCCGAGGACGACCATCTCACCAACAACCTCTACCGGATCAATCTCGACGGCACCGGCCTCACACGCCTGACCACTACGCCCGGCAGCCACCGCGTCTCCGTCAACCCCTCGGGCACGCTTTTCATCGACACCTGGTCCGACGACGAAAGGCCCACGAGAGTCGCTGTCCGCGCCGACGACGACTCAATCGTCCGAATGCTCGACACCAACCCCGTGCCGGACCTTGACGAGTGGCGCCTCGGGCGATTCGAACGCGCCCGCATCCCCTCGCGCCGCGGTCCCATGCTTGATGCCACCGTGCTCTACCCGCCGGACTTCGACCCGGCCAGACCCCATCCCGTCTGGTTCACGACGTATGCCGGCCCGCACGCGCCGACCGTGCGCGGCGGGTGGTCCCTCGGCAACGCCGCCGATCACATGCTCGCCAACGTCGGCTTCGTGGTCTTCCGCGCGGATCCCTACTCCGCGAGCGGCAAGGGAGCGGTCAGCGCATGGACGGCGTACCGCCGCCTCGGCGTGCCCGAACTCGAAGACATCGTGGACGCGATCACTTGGCTCAAACAACAGCCGGGAATCGACGGCTCACGGATCGGCATGTCCGGACACTCCTACGGCGGGTTCATCACCGCCTACGCCATGACGAACTGCGACCTCTTCGCGGCGGGCATTGCCGGTGCGCCCGTGACCGACTGGCGCGACTACGACACCATCTACACCGAGCGGTTCATGGACACACCGCAGGAGAATCCCGGCGGCTACGACGCGACCTCGGCCGTCAAGGCCGCGAAGAACCTGCACGGCCGGCTGCTGATCCTGCACGGCACGATGGACGACAACGTCCACATGCAGAACACGACGCGGCTGGCCAAGGCCCTCCAAGAGGCCAACCGTCCATTCGAGATCATGCTCTACCCGCAGTTCCGCCACGGCATCTGGGGCGATCACTACCGCGATCTCATCCACGACTTCCAACTTCGCCTGCTGAATGCGCCGCCGGGCGAAGCACGTCAGGGCGGGACACCAGAGCCGGAGCCGACCGATCGGGCCGAGGGTACCGTGCGAAGGCTTGGGCCGCGGTAGGCGCTGTCCCGGTCGTGCGCACGGAGTTTGTCACTCCGGGTCGCGCCATGCGCTCTGCCGGGCATCGACCTCCCACGAGTTGCCGAAGAATCCCGCCCCGATCACCCCATGCACGCCGCGCTCGAGCATCGTCGCGTCGAGCACGATCCAGTCCGGGTACTGCACGCCGGAAACGAAGTACGGCAGGCGATCCGTAAGGCGACGTCCGGCCAGGCCCGTGCCGGACACCACCCCGACCATGGCCCGCTCGCTTCCCGGCCGCGGTCGGCAGAACAGCACGGCCAGGTCGTCCCCGCTCACGATTCGCTCATCGACGCGCACTTCGGACGATGTCACGCGAACCGGAGAATCGCCGAGAAGCGCATCCCAGCACGAGACCGTGTCGGCGTTGCCGTAGACAATGACGCTTCGATCCACCTCTGCGGCCGGATCGAAGAGGCGGTCCGGAACGATCTCGACCGTGCCATTGCCGCGGTACCACCACGTCTCCGCGTCGTAGCGGGCCTTGGCGAAGGCCCAGTTCATCTCGGCCTCGTTGCCGAGCGTGCCGACGACGAAGACGAAACGGTTGTCGAACGCGGCCTTGAACGGGCCGGACCGGTGCGGGCCTTTCGTGGACGGGTGAAGCGGCCGGGCAACCGACCAACCTCTGCCCCTGACACCCTCATCGCTTGCGCCGTTCATCAGGTGAAGCACACCTGTTTCAGGCCAGGTGGAGTCGATCTCGCGCCCGTCGATCTCAACCGCGATTCGTCCGGTTTCCTCCATGCCCCGCAGGTCAAGGGCGAGACGCGCGACGTTCTCGGTCGCGACGACGACTCGGCGGGCGGATGGGTCCATCACCGCGTCAACGCGGCTGAACTTCATGCTCTCGTGCTGCTGCTCGATCGTCACCCAATCCCGCGTCGCCGAGACCCCCGGGCCGGCCGTCACGAACGACACACGCGCGGGCATCTCGTCACGACGGCGCTCCTTGAAGAACTCGACCATCGGCTCCCAGTCCACGCACTCGTTCCCCCACCAGTGCCCCGCTCCCGGCTGCTCGTGGTACTGGAAATCCCGGTGCCACTCCCCCACTTCCTTGCGCATCGTGCGTGCCTGGTCGACCGGAACGTTGTCGTCCGCGTCGCCGTGGATGACGTACACGCCGAGGCCGTCGAGGTTGCGCCTCAGTGCCAACGTGTCGCTCGGGCTGGTCGCCCGCATCAGGATCGCCTCGACGCCGGAGGCCGAGTCGTAGCGGGCAGCGCCCGTGTACGACCAGAAACTCACCCACCCAGCGCTCGGTCCGATCGCCGCCCAGCGGTCGGGGAATGTGACCCCGAGATGCCACGTGCCGTGGCCGCCCATCGAGTGTCCGGTCACGATGGTGCGTCGCGGGTCAGTGCCGAAGCGTGCCGACGCCATCCGGAGGACCTCCATCGCGTCGAGCCGCCCCCAGTCTTCCCAGTCAAAGCCGTACGGGCGACGGTTCGTGGGGGCGACGACGTGCGCCCAGTCTTTCGGCGCATAGCACGCGGCCTGACTCCGGGCTTCAACGCTCGCGCCATGCAGCGTCAGGATCAGCCCCGGCGTGACGCCATCCGCGATCACTCCCGGTCGCACCGAGTAGTACTGCACGCTGCCGTCCATACCGCTGATGAACGTGCGGTCGTGCTGCTCGTTCGGAGAGCGCACGTCGAGGGTGATCTCGGTTGTCGCGAGCACGGCGCCGTCGGCAGTTTCCAGCGTCAGCCTGTATCGAACGCTCCGGTCGATGAGGCTCGTGCCCTGCACCGCGGGCAGGTCGATCGGAACCTTTCGGGTCGAGTGCGGCCACAGAATCCCGACATCCGAGTGCAGCTCAGCCAGGGGCGTGCCGTCCGAAGCCAACGCCTCCGCGCGCACGGTCAGCTCTCGGGCCGCCACGCGATCGGTGTTCACCACAACCGCGCCCGCGTGCAGCACTGCGCCCTCACCCTGCACCAGCGAAGGGAGTGTCAGGTCGCCGGTATCGAAGAACACTCGCGAAGGCGGTGTTATCACCCGCGCCCGCAACCGACCCCGCGCGCACGCGAAAAGCAGTTCGTTGTCGCCTGGGCGCAGTGCGATTGGCAGACGAACGTACCCCGTCTGATAGGGGTCGCCGACTCGCGGCTGGCCGTTGACGTAGACCATGCTGTGCCCGGACGCTTCGAGCACGAACAGGCCGCCGTGCATCGTTCGCACGTTGAGTCGGGCGTAGCCGTTCCGCAGCGCGGCGTGGGCGAACCAGCCTTCGTCATTCGCGGCGATGCGTTCCCAGCGCCGTTCGTCACCATTCGGGAGCGCAACCACGTCGCCTTCCGCCGGGGACTTCCACTCGCCGCGCACGATCAGCCGCCCGACGGCATCGGTGTAGACCGCGGATCGGCCGCCACGGCCCACGTCGCCGACGACGATCGCTTCGCCGATCCACTCTCCGACGGGCGTGACGCCCTGCCCGCGGCAGGTAACCGCGAAGGCACACGCGAGCAGAACGGCGAGCCATCGGGCGATCGTGCTCATGGGTCAGCCTCCGGGTCCGGTGCAGAGAGCGTAGCCGACCGCGATGTCGTTGACGTTCGTGCCGGTCGGTCCGGTTCGGATCAGACAGCCGAGGGCGTCGAGCGCGACATGGCTGTTGTGCTCGCGGAGCGCAAATGGGAGATCAAGGTTGCGCGCGCGGGCGTCCGCTGCGGTTGTCCCGGTGACAAAGCCCCCTGCGGCGTCGGTCGGGCCGTCGCGCCCGTCTGTGGCGAAGGCGAGCACGCCAAGTCCAGGCTCCCCGTCGAGTTCAATCGCGGCCGCGAGGGCCAGCTCCTGGTTCCGTCCACCGATCCCTCGCGCCTCGCCCACGGTCACGGTCGTCTCACCCCCGAGCAGGACGCATGCCGGTCGGTCGGCAGCGGGGATCGCCCGAATCCGCCTCGCGAGTTCGCGTCCGATCTCGTCCGCTTCGCCCGTAACCCCGCGCTCGACCGCAACAACGCGAAAGGCCTCAGAGGCCAACCGAGTCGCCGCAGCGCTGAGCGCGGTTTCGTTCCCGCCGATGATCGAGTTGCGGACGCGAACAAACGCGGCATCGCCGGGCTTGAGGGTTTCGGGCAGCCGCCCGGCCGCGCCACTGCGGAGGTGTTCGGTCACGGTGTGCGACGCATCGATCACTCCGCGGCGTTGCAGCACGTCCAGCGCCTCCGCGTACGTTGCCGGATCCGGTGCGGTCGGGCCTGAGCCGATGACGTCAAGTCGATCGCCCACAACATCTGAGAGGATGAGCGCCTGCACCAGCCGAGGCGAAGCAAGCCGTGCCAGGCCGCCGCCCTTGAGCCGCTCGCAGTGCTTTCGCACAGCGTTGAGTTCGTCGATCGGCGCTCCGGCGCGAAGCAACGCTCGCGTTACTGCCGCCAGGTCATCAAGCGTCAACCCCTCTGTCGGTAGCGTGAGCATCGCGGACGCTCCGCCCGAGAGCAGCAGCAGGAGCGTGCCGTCGCTCGGCATGGACTCGACGAGTGCCGCGACGCGCGCGGCCGCATGCAGGTTGCGGGCAGTCGGAACCGGGTGATCCGCCTCGAAGGCCTCGACTCCTAGGGCCGCGAGGCGATCCGTCCCGGGCACTCCCGACGGAAAGACCGCCACGCCCTCCGTCGGCGCGTCACCAAGGCATTCGTACGCGGCAGCTGCCATCGCCGGAGCGGCTTTTCCCACCGCCACCAGCACCACGGAGCCTGCAACCCTGAAATCGCCCGGCCAGCCCTCCCGAACAAGCCGGGCGGGATCGCACGATGCAACCACCGCTCGCACCAGGCACTCGGCCGAGGGGCGAAGGGTTTCGGCTTGTCGGACGAATCTCGGCATGAGGCTTGACTGCATGGAAGGCCTTGAGACGGTATTCTGGCCGGGACACGCCCCGGGCACTTGGCCCTCTGAATCCAGGAGAGCAGACCGTGACTCAGACCCCTCCTACCACACACTCGTCCGTCGTGGCCCCGCACCGCGGCGTGTTGATTCTCGTGTTCGGCATCCTGAGCATCGTCCTGTGCGCGATCCTCGGACCGTTCGCGTGGATCATGGGCAAGGGCGACCTGAAGCGGATCGACGCCGGCACCATGGACCGAGAAGGTCGCGGGCTGACACAAGCCGGCATGATCTGTGGGATCATCGGAACCGTGTTTCTCATCTTGAGCGTGTTGATGATCCTGCTCTACGTCGTGCTGATCGCGTTGGGCCTCGGCTTGGCCGCTGCAGGCGCTGCGGGCGGCGCGGGCGGCCCTTGAGGTACCCGTGAAACCCCGCCTCGTCACAGCAAGCCGACGTTTGCCGGTCCCGTGGTGGATCGTCGCGATTGTCGTACTCTGGGGCGGCAGCGTCATGGCGCTGGAACTCTGGCGCACGCACGGCGGCGATGCCCCGATCACCTGCACCTTGCGCAGGGCAACCGGCATCCCCTGCGGCACCTGCGGTTCCACGCGGGCAGTGTTCTCCCTCGCCCAAGGCGACGCCGCTTCCGCGCTGCGATACAACCCCTTCGTAACGATCGGCGGCGCAGCCCTCGCCGGCGTCGGCGTGATGCGAATCGGCTTCGGCAAGCGCCTCAATCTCGGCCTCGGAACCCACGGCCGAAGGATCGCCTGGTGCCTCGTCGGCGCCGCATTCATCGCCAACTGGGCCTACATCATCGCGTACCACCGCGGCATCGTCGCCGATCCTGCCGAGATCAGAACAGCAGCAGCCCTGCCGCCATCCACGCCCCTGCCGCAACCATGACGATGGCCGTGTAGCCAACGATGTCGCGTGCCTTCACCCCCGTGATCGCCAGGAGCGGCAAGGCCCAGAACGGCTGGAGCATGTTCGTCAGTTGGTCCCCGTAGGCGACCGCCATCACCATCTTCGCCGGATCAACGCCCGCGTCGGCGGCGGCGTGCATGGCGATCGGACCCTGCACCGCCCACTGCCCACCGCCCGACGGCACGAACAGGTTGACGATCGCCGCGCTGACGAACGTCAGGAACGGCAGCGTCGTCGGGCTGGACGTGTCCGCGATTGCCCGTGCCATCTGCACCGTCAGGCCGGAGCCTGCCATCAGCCCCATGATTCCCGCGTAGAGCGGGAACTGCAGGATGATCCCGGCGCACCCCGACGCCGCCCGCTCCACTGCACGGACGTACCTGCGCGGCGTGCCGTGCAGCAGCAGCCCAAGCATGAGCATGGTCATGTTGACCGTGTCGGGCGTCAACTGCGTGATGCCCGAAGGAGGCCGAGCGCCGGTTGTCGGGTCTGTCGGCGGCAGGTAGTACCCCCACGCCCACCACGCGATCAGGGCGACGAGCAAGAGCGTGACAACTGGCGAGTCTTCGAGCAGGCGGGGAAGGAATGGTTTGTCTTGCTCGGGAGGCAGCGCGGGATCAGGCTCGGCCGAGATGAACCGGGATGCAGGCTCGACGTCCTCGGCTCGCCGCGGCGACATCATCGCCAGCAACGCAGGCGCGAGCACCAGCAGCCCGCCCGTCACGGCCAGGTTCATCGGGCTGAGGATCGTGCCGGCCAGTGAAATCGGCCCGAATGGAGCATCCGGCCCGAAGATGTCCCGGATTTCGCTCGGCTGCGTGACTTTGAGCGGCGCGCTGCCGGAGAACCCGCCATGCCAGACCAGCAGGCCGACGTAGCCGGCTGCGGCGAGCAGAGGGTAATGGGCCGCGACCCCGCGACGCTCCATGGCCGCGCCGACCCGCCGAGCCATGAGCGCGCCGGCGATCAGCCCCAGTCCCCAGTTCAGCACGCCCAGCGAGGCCGCAACGAGGGCGACCAGCGCAACTGCCTTCGGTGCGGACCGCGGAGCAGCGGCCAATGCGTCCAGCATGCGCGAGACAGGAGGGCTGGACGCCAGCGCGTGCCCGGTCACGAGAATCAGGCACATCTGCATCGCGAACCGCAGCATCCCCGCTGACCAGACCCCCTCCGTGCCAGCCCACATCGAGACCGAGGCCGAGAAAGACGCCGGCGTTCGCGTGAGAACGAGCACGAACGTGACGAGCGTGAGCAGCACGGCCAGTACGAACGGGTCGGGCGCGGTGCGACGGAAGGCCGCACTGATGCGGAGGCCGAGTGTGGAGATCATGGAGACCAGAGTACCGCCGCTCGCGTGTCCGTGCCCCTCAGCCCAGCGCGAGCCGCAGCCTCCGCACCGCCTCCTCCAGCGTTTTCCTTCTCTTGCAGAACGCGAAGCGGACGAACGGTCGGCCGCACTCTTTGTGCTCGTAGAAGACGCTCGGCGGGATGGCTGCGACGCCGACCTCGGCCGTCAGGTTGCGGCAGAACACCACGTCGTCTGCGAGACCCAGACGACGGCTGACCGGCGTGTGATCGGCCATGATGAAGTATGTTCCGTCAGGCCTATGTACGCCGAAACCGAGCGACGCGAGGGCATCGGCGAGAAAGTCCCGGCCCGCCCGGTACTCCGCGACGAGGCCCCGAACATACGGCTCACTCGATGGGTCGCTCAGCGCGACCGCAGCACCGTGCTGCAGCGGCGTCGCGGTCGCGAACGTCAGGAACTGGTGCGCCGCCCGCACGCAGGCCGTCAGGTTCGGCGGCGCGATCGTCCAGCCGATCTTCCACCCCGTCAGGCTGAACGTCTTGCCGAGGCTTGAGCACACGATCGTCCGCTCAGTCATGCCCGGCAGCGACGCGATCGACACGTGCGGCCTGTCCGCGTCAAATGTCAATCGCTCGTAGACCTCGTCCGAGATCACCGTCACGCCGTTCCGCTCGCAGAGGGACGCGATCAGGGCCAGTTCGCCGCGCGTAAAGACCTTGCCAGTCGGGTTGTGCGGGGTGTTCAGCACCAAGGCCCGAGTGCGCGACCCGAAGGCGCTGCTCAGTTCGTCCTCGTCGAATGCAAACCGGCGATCCGCCCCGGGCCGAAGCGTGACGAACCGCGCGACGCCGCCCGCCAACGCGACGCCCGCCCGGTACGAGTCATAGAACGGCTCGAAGAGGATCACTTCGTCGCCGGGGTTGAGCAGACCGAGGAAGCACGCGGCGAGAGCCTCCGTGCAGCCGCTCGTGACAGTGACCTCGGTGGTCGGATCGACCGGCCGTCCTCCGCCGCGCCGGAACCAGTCCGCGATCGCCTCGTTGAGGGGCGGCACGCCGAGGGTGCGGGCGTACTGGTTGTGACCGGCATCCAGCGCGGCCTTGGCAGCGTCCTTGACGAACGCCGGCCCGTCGAAGTCGGGGAAACCCTGGGAGAGATTGATCGCGTTGTGGCGCAGGGCAAGCGCGGTCATCTCGGCGAAGATCGTGGTTCCGAACGGTGCGAGGCGATCGGCGACGGTCGGCGCTGCCATGGCGGAAGGATACCGGGCCGCTCGACTCAATCGCCGCTGACCAGTTCCAGCGTCGCTCGCTGGCGGATCCGCTGCGTCTGCTCGACTTTCTTTGCTGGGTCGGTCAGGTCCGGCATCGAGACCGACCAGTCCGAATCCATCGACATTTCAGACCGCGCGATGCACCCGGCGGCATGGTCGAAGAGCGTTTCCCCAGCGAGACGAGAATCGGTCAGGCGAACTCGGACCAGCCCTTCGAGCAACCGGGACAGGTCGTCGTTCTCCTGCCGCACGAGCGAGAGCGTACCGGCTGACTCGATGCGGGCGCACGATCGCGTTGCATGCCGAGCCGTCCCTCGGAGCGTGTACAGGGTCCGCGACTCGACCACGCCGACGACGGGCATCGGTTGCCGGATGGCGGTCTCCCACGACTCGCCCGTGCGAACGCCCCGCCCCGGGACCAGCCGCAGGGACTGCTCGATCTGCTGTCGCATGGACTCGTCTGTCAGCGTCGCGTTGAACGCTTCGAGTTGGGTGTCAAGGGCGCCGCCGGAAAGCGGCGACGTCACGGACTTCATCAGCTCCGACACGCCGCGAACAGCGAGCACCTGACCCTCCGCGTCAACATCGAAACTGATCGTCTTGCCGGCCAGCGCGGCGAATGGAGCGATCATGGGGTCCGACGCTGCCTCGTGCGTGCCGGGCTGATCGGAGTCGTACTCGACGCGCTTCCCATCGCGCGTGACAACCACGGCGATCGCCTCGTAGGTCCGTTCGACTGTCGCCACACCGCGTGAGTCCGCTCGTCGGACTTCCTCGCGGTAGCGGATCGTGCGGACCCACTTCAGTCCCGTGCCCTCCGCGCCCGCGATCGACTGGTCCATCTCCTCCACCACGCGATAGGTGCGGGATTGACCCTCGACCCACCGCCAGTGCAGGTCAAGGCGAACCTGACCGAACGCGACGATCGAGATCAGGGACGAGACCGCGATCGTGGCGAAGCGCAGCATGAACCGTCTCCAAGGTGATGGGCCGCTGACGATACCGGCTCCTCCCCCATGCGGCCGCACATGATCGCGATCATCCCGAAGCGAACAGCCCCGGCATCCTTCGCCGGGGCTTGCTCGCCGCGTTCGCCGCCCGCCATCCCACGATCAGGCGTGGACGGCGACCTCGCTGAGGTTCTCGGTGATCCAAGAGTCCATCCCCGGTGCCCAGTGGACACGGATCACCTCGCCGCCGGGACCGACGCCAAGAATGTTTAGCGTCCCGACCGCAGAAGCATGGGACGCGAGCCTGCCGGTCGGTCTCGTCGCCCCCTCGGGAAGCCCCTCAATGAGCGGTGAAACCACCCAGAGATCCAGCGTCGGAGTCCACCAGTAGACGGTCAGTGCTCCCTGGCCGTCGAGGCCGGCGTAGTTCAGGCCGCCCCAGGGTGTCGTGTAGCCGGTCAGTTGGCCGGGAACCAGCAGCGGACCCCCGGCGTTCTCGGTGAGGTCGTTGGTCAGCCAGTCACCGCCGAACTGCGGCACCCACCAGGTTACCATGAGGCGCCCGTCGGCGTTGAGGCCAGCGAGGTTGATGCCGTCCCAAGCCGTGAGTGTGACGGCCAGTTGCCCGCTGATGAGGGGCGCGCCCGTAATCTCGGAAAGGTTGTCCACCCGCCAGAGATCGAACACGCCGGGCATGATCCAGATGGACTGGATGTTCCCGTCGGCGTCGATGCCGGCAAGGTGCCACGCATTCCAGTTGGTGACATAAGCGATGAGGTCGTTGAGGTCGGGCGTCGCCATGCCCTGCGGGGTGAGGTGGTCGTCGGAGATGTTGACGAAGGTCCAGAGGGGATTGCCTGCGACATCCGCGGCGCCTGTCTGCTGGAAAGCGACCATGCGGCCGTCCTGCGCAACACCGACCAAGACGATGATGCCGTCCGTGGAGATAAAGTGCGTGATCGCTCGGGCGGGCGCGATCGAGCCGGCGAGTTCGGTCGTGAGGAGTCGGACTGTCCACTGCCCCTCGAAGCCGCGTCTCAGGAGAACGAGGCCCTCGTTGGTGACTGCGGCTGCGTAGACCAGGCCGTCCTTCGGGTCGGTCCATGTCGTAGAGGGACCGGTGAAGGTAGCAAGTTCGCCGGCACTCGCCCCGAGGACACGCCAGCCGGTATCCGTCGGCTCGAAAACGAAGACGCGGCCGTCCATATTGACGCCAATAATGCGGTGTGTATCACCGCTGTCACTGGCGGCGCTGACATGAGCCGCGCTGTGCAGGAATCGGGAGAGCCATGGATCGAACTCGAAGTCGGTCGGTTCGCTGGAAGCGCCGACGTTGTCAACAGCAATCAGTCTGAAGCGAGCAGGCTCACCGGTGGGAATGCGGCTCGACGCTGCGGCCGCGATGACGGCCGTGAAGCCGTTGCTGCCGTCGGAGTCGACGATGACGTCGTTGGCATCGACCACGCCGTCACCGTTGAGATCGAAGAGCGCCAAGAATCGGACCTCCACGATCGTGCCATCTTCGTCCGTCGCTGTCGCTGTCAGGGTGAAGGATGCCCCCCGCTCCACCGCACCCGATGAGACGATGAGCGATTGCACGACCGGGTGCTCATTCGACGCATCGAACGCCACGTCGGCCGCGAAGCCGTCGTTCGAGAAGCCGATCGCATTGACCGCAACGGCGATGAACGTCTCCGCGGGGCCTGCCCCGGGGAACGGCCCGACGACTGTTGTCCAGCCGTTGGAGGCGTCCGAGTCGGTCGAGAGAAGTTCGCCGTCGTCGGGGACGCCGTTGCGATTGGCGTCGTGATAGAACCGTACCTCGACGATCGGTGCGTCGCCAGGATCAGCGATGATTGCGGTAAGCGTGAAGGAGTCCGACAACCCGACAGGCGTGTTGGACGGTGTGAGCGACGCGAATACCGGAGGCCCGTTGTGCTCGAACGCGCCGATGTCCGCGGCCGCGCCGAAGACGCGGGCCTTGCCGCGGGCGTCGGTGTCAAGGTTCTGCAGGTTTGAGCCGGCGTCGATGGCGGGGCTGCCCGCGAGGAGGGCGTACGTCGGCGTCGGGCCACCATAGTCGCCGAGTGGCGCGAGCATGGGGTCGCCGCCGATCAGGTTATGGCTTTCACCGGCAGGGTCTGGCGTTGTCTGGCTTTCCTGGGCGGCGTTCGTGCGGGTGTTGTGTGCGACGATGGACGAGTACAGGTAGTTCTCGTTGTCCTGCCCGCTGTAGGTCGCGAACCAAATGCCGCCGCCTTGGAAGCCGACACCGTTCGCATCAGCGGTGTTGCCGACAATCGTGGAGTTTGCGATCGTCGTTCGTGCAGCAAACAGGCCTCCGCCGTTGGTCACCGCGCTGTTGCCGCTGATGGTGGAGTTGATGATCAGGGCGGACCCGTCGTGCGTCGGGCCCACGAACAGCCCGCCGCCCTGTCCCGATGACGTGTTCGCGCGGAAGAGAGAGCCGCGGATCGTCGTGCTCCTGCCGCCGGCGTACAGACCGCCCCCTTGAGACGCCTGGTTTCCTTCGAAGCGGGAATCGATCACTTCGAGAGAACCATCGTTGCCGAAGTGGTACAGCCCACCGCCCCACCCTGTCGTGGTGTTTCCGGTGATTGTGCTGCGTTCGATCACCGTGTGCCCCCACAGGTTCAGACCGCGGCCGGTGTTCTCGGAGATGATCGACTCTCTCACCGTGACTTGGTGAGGCTGGACGCCGTTGGTGGCGACGACGGAGATGGTGCCGTAGTCCGCGTTGTCGCTCGAGTTGCCCTTGATGGTTGTCCGTTCGATGAACAGAGTCGCTCCGCCTGCTGCCTGCGAGTTCAAGTGGACAGCGCTCGCTTTCGTGCCGGTATTGCCCGTCAGAGAGCTGTCGATGATGGCCAATGTTCCGGCAAACCCGGTACCCGCGGCGATCGTCCCGCCCGTGGTGCCCCAGGCGTGATCGGTCGTCACGTTGCCGGTGAACTCCGAGCTGATGATCGACAGGTTCCCGGCGGAGATGCTGATCGCGCCAGCGCTCGGCCCGCTGTTGCCGCTGAACTGGCAGCCGTTGACATCAGCATCCGCATATCCCAGGCTGACCGCGCCGAATCCCGCGCTCGTCGAAGTATTGTCATTGAACACCGAGTCCTTGATTCCCACGATCATGAGCACGCCCAGTGCGTCCGCGATCAAGGCCCCGTTCTCATTGCTGATGAAGGCTGATCCCTCGATCGCAATCGCCGGATTCACGCTGATACCGAGCACGGCGACCGCGCCGCCAGCAGCGCCCGTCACGTTGCCGACGAACTGGGAGCCCATGATGAGGACGCTCGCATGGTCGATCGCCAACAGGCCGCTCCCCCCCGGCGCCGAGTTTGCCGTAAAGATCGAGTCCTTGACGACAGTGGTCCCACCGTTTGTGAGAGAGACGCCGCCTCCCCCACCCAGCGACGTGTTGCCTGAGAAGATTGAATCTTCGACAGTAACCGAGCGTGCGTGAATGCCGCCTCCCGAGTCTTTCGAAATGTTGCCGGAGACAATGCTGTTTCTGACGACGACTGTCGTGTCACGGGCCTCGATCCCGCCACCTCCAGGCCAAAAGGTTGCCTCGTTGCTGCTGATGATGGCATCACGGATGTCCAGATTCTCTTTGGAATGGATCGCGCCGCCGAACTCGGCCTTTCCGCCGATGAGCATCATTCCCTCGAGCCGAACGTCCCGCACGTCCTCGGCGGTCCCGATGTTCACGGAGAAGATGCGTGAGTTCCCTCCCGCGTTGATCGTCAGCTTGCCCGAACCCGGACCGATGACGTCCAGCTCCTCGGTAATCTCCAACTGACCCAGCAAAAGGTTGATCGTCCCGCCGTGGATGCCCTGCGCAAACCGTATCTCATCGCGGGCCGGATCCGTGTTCGCGAGTTGGATCGCCTCGCGAAGGCTGAGGTTGCCCGCTGAGTAGTTACCGTCCACCACGTCGGCAAGCGTGTCCACGGTAAAGACCGCGAGCAGGGTGCGGGATTCGAGACTCTCGAAGAGCCGGTCGGCCGCCTTCTGGCTCATCGTGTACCCCTTCGCACTGGCCGCGGGACAGGCGGCTGGCGGGATGTCCCGCACCCAAAGCGACGGGCTGCTCCGAAGTACGACAAAGCACAGGGAAATCAACCGCCGAGACGTGCCCGCCACTTGGCTGCTTCGTCGGCGTGGCCAGCGCCTGGCTCGATGGCGTTGAGCATGTCGTAGGCGTCCGCAAGTGCTGCCGCGGCATCGAGAAAGGAACCTGCAGCGGACCCCAGAAGGCCTTCGAGCGCAGTCGCGGCCTCGAGGAGCACGGGAACCGCGGCAGCGGGGTCGCGTGCCGCCAAGTACGTCTTCCCGAGCATGACCATCAGCACGGGGACATAAAGGTGGTCCGGCGGCAAGTGGCGCTGGGCGAGGCCGAGCGAGGCTTCGAGATGCATCCTCGCCTCGTCATGCCGACCCATGCTGCGGAGCACGCTGCTGTACATGCCGCGAGAGATGATCGAGTCGGGGTGTTCAGGGCCAAGGACGGCGTCGCTCCCGAGCCAGACCTGTCGCAAGAGTGGCTCGGCCAGTTCGTGCTCGCGCCGAAATGCGTGGAACGTGGCGAGGTTGCTCGTCGCGAGGAGCGAGTCTTGATGCAAGGGACCATGCAGTCGGAGGTTCGCTTCCAGAGCAAGGCGGAGGAGGACGTGGCACTCGTCGGCACGATCCGGATACTCGGAAAGTAGAGTTGCGAGATTGTTGATGTTCGTGATGGTCGAGGGATGATTGTCGCCGTGCAGCCTCCTGCGGATGGCCAGGCTTTCACGGAGGATGGCCTCGCCTTCGCCGAACCGTCCGGTCACATTCAGCAGGGCGCCGAGGCTGCTCGCCGTGTCGAGCGTATCTGGGTGCTCGTCGCCGAGTGTCCGAAGCCTTCCCTCATATGCGTCTCGAAGGAGTCGCTCCGATTCCTCGATTCGTCCGATCTGTCCGAGGAAGTTTCCGAGCGAGTTCATCGCCGTGAGGGTCTCGGGCGCATCGGGTCCGAGCGCGTCGCGAAAGCCGTCCAGCGCCCGCCGGTAGCGGGCATCAGCAACGTCGAGTTGGCCCAGGTTGAACGCCGCGTCTGCCAAACCGACGAGCGGGCATAACGTGTCGGGATGGCCGTCCGGAAGGATCGCCGACCGAATGGCGAAAATCTTCAGCAGTCGCTGCTCTGCCTCGGCCGATCGCCCGAGCTGGCTCAGCATGGCCGCCTCGCTCTGCAAGGCATCGAGCGTCGGCGCGGCCGACTCGCCCAGTTCGGCGCGAAAGAGATCGATCGATCGCGATCGCGGCCGTTCTGCCGCCTGCGGAAGTCCCAACATCATGTAACTATCCGCGATCGTTCCGAGCAGGCTGGCAAGCACGAGCGGGCGATCCGCGAACTCGCTCTCCGCGGCCTGCTCCGCCGGTTCCAGGAGATGCTTGCTGAGGACGGAAAGCGCCGCGTTGGTCGGATTCGCGAGCCGAAGGTAGTCGGCAAATACCTCCGCAGATGCGTCCAGCACGGCATCTCCGATGCCGTATTCGAGCGTGCGTGCAACATCGGCCGTGAGCAAGTCAGTGAGAGTGCCTGCCATAACCGCTGGATCGAGATCGCTGAGCATCCGGCTCTGAAAGGAAGCGACTGCGGATACGTCGCGCAGGTGACTCTCAGCCTTCTTTCGTTGTCGGGTCGCCTCGACGCCGAACGCCACGGAGACACCCGTCGCGGCGAGGAGCGTGATGGCGACGACCGCGGCGGTCGCGGCGGCTGTCCTGTGGCGGCGC